>SVEW01000088.1 GCA_015057205.1 Lachnospiraceae bacterium | reverse complement strand
TAAGAACGAAGTAATTCCTGGACTTGCAAAAGAGTGGGAATACGATAAAGATACATGTACTTATACCTTCCATTTGGAAGAGGGTGTGAAATGGCACGATGGTAAGCCATTCACAGCAGAGGATGTGAAATTTACCATCGAAGCGATTATGAATCCGGATAATGGTTCCGAGAATGCACCGAATTTTGAAGATGTAAAAGAGATTAAAGTAGTGGATGACAATACGGTAGCGTTTACATTGGAAGCACCGAATGTGGCATTTTTGGACTACATGACCATGGGAATTCTTCCGAAACATTTATTGGAAGGCGAGAATATGCAGGAGTCCGATTACTTTAGAAATCCGGTAGGAACAGGCCCATACAAATTAGAAAAATGGGAAGAAGGACAGGCAATTACCCTGGTAAAGAACAAAGATTACTTCAAGGGAGAGCCGAAGATTAATAAGATTATTTTCAAAATTGTAGAAGATGATAATGCTAAAGCAATTCAGATGCAGTCCGGTGAGCTTGATTTGGCGCAGCTTACACCGAAGGATGCACAGAATTTCAAGGATAAAGACGGATTTACCTGCTACGATATGTTGACAAGCGACTATCGTGGAATTATGTACAATTTTGCAAATGAATATTGGAAGAAGAATAAAGATTTGATTCCGGCAATCAACTATGCAATTGACCGCCAGGCCATTATTGATGCGGTAATTCTTGGACAGGGAATGATTGCATACGGACCACTGCAGAGAAACATCTACAACAACGAGAATGTGGAACAGTATTCCTATGATACCAAGAAGGCAGAAGAAGTGCTGGTAAAAGCAGGATGTGAGAAAAAAGACGATGGATTCTACTATCGTGATGGAAAGAAAGTTTCTTTTACCTGTAACTGTAAGGTGGGAGATCAGGTGCGTGTTGATATCGCACAGGCAGCAAGTCAGCAGTTAGCGGCAGTAGGTATCGAGATGAAAGTAGAAGTTCCGTCCAAAATTGACTGGGGCGGACAGGAAGCTTTCCTTATTGGATGGGGAAGTCCGTTTGATGCAGATGATCATACCTACAAGGTATTTGGAACCGAAAAAGGGGCAAACTACAACAGCTACTCCAATGAAAAAGTAGACAAATATCTGATGGAAGCGCGTCAGACAGAAGAAACAGATAAACGTAAAGAAGCATATGGCAAATTCCAGGAAGAGCTTGCAAAAGATCCGGCGTATACTTTTATTTGCTACATTGATGCGAATTACGTTGCAAAATCAAACGTTTCCGGAATCAGCAAAGATACTGTGTTAGGACATCATGGTGTTGGTATTTTCTGGAATGTTGCAGAATGGACGTTGAACTAATGTTAGATGTAAAACACTTAAGTGTAAATTTTCAAACGAAACAAGGAACGGTGCATGCCGTACGTGATATATCTTTTTCGCTGAAAACAGGTGAAGTACTTGCCATAGTCGGGGAATCCGGCTGTGGCAAAAGTGCTTTATGTAAGGCGATTATGGGATTGTTACCGGGGAATGGCGCCGCAAGTGGAGAAGTAGTTGTCCGGGGTGAGAACCTTTTGCTTCTGAAAGAAAAGCAAAAGAGAAAGCTCCGAGGCAGCTTCTTTTCTATGATTTTCCAGGATCCGCTGACAGCGTTGAATCCAACCATGACCATAGGAAGTCAGATTGCGGAAGCTATTTATATGCATCAGCCATATATGTTAAAAGAAGATGTAAAAAAGCGGGTGTATGAGTTACTTTCGCTTGTTGGCATTGACCAGCCGGAACTTAGGGCAAAACAGTATTCCTACGAGTTTTCCGGTGGCATGCGGCAAAGAAGCGTCTTGGCCATTGCACTTGCCAATAATCCGCAGGTGCTGTTGGCAGATGAGCCGACAACGGCATTGGATGTGACGATACAAGCGCAGATATTGCAGCTTTTAAAAGAGATTCAGACAAAAATGCAGATGGCAACTATTTTTGTATCCCATGATTTGCGTGTGGTAAATCAGGTGGCGGATAGAGTTGCAGTGATGTATGCCGGAAGGATTGTAGAAATCGGTACCAGAGAAGAGATTTTCAGAGATCCGCGCCATCCCTATACCTGGGGGCTGTTGCAATCCCTGCCGGAGTTTTCCAAAGGAAAGGAAGAATTAGCGACGATTCCGGGAATGCCTCCGAGTTTGTTGACATTGCCAAAAGGAGATCCTTTTGCTGTGCGAAATGAGTATGCGTTGGCCATAGATTATGAAGAGGAACCGCCTCTTTTTGACGTATCGCCAACCCATCAGGCGGCCACCTGGCTGTTGCATGAAAAAGCGCCAAAGGTAACCTTTACAAATCCGATTATGTATACAGATGGGCATACGCATGTGCATGAGAAAAAGAAAGATACCGGAGAGATTGTTCGGGTAAATCACTTGACAAAGGAATTTCGGATGCCGGGAAAACGCCGGTTTGTGGCAGTAAAGGATGTGAGTTTTTCTGTAAAAGAAGGTGAAATTTTTGGGCTGGTAGGCGAGTCCGGATCGGGCAAATCCACAGTAGCCCGGTGCCTGATGGATGTGTATACGGATTACGTAGGAGAAGTATTTTACGATGGAATTCCGGTGCATGACAAAGGGGCACGGAAAAAATATAAAAAGCGACTACAGATGGAACGACAGATGATTTTTCAGGACTCTACGTCCAGTTTGAATCAACGAAAGAAAATTTCTTATCTGGTGACGGAGCCGTTTCGCATTCAACATATCAAACCAAAGCGCGGATCGTTGGAAAAAGAGGCTATTTTCCAGCTATCCTATGTGGGAATTGATGAACAAAGCATGCAAAAATATCCGGGAGAATTGTCAGGAGGACAGCGGCAGCGTGTTGCCATTGCCAGGGCGGTGGCAACGGACCCGAAGCTGTTAATAGCGGATGAGCCCATTGCAGCATTGGATGTATCTATACAGGCTCAAATTATAAACCTGTTTAAACATTTGCAGAAAGAGCATGGATTTTCCATAATTTTCATAGCGCATGACTTGGCTATGGTGGAGTTCCTTTGCGACCGGGTGGGGGTTATGAAGAATGGAGAACTGGTGGAAGTGGGCGATACGGCAGAGATTTTTGCGAATCCAAAGCATGCTTACACAAAAGAATTGTTAGCAGCTGTGCCAAAAATTCATAAGGAGGGTGCGCCATGCGAAAGATAATTGGACGAATACTCGTGTTTTTTGTAAGCGTTCTGGTGTTAAGCTTCCTGGTATTTGCCATTTCCAGACTGGCTCCGGGAGATCCGCTTTTGTCCTATTATGGAGACCGGGTGGAGAAGATGACTCCGGCAGAACGAGCTTGGGCAGAGAATAAACTGGGGCTTGATGAGCCGATTTTGACACAGTATGGAAAATGGATGCAGAGTGCGGTAAAAGGCGATTTTGGTATTTCCTATAAATATAAACAGGATGTAATAGAAGTGGTTTTGTCAAGACTTCCCTATACGTTGGTTCTGGGTGGAATCGGTTTTGTACTGACATTTGGTCTGGCATTACTGATTGGAATCGTATGCGCGTTGTATGAGGAACATTGGATAGATCGTATTATTTGTAAGGTTGGTACGATTACAAGTTGCATCCCAGAATTTTGGGTTTCTTTAATGCTGATTTTAATATTTGCGGTAGAACTGCAGGTGTTGCCAAGCAGTGGAGCCCACAGCCTTACAGAAGACTCATTAGCAGATCGGGTGTGGCATTTGATTTTGCCAATGACGGTGGTGGTATTGGGGCATCTTTGGTACTATGCCTATATGATACGAAATAAGATTTTGGAAGAGATACGGACGGATTATGTGCTTTTGGCTAAGGCAAAAGGCTTGTCCAGAAGACAGATTCTGTATCGACATTGTTTGCGCAACTTGTTGCCAAGTTATTTTAGCTTGATGGCGATTTCCATTCCACATATTTTGGGTGGAACCTACATTGTGGAAACGGTATTTTCCTTTCCGGGCATCGGAAAGCTGGCTTATGAATCGGCGCGGTTTAAGGATTATAATCTATTGATGGTGTTGTGTATTTTATCCGGAATTACGGTGATTCTGGGCAATATGATTGCGCAGGCCATTAACGAGCGGATAGACCCGCGTATCCGGGCAGAGGAGGTGTTCCATGATGAACGATAAATTTGTGGTTGTGGGACGATTGGAGCGTCCGGACCAAACGGTGACGAAGAACGTGCCGTGGTATAAAGAACATCCTGTCGTGGCAGAAATGATGTTAGTCATTTTGTTTTCCGGATGTTTTTTAGGAATTCCGTTTTTGCCAAAAGACCCAACCTTTATGGATATCCTAAAATACGGCATTGCACCGGGAAAGGAATTTTTCTTTGGAACGGATACCATGGGGCGGGATATTTTTTCTATGATATGGTATGGGGGAAGAGTTTCCCTTTCGATCGGAATGCTTGCAACGGTAATTTCCACGGCGATTGCCATTGTGGTTGGAGCGGTGAGTGGATTAGCAGGAGAGAAAGCAGACACACTGATTATGCGACTTACAGAGATATTATTAGCGATTCCGAATCTGCTAATGGTTATCTTTTTACAGGCAATTCTTGGTAAGCCGAATCCCATTACCATTTCGGTGGTGATTGGTGTGACCAGCTGGATGAGTATGGCAAAAGTTGTTCGTACCGAGGTGCGCCAGCTGCGCAACAGTGAGTATATACTGGCGGCGCGGATGATGGGTGGCAACTTCTTTTACGTTTTATGGCATCATTTGACGCCAAATTTCATCTCTTCCATCATGTTTATGGTGGTCATGCAGGTGCGAAGTGCTATTGTGGCGGAGTCCACCCTAAGTTTTATGGGAATTGGACTGCCCCTTGAAATCATTTCCTGGGGAAGTATGTTGTCCCTTTCGGAAAAAGCGCTGTTATCCGGCAATTGGTGGATAATTGTGTTCCCGGGTGTATTTTTGGTGGGAACGCTTTTGTGCATAACGGAAGTGGGAAACTATATCCGTAAGCGGGTGAGCGTTGGAGATAGTATGCTATAAAATGAGGTGAGTATGAAAAGAGAAATTGGAATTCGAAGTTTGCAATTTTTGTTGTGGGCGGTATGCCTATGGATTGGTGCAACGCAAAAATGCATTTAGATGGAATGACATTAGAAATATTTGGATTCTTTCACCATTTGTTCGATTGACAAAGAGGACCTTGAATTATACACTTTTTACATAGGTGGTTTTATAACAAAGGAGGAGGTCCTATGCGAAAAAAAGTATTGGCGTTGCTGCTTGCGGCAACAATGATGGTGGGTATGCATCCGTTTGGTGGACAGATGCGTACGGTACATGCTGAGGCATCGGTAGCAGATGGGGGAAATCTTGTGATTGATCAGCCAAGCAACATTACGGTGCCGGCAAATTCCGGTTTTTCTTATTGTGCGTTTTCTTTTACCACTGGGAACATGAAGGAATATTATGGAATTACAGTGGAAAAGGCGGAGTCAAGCAAAGGAATGTCACCGGAGTGGTATGTGTCAACGGATCCACATAATCGTGACATCGCGGTTGCCAAGGGAATATCCATGGGTAGTTGGTTGAATCTTGGTAGTGCGTTGGGAACGGATAAGAAGCTTGCTGTGAACACCACGTATTATTTCTGTATTGAAACCCATGCATCCTATGATTTCCAGGCAACGGTGACGGTGAAGCGCGCCATGGATAACGAGGGGGATACTGGCGCATTAGCGGATTATATGGTGGAAAATGTTACCAAATACGGTTCCCTTGATAATCGTTACGACGTGGATGTGTTTCGTTTTGAAGCTAAGGGAGCGTATACCTTAAGCGTTGATGGCGAGAAGAAGCTGGAAATTACGGTTTATTCCGATGAAGCATTGACCAATAAGGTGTATCATTCCTGGTGGGCGGTAAATGATTCTCCGGTAGATGTTAGCAAGTACATTACAGCCGGTTCTACCTATTATGTGGTGGTGAACTATTGTGGGGAGGAATCTTCCGATCCGAAGGGAACGCCAATTGGTTACGGCATTCTTTTTAAGGGGACTGGCAGTAGCAATAGCGACAGTTCCGGCGGTGGAACTAGCTCAACCGGTCAGAAGACTACGGGCTCGTATCTGAAGAAGGTGTTAAAGAGTGCGTATTTTGTCACCAATATGGGTTCAAAGGTTTCCGGCAAAATTGAAAGCGGAAAACTGACGCTGAAACGTGGTAAGGACGGTTTTCTTTGCAAGAAATCGAAAATGAAAGGCGGCATCTTTACAAAGATCGTGACCATGAACAAGAAGTCTTACCGCTTCAAGTTGGCGAAGGGCTGCAAGGTGGTTTATTCCACCAATGAAAATGGCAAGAGTGACAAGGTGATGAGCAAGAAATGGTTTAACACCCAGTTTAAAGTGAAAGGCAACATGTACGGTGCCAGAAATATAGGGGTGTGTTTGAATAAAAAGAATCAAGTGACGCTACTTTACATTTCAACTTGGGATGTGGGTGCGGAACAAAACAGGTAAATCCTTTGACCGGGCTGAGTTAGAGGAGTATAATAGTGGTAGATGGGTAAATTAGATCGGAGGATGAAAAAGATGAAGATTGGATTTATCGGAACAGGTAACATGGCAAGTGCGATTATGGGAGGAATTCTTTCTCATGGTCTTTCGAAACCGGATGAAGTGTATGGAGCAGACGTGTTTGCGCCAAGTAGAGAGAAGGTAGAGAAACAGTTCGGCATTCACACGACCGAGAATAATCTTGAGGTTGTGAAACAGACGGATGTGCTGTTTTTATCGGTAAAACCGCAATACTATCAGGAAGTAATTAAACAGATTGCGAGCGAGATTCGTAATGACCAGATTGTTATTACCATTGCACCTGGCAAGACGTTAGCGTGGTTAAGAGAACAATTCGGCAAGGATGTTAAGATTGTTCGCTTGATGCCAAATACGCCGGCGATGGTTGGTGCAGGTATGACGGCGGCGACGCCAAATGAATTTGTGACGGAGGAAGAGAAGGAGAAAGTCTTAGAATTACTAAGAAGCTTCGGAGAAGTGGAAGTGGTTACGGAGAAGTTAATGGATACCGTTACTGCAGTAAGCGGAAGCTCTCCTGCGTATGTGTACATGTTTATCGAAGCGATGGCAGATGCAGCAGTAAGCGGTGGTATGGCTAGACCGCAAGCTTACAAGTTTGCCGCACAGGCAGTGCTTGGCAGTGCGAAGATGGTACTGGATACCGGTAAGCATCCGGGTGAGTTGAAAGATATGGTATGCTCTCCGGCAGGAACCACCATCGAAGCAGTACGTGTATTGGAAGAGCGTGGCCTTCGTAGCGCAGTGTTTGAAGCGATGAAAGTAGTGGAAGAGATTTCCGGAAGAATGTAGTGCATGTGAAACGGCACCGACAGCTGTAGGCTGGAGGTGCCGTTTTTTAAATGTTTACAGAGTGGGATTGGTAGCGCATCTGGGTTCAAAAAGGATTACGTGTCATATACTATTTTTTCATTTTTACCCGTAGGCTGCGGTTATGCTTTTCCGAATTTGTACTGGTGAATTCTGGAAAATTACAATTTACCCGTAGGCTTTGGGTGTGCTTTTCCGAATTTGTACGGGTGGATTCTTATAAGCGCAAATCCACCCGTAGCTTTTCCATAATCCATAGCAAATGGCTACGTGTAAAGAACGTGATTTCGTCGCAATACCCGTAAAGTTTTTCGTTTCACAAACTTCTGTTACGGGCGATTTCTTCATTGGTGGAATCCACCCGTATTTTCTTATTAGAGTAGAGAAACAACCGGATATTTTATCTACAGTTTAAAACGGCATCACCAGTTTTGTGGGCTGGAGATGCCGTTTTTTGTGCGTTTTTCGGCGTACAAGATTAGTCTTTTGTAGTTGACGGCGGGATGATGCTATGCTATGTTAGTAGATGTCTACATTTTTTCAATACAATTTCTATGTCTGGTATCTTACGATTCATTCAAGTACACAAACATTATATTTTCTGTAAAAGGGGAAATTTACTTTATTTCGGCTTCATATTTCCGGATGGCCTGGCGGATAATATATAGAACTTCACCGTTTATCGAACGGCCATTATAGGAAGCCATTTCTTTTAATTTTTGATGAGTTTCTTCATCAATACGCAAACCTAAATGCTTTTCTTTTTTGTCCATAATAACACTCGCTTTCAAAATACTTGATTTAAGTTTATTTTAAGTACATTTTGTGGTATTATGTTTTAAATGGACTTATTTTAAGTACATAAAATTATGTTTCTTATTGTCTGCTTTTATTCTTATATAGAAGGAGGCGATATGTATGGCAATTTACGGATATGTAAGAGTATCTTCAAAAGATCAGAATCCGGATAGGCAATTAAAAGCGCTTAAGAAAAGAAAGGTTGACTACATATATGTAGACAAATTTTCTGGTAAGGATTTTGAAAGACCTGCCTATAAAAAGATGATTTCCCAAGTAAAGGAGGGAGATTTGATAATAATAAAAAGTATTGACCGACTTGGAAGAAATTATCAGGAAATACTTGAGCAGTGGAGAACTCTGACAAAAGAAATAAAAGTCAATATTGAAGTACTGGATATGCCTTTGTTAAATACCACTGTAGATAGCAACAACGGTCTGACGGGGATATTTATATCAGATTTGGTATTGCAGATTTTAGCCTATGTTGCGGAGACGGAAAGGACGTTTATTCGCCAAAGGCAAAAAGAAGGCATAGCAGTTGCAAAGGAAAAAGGCGTTCAATTTGGTAGAAATAAAATTGAAGAGCCGGAGAAATTTAATACTTCATATTTGTTATGGAAAAACGAAAAAATGTCTATTCGAAAAGCTGCAGAGCTTTGCGGGATGAGTTATACAACATTTTATCGACGAGCAAAAGAACGGGAAAATGTAGAAAATTGTTCCAAATAGTAGACAATAAGAAACACCTTTATTTATATCTTTAAATCTATAAAAATCACATTAATTCTATTATAAATGTCATGATTCAAAAAGTCTGCTTTGTGAAACGCAAGCAAAAATAGAACCCTTAAATTTTTCAAAAATATCTGTGAATCACATTAGTTCCGCTAGTTTGTTAGCAAAAAGTGGAAGAGTGCGAAAGTAGGAGATATTTGAGATGAAGGAGTTTCGGATTTTAGATTTGTTCTGCGGTGCAGGAGGCTTTTCATGTGGACTTGATCAAGTTCAAGGATTTTCAACGGAAGTAGCATTGGATTTTGATGAAAGTGCTATCGGTACTTTTCAGAAAAACTTTCCTAATACAGTATGCATTTGCGGAGATATCTGTGATGAAAAAATTAAGCAGGAGATAGAGCGTCTTTGTATTGAGAAAAGGGTGAATATGATTATTGGTGGACCACCTTGTCAGGGATTTAGTTTAAAGGGAAAAAATCTTGGGATTGAGGATCCGCGAAATTTTTTGTTTTTGGAATATGTGGAACTTGTAAAACGTCTGCGACCAGAAGTGTTTGTAATAGAAAACGTAAAAAATATGGTTTCTTCTGGAAACGGTTTTTTCTTAAAGCAAATATATACCAAATTTGGGGAATTGGGATACAAGCTTAATCATGGAATATTGAATGCGTATGATTTCGGAGTGCCTCAAACGAGGGAAAGAACCATAATAATTGGAACAACCAGAAAAAAGGATATAAAGCTACCGGATGGCATGGAATTACAAAAGACTACGGTTCGGGACGCTATTTCTGATTTGGCATACCTTGAGTCCGGAGAAGGCGAGGATGAGAGCGAATACATATATAATCCCCAGTCGGATTATCAGAAACTATTAAGAGGTAGTGAAACAAGACTTTTCAATCATAAAGCAACAAATCATTCAA
>SVEW01000087.1 GCA_015057205.1 Lachnospiraceae bacterium | reverse complement strand
CGAACAGGCATTGAAGTTTTTGAATTCCTTTAAACCGGATGTTATGTTGCTTGATATCAATATGCCGGGGATGAGCGGATTGGATGTGTTGGACAAGATTCGTGAGAAGCCGGGAATGAAGAAGCTTCCGGTCATGATTCTTACCGGAGACTCTGATCGTGACACAGTGGTTGCCAGCGTTGAGAAGAAGGCAGTGGGATACCTTGTAAAACCGGTTAACCGTGAGGAGTTGCGTAGCCGAATTCACCAGATTTTGGAAGCAAATAAGCCAAAGCCGCGTGTGAATGTTGTGCTGGTAGTGGATGACGATGTGACGACATTAAAGAATGTACAAGCAATTCTGAAAGGGGAAGCCAAGATTGTGGCCGTAAACAGTGCGGAACAGGCGGAGGCCTATTGCGAGACACATGTACCGAATCTGATTTTGTTGGATTTTGAGATGCCGGAACATAATGGTATTTATTTGCTACGCAAGTTGCGTATGGATGAGCGGTTTAATAATTGTCCGGTGGTTATGTTAACCGGGAACAAGGATCGAGCTACGGTTATGACGTGCTTTGCATCTGGGGCGCAGGGCTATTTGGCAAAACCGATTAATGCAATGTCCTTGCGATTGCGCGTAAGACAACATTTGAGTAGTGCATCGGATTTGCTTGACGATGATTAAATAAAGCGAGAGTATTGGAGGAAACTATGGACAAGAAATTTTTGTATGAGATGTTATCAACATCTTCTGTATCTGGAAATGAGCAGGAGTTGGAGCACAAGATTTATGATTACATGCAGGGCAAAGTGGATCGTGTGACAACGGATGAGATGGCCAATGTATATGCGGCAGTGAATCCGGATGCAGAGTTTAAAGTTTTGCTGACCGGGCATGCAGATGAGATTGGATTAATGGTGACTGCAGTGACCGGCGAGGGTATGTTAAAGGTTACCAAGATTGGTGGCATTCCGGTAAGTTGTTATCCGGGGCATAAGGTTCGCGTTTATACACGAGAGGGTGTTCTTTACGGAACCGTTGTACGCACAGCTGCTATTGCCAAGAATAAGGATTTATCCGCAAGTGATTTGACGGTGGACATTGGAGCAACCAGTAAAGAGGATGCATTGAAGCACGTGCAGTTAGGCGATACGCTGACGTTTGATACGGATTATCGTGAGCTGTTAAATGATAGAATTGCAGGACGCGCACTAGACGATCGTGTGGGTGCGTTTATTGTGATGCAGGCTGTTGCCAAAGCAAAGGAAATGGGATGCTCTATTGGTGCGTATGCGGCAAGTACTACCGGAGAAGAGACCACCATGAATGGAGCCTATTTTACAGCATCCAGAGTGAAGCCGAACATAGCAATTGCTGTTGATGTGACTTATACCAGTGATTATCCGGGTGTAGATATTGCCGCAACCGGCGACGTTCAGCTTGGAAAGGGTCCGGTTATTTGCAATAACCCATCTATTCATAAAATTGTAAATAAAAAGCTGGCAGAGGCTGCAAAGAAGCAGAATATCGAGGTTCAGTGGGAAGCTGCAAACGGCAGAACCGGTACGGATGGCGATGTAATGCATAAGAGTGGAGTGGGTGTTCCGTTTGCCCTTTTGTCAATTCCGCTTCGGTATATGCATTGTCCGGGAGAAGTGGTGAGTCTTCAGGACGTGGAGGCATGTATTGATCTTTTGGCACAATTTTTGTGTGATTGCAGTGCAGATATGAACTTGAAATATTTCTAAAAAGGGAGCGGAATTATGCTTGAAGTAATCAAGGCGAAGCAGTATAAAGAGACTAAATGGAGTGGTGGGACCACCCGTGAAATTTTTATTGCACCGGAAGGAGCGGATTATGGAAAACGCGATTTTTTGGTGCGCGTGAGTACGGCCACAGTGGAACAGGAAGAGTCGGATTTTACAATTTTACCGGGGGTTCATCGTGAGCTAACAGTTCTTTCTGATGATATACGACTGACCTTTGAAGGAGATAAAGAAGTTGAAACGATTGACCGTTTTCGAGTAATTAGCTTTGATGGAGGAAAGAAGGTACATTGCGTGGGCAAAGCACCGGATATGAATTTAATGTTGGCTGGCGGGGCTACCGGAAACATGTACCACCAAGACGCAGAGTGTCCATTTGTATTGGAAAAGGACTGCGAATATATTTTGTTTGCGTCGGACTCAGATGGCGTTCTATATTATGACGATGATTGCTTTTTGAAATTGAAAAAAGGTGATAGCTGTCATGCGAAGGATGTGCATTTGACCTGTACATGGAAGCCGGAAGACAGCAGGATTCTGATAATGGAATTTCGGCGGAATGGAGGAAATGTAATTGAGACGGGAAGAGTTTAAGATGGAGCGCCCCGGCTTGTGCAAGCCGGGCGACGTGTTAGACATTACCGAAGGCAAATTGCCGACATCGTATTATTACACCTTGGGAAGGGCATATGCTATGTCGGCTAATTTTGTTGCAAGTGAACGTATAAAGTCAAAAAAAGGAACAGTAGTAAGTATTGAGGAGACGGAGAAAGGATTTTTTGTAATTGTTGAGTTTGATGAATAAGAACAGATTGTGGGGACTGATGCTGGTCTTGTTGAGCGCGCTGCTTTTTTCGGCCTGCAGTATAAAGAAGGCAGAGAAAGGAAAAAGTGTAAAAGAAAGGACGAACCTTGAGGGTACAGCGAAGAAATTTGGAAATTTGAAAGACTTTGCATGTAAAACCCTTGATGGGAAGAAGTTCGAACTTAAGGATTTAAAAGCGTACGACCTTACTATTTTGAACTTTTGGTCGACTTGGTGTGGTCCCTGTGTGGAAGAAATGCCGGAATTGGCAGATTTTGCTGCAAAGCTACCCGAAAACGTGCAGTTTGTCACTGTCTGTCTGGATGGTGATGAAGCGCCAAAGGAGGCAAAAGCAATTTTGAAGGAAGCCGGATTTCGCGGCAGAACCATTGTGAGTGGAGAAGGGGATTTTCTGATTGTGTGCGACCGTATTCAGTATACACCGACTACAGTTTTGGTGGATAGTGAGGGAAATCTCATTGGCGATGAAATGGTGGGCGTTCAGGAGGACACCGAGAAAGCTTATCTTTCTTATGTGAACAATGCTTTGAAGCAAATGGATAAGGAGGAAATTTCCTTTGAAAAATAAGTTGCGGGATGTTTTATTAGTGGTGGCATGTGTGGTGGTCGGGATAGGACTTTTCAACGGAGAGTACACTGCTGTGTATGAGAAAGCTGTGAGAATATGTCTGGAATGTATAGGAATAGGCTAGGAAAGTTGCGTTTGGGAATCCAGTTGGCAAGTGGGATTTTTTTTAATGGCTATTTAAAAGGGTTCGGCACAGGAACAATCTATAATGGTAGAAGTAAGGGCGCATGTGTACCGGTGCTGAATTGCTATTCCTGTCCGGGAGCCTTGGGAGCGTGCCCTATTGGCTCGCTACAGGCCGTGTTGGGACAACGAAGAATTCCGTTTTATATTTTGGGTAGCATTATGCTGTTTGGGATTGCTTTGGGAAGAGTGGTATGTGGCTTTTTGTGCCCCTTTGGGTTCTTGCAGGACATGTTTCATAAGATTCCATCATTCAAAATTCGTGTGCCGGATAGACTCCATAAGGCCTTGTGTATGGTAAAATATGGAATTTTAGCAATTATGGTTGTAGCACTTCCCTTAGCGATAGCGATGGGGAAGGGGGTGGCCGTACCATTTTTTTGTAAATACGTATGTCCGGCGGGAACAGCTTCGGGAGTGATTCTAGTGGCGTTAAATCCGACGTTGCAAAAATTGATGGGAGTGCTTTTTGGCTGGAAGTTTCTTGTGCTAATTGTGGTGCTGCTGTTGGCAATTGCGATTCCACGCCCGTTTTGTCGCTACCTTTGCCCGCTAGGCGCATTCTATGGATTGTTTCACAAAATAAGTCTCTTTAGCATGACGCTAGATGAGACAAGCTGTATACAATGTGGAAAGTGTGAGCAAATTTGTCCTATGCAAGTGGATATAACAAAGAAAATTCAGAGTGCGGAATGCATTCAATGTGGAGCCTGTCGAAATATTTGTCCAACAGGCGCAATAAAACGAAGTAAAAGGGTGCCTTAGAGGTACCCTTTTAGTATGGCTGCTAAATGTTGTATGTATCCTTGCTTTACAGATTCCGGCCCAAGAACTTCAACATCCGCTCCAAGACCTGCAAGCCAGCCGTAGAACTGGTTGCTGATTTTGACGGGCACACGCGCTTCAACGGTATCTTCGTTCACGGGGTGTAATAGTATTTCACTGCCAAAACGGTCTAATAAGACGCCGGTGAGCCCTTTTTTTGCTAAAAGTGTTACGGTAACTTCTTCTCCGGCAAACATTCCAAAAGTTGCTTTTTGGAAAGAAGCCATATCGAAGTTTGAAAAGACTTCTTTGCCCAGCCTCTTTTCGGGTAATTCTTCCATGTTTTTCATTTTATCAACACGATAATGTTTCAAAAGATTTGCCTGAGCGTCGTAGCCTAGCAGGTAATAATTCTCGTTGTCCCAGATGAGAGCCCAGGGGCTGATAGTGTAAGGCTTCCCGTTTTTACGAGGGGCAAGTTTTTTCTCAACAGTCCATTCGTAATAGTAGAACTGAATCTGACAATCATTCGCAAGTGCATGGTGAATGCTGTCAACGTTATAGAAAATGTTTTCGTTCGATGTTTTGGAACGGTTGGTTATGATAACGTTGCGAGATAACTGTTTGGCCTCGTGTATGCTCGCTTGGTGCTCCAGTTTGCTAATTAGTTCGCGTGATTTCTTCTCGGTGATAAAACGGGCGGATTGTACCACATCTACCAGCATTTTTAATTCTGCCAATTCAAATTCCCGGTATTCAATGGAGTATTGGTTGCTTCGACCTCGTTGTGTATGAATATCGATTCCGTAATCTTCTAAGGCCATCATATCGGTGTATATACTTTTTCGCTCGGCATGAATTCCTAATTTTTCTAATTCTTGTACAAGCTGCGTCGTGCTCAGTGGATGCTCGCTATCCGTCTTTTCCATTAAGATATCGCGTAGCGCAAGGAGCTTGAGTTTTTGCTTTTCTGATTTTGCCATCTTGATTCCTCCCATTGCAGTCCTTACTACACAGTTTAACATAAAATGTGACAGAATGGTAGAACTTTAACTTGTAGTTTTAAAAACTACATGATATAATTTGAATGTTGATAAGGAGAGAGAAATATGATTAGATTGATGAGCGATAGCGCATGTGATGTGCCAATTACTTATGCGAAAGAACATCAGGTGGAAGTGATTCCGCTTTATATTACATTTGATGGGGAGCATTATCAGAAGGATCGCGAAGAACTAAAGCGGTCAGATTTTTATTACAAAATGGTGGAGGAAAAGGCGTATCCAATGTCATCTCTTCCGTCGGTTGATGATTACTATCAGCGATTTAAAGCTGCACTTGACGAAGGGGATAGTGTAATCTGCATTACAATTACCAACACCTTGAGCGGTTCGTATGGTTCTGCACATACGGCTTATAATATGATTAAAGAGGAAAATCCAAAGGCACCGATTGCGGTGTATGATTCTCTTCAGAATACCGCATCCCAGGCGTTGGTGGTAGAAGAAATGGTGCGGATGCGAGACGATGGATTGACCTTTGAAGAAATGAATGCCAAGATGCCGGCGCTTCTTGATAGTGGCGTGATTGTATTTACGGTTGGGTCGTTAGAATATCTTAGAAAAGGCGGGCGTATCGGTAAATTGGCCACTACAGCAGCAGGAAAGTTAAATCTTCGTCCGTTGCTGATTCTGGAACACGGTAAATTGGGAATCGGAGGAATAAGCAGAACAAGAAAGAAGTCCATAGAAGATGTGTATAATCATGTGGAAAAAGTTTTTGCATCTTCCCAGTGTAACTTTGACGACTATGTATTTACGGTTGGACATGGTTATGATGCAGAAGAAGGGGAGGACTTCCGGAACACTTTTATGGAGCGATTCCCGGTGACGTTACTTGAGCGCAAACCGGACAGTGATTTTATTGTGGAAATCGGACCGGTATCGGCCGTCCATACGGGACCGCATGCACTTGGTGTAGCGTATATCAAAAAATATGAGCTTGTTTAGAAGAAGGCAGGATTGTTTGCTGCTGCTCGCGGCCTGTGGGCCGAAATCGCAGTGCGCAAATAATCCTGCCTTTTTACATTCATTCGCTATAAGCCAGCTGATACCCTGCGGATTCAATGACGTGCCCGCGGTAGAATAAAAAGAAGGGCCACAGACCTATGCTGCGCACTGCGATTTCGAGCTGAGGCTCGCGAGCAGTAGAGGTATAGGTCTGTGGCTCATATTATCTATCCTACCGAGTACACTTGATTGCCGCTTCCACGAATCCTTTGAAAAGCGGATGTGGCCGGTTTGGTCTGGATTTTAATTCCGGATGTGCCTGCGTTGCAACGAACCATGGGTGATCTGGAATTTCAATCATTTCTACGATACGACCATCCGGAGAAAGTCCGGATAATTTCATGCCATGCTCAACCAAAGAAGCACGGAAGTCGTTATTGACTTCATAACGATGGCGATGACGTTCGTGAATGGTCTCGGAACCATATAACTTGTAAGCGAGACTATCTTTTGCTAACTGACATGGGTAAGAACCAAGACGAAGGGTTCCACCGATGTTGTCAACGCCTTCCTGATCAGGCATTAACGCAATAACCGGATGCGTTGTAGCCGGGTCTAATTCAATGCTGTGCGCATCGTTGTATCCGCACATGTGACGTGCATATTCGACGATGGATAACTGCATTCCAAGGCATAGTCCAAGGAACGGAATATTGTGGGTTCTTGCGTATTCGATGGCAAGAAGTTTGCCGTCGATACCACGACTTCCAAAACCGCCGGGTACCAAAATACCCTGCTGGTCGCCGAGAATTTCGTCCACATTCTCAGGGGTGACGGTTTCAGAATCCACCCATTTAATATTGACGGTCGCACGTTCTGCAATTCCACCGTGTTTCAAGGCTTCTACAACAGAAATATAAGCGTCATGAAGCTGGATATATTTACCAACCAATGCGATATTAACTTCCTGCGTTGGGCAACGAAGGGCTTCTACCATCTCTTCCCAATCTTTTAAATCCGGTTCCGGACAATCAAGATGCAGACATTCACAGGCAACCTGTGCCAAATGTTCGCGTTCCATGGCAAGTGGAGCCTCATATAGATAGTCAACATCTAAATTCTGCAATACGTGGTTATTTGGCACGTTACAGAATAACGCAATCTTGTCCTTAAGACCCTGATCAAGTGGGAGCTCTGAACGGCAAACTATGATATCCGGCTGGATACCCATTCCCTGAAGTTCCTTAACGCTGGCCTGTGTAGGCTTGGTCTTGAGTTCTCCGGAAGCTTTGATATAAGGAATCAAAGTTACGTGAATCAAAATCATGTTCTCTTTGCCTACTTCGTGCTGGAACTGACGTATGGACTCAAGATAAGGCTGGCTTTCAATATCGCCGACTGTACCGCCGACCTCGATAATGGCAATCTCGGTCTTGTCCGTTGTAAAATTGCGGTAAAAACGGCTCTTTATTTCATTTGTGATGTGTGGGATAACCTGTACGGTTCCTCCGCCAAAATCACCTCGACGTTCTTTTTGCAGAACGGACCAGTAAATTTTACCGGTGGTGACATTGGAATTCTTCGTAAGACTTTCATCGATAAAACGTTCATAGTGACCTAAATCAAGGTCTGTTTCCGCACCGTCATCGGTGACGAAAACTTCTCCATGCTGTACCGGGTTCATGGTTCCGGGATCGATGTTGATATAAGGATCAAATTTCTGCATGGTTACGGTATAACCGCGGGCTTTTAATAAACGTCCCAGAGATGCAGCAGTGATTCCTTTACCAAGACCGGATACAACTCCTCCGGTGACGAAGACATATTTTACAGGCATAGGGTTCCTCCTTAGTGCTATTTTAAACATACATAACCAATTTATTATAGCTCGAAATAAAGCAAAAATCTACTTCTATTTAAAAAAAATTCCATATTCGCAAAAACTTCAGAATAGAAAGGATTGATTTTATTGCGCAGGAAACATATAATATAACTACCTGCGATAGGACAGGTGAAACAGGAGGATGACATGGATAACAGAGAACCAAGAGACGATAGAAACAAGAACCAGCGACCTGGAAATGGTCGAAACGGACGTTCTATCTTTACATTATTGATAGTAGGTTTAGTGGCCCTTTTTGTAATTACATTGATACAGAGCCGCTATTCCGGACGTTCGACGGAAGAAATTCCATATTCGCAATTTTTGGATATGGTAAAGAAGGATGAAGTAAAGTCTGTAGAGTTTACGACGAAACAGATTAATATTAATCTGAAAGAGAGAGAGAACGCGGATGAACAGCAAGATGCCAATAATCCATTTGCCAGCTTCCGGCAGATGTTTGCAACGAAGCATTATGTGACGGGTATTGTGCGGGATGATGAATTGCTTCCATTACTGAAGGAGCATAATGTGGAAATTGTGGCAGATATTCCGGAGGATACTGCCAATTATATATTAAGCTTCTTAAGCATTGTTTTGCCACTGGTATTGATGGTATGGCTGGCCAACTCTCTGATGAAAAAGATGGGACCGGGAGCCATGGGAATTGGAAAGAGCAATGCAAAGGTCTATGTGGAGAAATCCACCGGCGTTACCTTTTTGGATGTAGCAGGTCAGGAAGAGGCGAAGGAATCCTTACAGGAAGTTGTGGATTTTTTGCATAATCCACGTAAGTATGCGGCAATTGGAGCAAAGTTACCAAAGGGAGCACTTTTGGTGGGACCTCCCGGAACCGGTAAAACATTACTTGCCAAGGCGGTGGCCGGTGAGGCTAAGGTGCCGTTTTTCTCTATAGCAGGTTCTGACTTTGTGGAGATGTTTGTGGGTGTGGGAGCAAAGCGTGTGCGAGATTTGTTCCAGGAGGCGAACAAGCAGGCGCCTTGTATTATTTTTATTGATGAGATTGATGCCATTGGTAAGAGTCGTGACTCCCGTTACGGTGGAGGAAATGATGAACGTGAGCAGACGCTGAATCAATTGCTTGCGGAGATGGATGGATTTGATACGTCGAAGGGACTTTTGATTTTGGCGGCAACGAACCGACCGGAAGTTCTTGATAAAGCGTTGCTTCGACCAGGACGTTTTGACAGGAGAATTATTGTTGACAAGCCGGATCTGAAGGGACGTTTGGATACGTTGAAGGTGCATTCCAAAGATGTTCTTATGGATGAATCCGTGGATTTGGAGGCTATTGCACTGGCAACCAGTGGAGCTGTTGGCTCTGATCTTGCCAATATGATTAATGAGGCAGCGATTAACGCCGTCAAGAATGGCCGTAAATTTGTAACGCAATCGGATTTGTTTGAATCTGTCGAAGTTGTTATTGCGGGTAAAGAAAAGAAAGACCGCATTATGAGTGTACAAGAGAAGAAAATTGTGGCCTACCACGAAGTTGGCCATGCGTTGGTTACTGCCCTTCAGAAAGATGCAGAACCGGTCCAGAAGATTACCATTGTGCCACGTACTAAGGGAGCACTTGGTTATGTGATGCAGACGCCGGAAGAAGAGAAATATCTGATGACAGAGGCGGAGTTAAATGCACGTTTGGTAACGTTTATGGCGGGACGTGCAGCAGAAGAGCTGATTTTTGATTCTGTTACAACCGGAGCTTCTAACGATATCGAGCAGGCAACGCGTATTGCCCGGGCTATGGTTACCCAGTATGGAATGTCCAAACGATTTGGGTTAATGAGCCTGGAATCTGTGGAGAGTCGGTACCTGGATGGCCGCGCTGTATTAAATTGCGGTGAAGCAACGGCTGCAGAGATTGATGAAGAA
>SVEW01000086.1 GCA_015057205.1 Lachnospiraceae bacterium | reverse complement strand
CGTTTTAGTCTGGAACAGGATGGCATGGAAGTGGATTGTGCTTATGATGGCGAGGAGGCATTGGCGATGGCGAAGGCCAATGTGTATGATATGATGTTGTTAGATATCATGCTTCCAAAGATGAATGGATTTGAAGTTTGCCAAGCGGTTCGCGAGTTTTCGGATGTTCCGATTATTATGTTGACTGCGAAGGGCGATGATATGGATAAGATTCTCGGACTTGAATATGGTGCGGACGACTATATTACCAAGCCCTTTAACATTTTAGAGGTGAAGGCCAGAATTAAGGCCATTATGCGTAGAACGACCATAAAGGCGGCGTCGACAGAGAGTCCTGCGGTAATTGAATCCGGAGACTTGAAGCTGGACTGTGACGGACGTCAGCTTTATGTTCAGGGAAATGCAGTAAATGTTACGGCAAAGGAATTTGATTTATTGGAATTGTTAGTGAAGCATCCGAATAAGGTGTATAGTCGTGAGCAGCTTTTAAGCCTTGTCTGGGGACAGGATTACCCGGGAGATGAGCGTACCGTGGACGTTCATGTTAGACGGTTGCGTGAGAAAATTGAACCAAATGCCAGCGACCCGAAGTATGTGCATACGAAGTGGGGCGTTGGATATTACTATCGCGGTTAGGGATAAAGGAATAGTATGTCAAAGATTCGTAAAGAGAAGTCAAAAATAAATAGTATCCAATTTCGGGTGTTTTTGCTGATTCTTCTGTTTGGAATAGGACCGATGTTTGTGATGCGCTTTGGTGTGCTTCGCAGTTTTGAAGAGAAAGAGGTGTCTGCAAAGACGCTGGAAATCTCCAATCAGTCAAAGCTTTTAGCAACTCAGATTGCCAGCACGGACTATTTGAATAATCAGGATTCTGAAGTGATTGATGCTCAGCTAAATCAGTTATCGAATGTCTATGACGGACGAATTATGTTAATCGATTCTGCGTATACCATAGTAAAGGATACGTATCAGATGGATGAAGGAAAGGTGATTACCTCGCAAGAGGTGGTGACCTCTTTTGCTGGTACGGTTAACAGTCGTTATGACCGGAAATACGGCTATTTGGAAATGACGCTTCCCATTGTAAATCCGAACAACCAGGATATTATGGGCGTGTTTGTTATTAACATGTCGGCAAATGCCGTTATGGCAAACCGGGATTTTTACTGGGGACAGGCAAATGTATTGATTATCATTTTAACGATTCTGGTGTTCTTTGGCAGTGTAGGATGTTCAGAATTGTTGATTATTCCATTTAAGAAAATGAAATTTGCGTTAGAACAGCGCAAAAACGGATTGGTGGATGAAGAGATTCACGTAACAGGATGCGCGGAGACAGAGATGATTTCGGAAGAAATTAACGGTCTGTTAAATAACATGAAGGTGTTAGATGAGTCTCGTCAGGAATTTGTATCGAATGTGTCACATGAACTAAAGACACCAATTACATCTATGAAAGTGCTTGCTGAATCGCTTTTGTCCCAGGAGGATGCACCTGCAGAGCTATACCGTGAATTTATGGAAGACATTGCCAATGAGGTGGAACGGGAAAGTAAGATTATCAGTGATTTGCTTTCTCTTGTAAAAATGGACAAATCGGCAACAAAGCCGGAGATTACGCTGGTTAATATCAACGAGTTTCTGGAAACGATTTTAAAACGTATTCAGCCAATTGCCGAGGCGGCAAATGTGGAGCTGGTACTTGAAAGCTTCCGTCCGGTTAGTGCGGAAATTGACGAAGTGAAGTTGTCACTGGCGGTATCGAATTTGGTGGAAAATGCGGTTAAATATAACAATAAAGAAGGCGGTTGGGTGCACGTTACCCTGAACGCGGATCATCAGTTTTTCTATTTGACGGTGGAAGATAATGGAATTGGCATTCCGCAGGATTCCATCGAGCATATTTTTGAACGTTTTTACCGGGTAGATAAGTCTCACTCCCGTGAAATTGGTGGAACAGGTTTGGGGCTTGCCATTACCAGAAATTCTATTTTGTTGCATCGCGGTGCCATAAAGGTGCATAGTGAACTTGGCGTAGGTACCACCTTTAGCGTGCGTATTCCGCTTAACTATATTAGTTAGGAGTTTAGGATGAAAAGAAGACTTGGAGCATTTTTTTTGTGTATTCTGCTTCTGATGACGGGGTGTTCTGCTTCGCCTAAGGAGAAGTCGGATATAGGACACTGTATTTACTATCTGAATACAGAAGGGGATAAAATTGAGCCGGTGGCATATACGTTACAGAATACGACGGTTAAGGGGAAGGTGCAGGAACTGTTAAAGCAGTTGCGTAGAACTCCGGGAGAAGGACGCCAGTCGGCGCTGCCATCGGACGTGGATTTAGTGGACAATACCATTGAGGGTAAGCAGTTGAATTTATATTTTTCAGCCACTTATGAAGAGATGGATGTTACAAGGGAAGTACTTGCAAGGGCTGCAATTGTGCGAACCCTATTGCAGATTGAAGAAATTGATTACGTAAGCTTTTTTGTGGCCGATGTACCGCTTAAGGATGTGAAGGGACGATTTGTCGGGGCCATGGGACGGGATACATTTGTGGAAAATGTGGGACAGAAAATCAATTCTATATCGGAACAGTCCTATACCTTGTATTTTGCAACGAAGAATGGAAAGAAACTGAAACCGGTTGTGCGAACGGTGCATGCCATGAGCAATGTGTCCAGTGAGCGCACCGTTATGGAGCAGTTAATGGAGACGGATGCGAAAAGCGGATGTCGGTCTGTAATTCCGAAGGATACCAGACTTGTCAGTACTTCCACGGTAGATGGTTTGTGTCTGGTGGTGTTTGACGAAGGATTTATGAAGCAAAATTATTCCGTTCGGGAAGACGTGGTTATTTATTCCATCGTGAATTCTTTATGTGAGTTGCCGAATGTGAATAAAGTGCAGATTTCCGTAAAAGGTGAGTCCGGAATTGTGTATCGGGAAAAGTATTCATTAGATGAGTACTATGAGCGAAATCTGGATTTGGTAGATAACTCAAAAAAATAAAAAGAAGGGGAGAATGTTATGGAGAAACGTCCGTTTGTGTGGATGTTTCTTGCTTGTGCAGCAGGGATTCTGGCAGGTCATACAAGCCTGCCGGTTCTTCTATTGCCGGGGCTTGGAGTGTCGGGACTTTTACTTTATAAAAAGCGAAAGTTACGCTATCTGGTGTTGGCAATTGTTACAGTCTTTGTGGTTGGCTTTCTAAGAGAATACGGGCATGATGCCCGATTGAGAGGATTACAAGAAAGGCTCTGCAGGCAGGAAAATACAGATAAATTGAAAATTCAGGGTTTGATCATACAAACCAAAGAGGGCGAGAAAAGTTATCAGTATCGCGTTCATCACTGTCGTGTCTTGGCGGGGACGACAGTCTTATCCATTCCGGATATTATTTTATATCAATCAAAACAAAATAGTGTAATACCGAAAGGCGAAGGAACCTTTGTGCAGGCGGAAGGATGCTTGCGATTCCCGGAACGTGCCCGTAATGACGGAGGTTTTGATGAAAGGAAATATGACTACGGTGCAGGAATTTTTGCATCTATGTTCCCGGAACGAGTCGAGGAGGAGAAGGCTCCGGGGAGGTCTGTCTGTCTGGAGATGGAAGCGGCGGTGTATCGATTTGCGTGGCGGATAAAAAGCGATTGCCGGCTGTTTTATAATAATGTGTTGGGAACAAAGGAGGCTGGGATGGTCTCAGCTGTATGTCTGGGAACAAAGGAGGCAGTGGGTGCATCGATGGAGGAAACTTTTCGGGCGACAGGCATATCCCATGTGCTGGCAATTTCGGGGGTGCATATTTCGATTATTGGCTTTATGGTGCTTTCGTTGCTTGGAAAAGGAAATTTTTCCTTAAATATACAGTTTATAATAGGTTTTCTAGCTGTTTTGCTATTTGCTATAGGGACGGGAGGAACCGGAAGTGCATTGCGTGCTGCCATTATGTTTGGCGTGTATTTGGGGAGTGTGGCCATTGGACGAAGTTATGACGGACTGAGTGCCATGGCCCTGGCGGGGCTGATTTTGCTTTTTTGGGAGCCGAATCAGTTGTATTCCTTATCGTTTCAATTTTCCTTTGCCGCAGTAACCGGGGTGTTTGGGGCGAAGGAATGGATTTTGCACAAATACCGGACGTTACATCCATTGCTGCAAACCCTTATAATTTCCGGTACTTTGTACCTGGTAACGTTACCGTTAATTTGGTGGTATCAGTGGCAGGTTGCGTTGTATTCTCTGCTTTTGAATCTGGTGGTAATTCCGTTGGTAACGCCGTTGCTGGGGTTTGGATTAGTCGGGGGCGTGCTGGGAATTCTGGAAGTTCCGGTTATTTCGAATTTTTTGGTGCACTTTTCCGGGGGAGCAGCGTTCTTAATTGCTTGGCTGGCAGAACACTATTTGTGCCTACCGGGAAGTTGTATAGTCATTGGACATCCGCCTTTATGGGAACTTTGGTTATACCTTGTTGCATTGGTAATGGCGTATATGATTAGCTATTATAGGAAAAATTTCATGATAATCCTTGGAATGGTTGTGTTTATTCCGGCTGCTGCCTTGATTCCGCATCAGAACAGGAATCAGGTTACTTTTTTGGATGTAGGGCAGGGGGATGGAATTGTGATGGAAACAAAGGAGGGGAGTACCTTTGTGGTAGATGGTGGCAGCAGTGACGAAAAGGAAGTAGGAATCCATATCCTGAAACCATTTTTGACTTATCATGGGAAAAAACGTGTGGATGTATGGTTTGTAAGTCATTTGGACGAAGATCATGTTTCCGGCCTTTTGGAACTGATGGAAAAGAAGTATCCCATCGGTCGGCTCTGTTTTTTGGACACCGTAGAAGCAGATCCACGGTTTCGGCAGGTTTGTCAGCTTGCCGGGAAAAGGAAAATTCCCATTTCTTTTCTTAAGGATGGGCAGCAGTTTGTGTTGGGACAGTTGCAAATTACGGTGTTGGGGCGCAAAAGCGAAGACGTAAACGATAGCAGTCTTGCTCTTTTAGTGCGGTTTCCAAAAGAAAAAAAGGCATTCTGGTTGGGAGGCGATATGTCAATGGAGGTGGAAGGACAATTAATTGACGAGATAAAGGGGATTCGGGATGAGAAGGATACCCTGATTATGAAAGCCAATCATCATGGGTCGAATGGTTCAAATAGCACGGAATTAATAGAAACGCTGCATCCACAGGGCATTGTAATATCCTGCGGAAAACATAATCGCTACGGTCATCCGGGAAAGGAGGCGACAGCAAGAATGAAAAAAGCAGGCATTCCATATGTGGTGACTATGGATAGCGGACAGGTGCGACTAGGTTGCGATTGATAACCGGATAGAGCAGAATCCTGGTGTGCATAGCGTAAACTTTTGTGTTATACTATACGTATTTAAGGAAAGGACTGGAAAATCATATGAGGAAGGAATGGATGAGTAAAAGCCTGGCGTTTTTAAGCGTATTTTCATTGGCGACGTCCGGATTAATGGGATGTGCCGGCGAAGCGAAGCAGGCGCAAGCAGTAGCAAGTGGCGATGGTGAAG
Source organism: Lachnospiraceae bacterium (assembly GCA_015057205.1). Lineage (GTDB taxonomy): Bacteria > Bacillota > Clostridia > Lachnospirales > Lachnospiraceae > XBB1006. The sequence continues at coordinate 4,368 of SVEW01000086.1, read as the reverse complement.
CGGTAACGGTAGTCGCACCGAAGAAGGCTGAGGGGTTGACAACGAAAACCTTAGGGAAGAACATAGTGGAATTATCCTGGAAACCGGAAAAAGCAAAGGGATTCTACATTTATCGTCAGGCAAATGATGGCGCATATAAGCCTGTTACAAAGACGGTACGGCAGACGATTCGACTGAAGATAAAACCAAATGTAACTTATCGCTACAAGGTAGTTGCTTTTAATGAAGTAGGGACAGAGGAAGCCAAAGCCAAGGCATCCATTATCCGCTATCAATTAAATGAAATTAGATTAAGTGCGGCCGGGGATTGTACCCTTGGCGTAGACAGCCGCTATAATAATAACTTCAATGCCATGTATGAGCGTAAGACACCGGAGTATTTTTTGGCAAAAGTGAAGCCGTATTTTTCCAAAGATGATGTTACCATTGTGAACTTCGAAGGAACGTTGACCAATGCCAACACCCGGGCGGAGAAGACCTTTACCTTTAAGGGAAAGAAGGAATATACGAAAATACTTACATCCTCCTCGGTGGAGGTAGTAAATATGGCCAATAACCATACCATGGATTTTTTGCAGCAGGGATTTCTGGATACCAAGAGGGCACTTAGGGATGCTAAGATAAACTATTGCATCAACGATACGGTAGCTTATAAGAAAGTGCGGGGAACGAAGATTGCCTTGCTTGGATTTAGCGGACTTTCCGGAGTAAGCAATCAGGTAATTAAACGAAATATCCAGAAGGCAAAGCGCAAAGGGGCCAAGGTCATAGTGGTGAGTTTTCATTGGGGTATTGAGCGGGAGTATTATCCCAATGCGAATCAGAAAGACTATGCACATTATGCCATTGATCAGGGTGCCAATCTGGTAATCGGACATCACCCCCATGTGTTGCAGGGGATTGAGAAATACAAGAAGGCTTATATTCTCTACAGCCTGGGTAATTTCTGCTTTGGAGGAAATGCCAATCCTTCCGATAAGGATACGATGGTGTACGCCCAGTCCTTTTTGGTAGATAATCACGGCAAATTTATTGCAAATGTCAAGGCAAAAGTGATTCCGTGCCTGCTGTCGGGACACACCAATGTAAACGACTTCCAGCCGACACCACAGACCGGCGCGACGAAGCGACGCATTTTAAATAAACTGCGCAAAGAGTCTGCCGGAATGCATGTAACCATCAATGGGAAGGGTGAGGTGAACTAATGGCCTACGGAAGAAAGGAAGATCCTATTGCATGTACAAAGGTTATTCATGATCTTTGCGCAGCAGGGGAGCGTAAAAAAGTATATTTGCTGTATGGGGAAGAACGGTATCTGGTAAACCAGAACCGGGACAACCTGATGAAGTATTTAAATCCGGAAGGCGACACCATGAATGTTAATACCTTTGTGGGAAAAGACGTGAATGTAAAAGAGCTGATTGATATTGCAGAAACGTTGCCGTTTTTTGCGGAGTATCGTATTTTGTATTTGGAAAACTCCGAGCTTTTTTCATCTGCCGGAGAGGAGTTGGCAGAGTATATTAAGGACGCGCCGGACAGTACGATTTTTGTGTTTGTGGAGCAAAATGTGGATGGGCGAAGCAAACTGTATAAAGCAGTGAATGCGGTGGGGGTGAGTGTGCAGTATGTAAAACAGACCACCGCTACCTTAGAGACCTGGGTCAAAAGCAGGGTGCGCCGGGAAGGAAAAGCGATTCAGCCAAGTGTTGTACGTTATTTTGTGCAAAAAACCGGAGATAACATGCAGCTTTTAGAGCAGGAGCTGAACAAACTGATTTCCTTTGCATGGGAGAAAACGGAGATTACCGTTGCGGATGTGGAGGAAATTTGCGTGACAACCCTGGAGGACCGTATTTTTGATATGATTGATGCGGTTAGTAAAAAAGATCAGGTTACCACGCTGCGACTTTATCATGATTTGTTGGCGTTAAAAGAGTCACCGGTGAAAATTCTGGCACTTTTGAATGGTGAATTTGCCAGACTGTATGCCATGAAAGAGGCTTTCGAGCAAGGCGCCGGGAAGAACGCTGTAGCGGAGAAGCTGGGCGTCCGGGAATTCTGGGTGACAAAGCGACAGCCTATTTTGGCAAAATATAAAAAAGAAGAACTGCGTGCCTGCTTTGAGCAAGGCGTATTGGCAGATCAGCAATTTAAGGAGGGCAAAATAACAGATCGCCTGGCCACAGAACTTCTGTTGGTTGCTTTTACCCAAAATGGGGACCGAAAGCAAGATTGATGGCTTCCGATAGCGTAAAGGAAAGACGCAGGATGGTTTCATCCACGCTTTTCGGGGTGACGAACATGGAGTGTAAAGATGGCGGAAGACTTAAGGGCTTGCCGCCTTTTTCCGACACGACATCACTGACAATCGTAGCAGCGTCCACCACAGTAGGGATCCCTAGGGAGAAAACCGGGATCCCCAGGGTTTCTTTTGTAAGACCGTGGCGATGGTTTCCTACGCCACTGCCGGGATGAATACCGGTGTCAGACAACTGAATGGTGCGGTTTAGACGTTTGATGCTGCGAGCGGCCAGAGCATCGATGACGATGCAAAGAGCCGGTCTGGTAATGGTGATAATACCTTTCACAATTTCGCTGGTTTCCATGCCGGTCTGGGCCATAACGCCGGGGACGATGCCACTGAGTAAAAAGCCGATAGGTTCGGTAAAAGCGGATTGTCCATACTCCCGATAAAGATGGCGGGAGATGGCAAGGTGATCGATTACCAAAGGACCAAGGCTGTCCGGCGTGACATTGCGATTTCCAAGTCCGACCACCAAAATGGTGGGCGGTGTTTGATAATTGGGGCGTAAGGGAAGCATATCAACCAGATTAGTGGCAATGGCACGGGATAGTATGCGATGTTCCCGGTCATTGGAGGTCTCTAAAGCAGGTGATTCCAGCGTGATGTAGTTGCCTTTTGGTTTGCCGATTTTGCGGGCAGCATTTTCTGTAAGAATTTGTACATGCGTAGTCTGCAGATGTGCCCCTTTGTCGGTGCGTTTTGTAACGGTAATGCCGGAATCTTCCTGTGGGGTATGGGTAAGGGCTTCTTGAGCCTCTAAGGCAAGGTCGGTACGAAGTGGATAGTTATTCATGTTTAAAACTCCTTTTCTATAAGTTATAGAAAATAATGTGTGCAGAAATTAAAAAGTTATGCGAAAACGCTTGACAGAACTGAATAAACCGAGTACTATATAGAAGTATGTTTACATTAGAACGTCCGTGTCTGCTCTAATGTAACGAAGAACGATATTAGAGAAGATGGAGGTGTGCGAAGTGGCAAACATTAAATCTGCAAAGAAGAGAATCCTTGTAGCTGAGAAGAAGAATGCTAGAAACAAAGCTGCAAAGTCTAAAGTAAAGACATACGTAAAGAAAGTTGAGGCTGCAATCGAAGCAAATGATAAGGCAGCAGCTCAGGCAGCATTAGTTGAAGCAACATCTGTTATCGACAAAGCTACCAAGAAGGGAATTTATCACAAGAATACTTCTGCTAGAAAGATTAGCCGTCTGAACAAGGCAGTTAACAAATTAGCATAAGCGACATAGATTTTCCAAAGAACCGGGACCGTCAACCGGTTCTTTTTTTATGCTCCAGAGAATAGAATAGGAACATGGGAAGACAAACATGGAAGAAGCGATTGGTAAAAATTGAAGCACTGGGACTTTTGCTTGTGAGTCTTTGCGGACTCCTTTTGTTTGGGGCAGACCGGTGGGCGGCAATGGCCGTGTTAAAATTACAGGCTCCGTTAATAACCTATGAGACGGAAGGGGAGCCGCTAAGTATGGTGAATCTGCTGGGGGAAACATTTTTGAAACAACTTCCGCTTTATGAATATCTGACGGAAAAGTCCTATGAACAGACAAGCGTAGAGTCCGGTCTGCCCTATGGGCTTGTGATGCGAATGGAGGAGAAGAAACCGCACAAGAAAGAAAAGATTGGACCGGTGATGACTCCACAGGTTCCGGAAAAAGATTTTCGTAAGGCTGTACTTCATAAATACGGCCGGAAAAAGCTGGCATCCTATGCTTTTTTAGTGTCCCATTTTTATCATGTGGATGCAACAACGAGGTTGTCGCCAAGGTTATTAAAGTTTCAACCTCTTTTTTACCGGAATCTTACACTAACCCCGTCAAAAACGGAGCCAAGAATTTTGATTTATCATACCCATGCACATGAAGAATATAAGAATACCAAAGGATATCGCAATAAAACGGTAGTAAATCTGGGAGATGAGCTGACCCATATTTTGCGAAAAAAATACAACATTACGGTTTTGCATCATAAGGGAGTTTACGACGATAACCGTAACGTGGCATATTCAAAAGCGTTACCACACATTGAAAAATTATTGAAGAAGT
>SVEW01000085.1 GCA_015057205.1 Lachnospiraceae bacterium | reverse complement strand
GAGAAATATCTCCTGCTAAAAATGACATAGCCTCCACTAAGGAAGTCTTGCCGCAACCCCCATGGCCGAGAATCACCACATTTCTAATCTTATCCGTTGTAAATACGTTCATAATTTGAGTCCCCCTAACTTGGTTTCTTAAGATACTCTTATTTTACTAAATATTTAAGTTTTTTACAATATATTTTTGCAACATTCACAATATTTCTTGCAAAATACGAAAAAAGTCTCCAACACTTCCCGCAAGTGTCAGAGACTATCACTTCATTCTATCAAATTATAATTCATTAAAAATCTGATATATCTCAATTTTTAACTGATCGGTTTCCGTCATACCGATAAACATCGCACCATAATTAAAAGAACCATCCGGATTTTCTTTTATACGTACAATTTCTATAACAGCATCAATAATTTCCTTCGTCCAAATCTGAAGTTTCATGTCGTAGTAGGAATTGTTCTCAAGCTGTTGCGAACTGTTGAATCCAATTCCCGTCTTGGAAATATCGCAAACATCCACTTTACTGTACTTAACGGTTGTAGTATCATCCATATCCAGACGTTCAATCTGTACCGTAACCTCTAAGTCAAGTCGTTTACTTTTTCTTCTTTCTTCCATCACTTCTCTCCTTCTTCCCAACTTCTATATAATATTTTGTTATGCTTATTGTATTACATATATACGTTACAAGCAAGCAATTTTTAATAAATATACATTGCATCACCGAAAGAGAAGAAACGATATCCCTCTTTTACCGCTGTGTCATAAGCAGAAAGTACGTGTTCTCTGCCTGCCAACGCAGAAACCAACATAATCAACGTTGATTCCGGCAAATGGAAGTTTGTAATCAGCGCATCCAATACTTTAAATTTATAGCCCGGATATATAAATATTTCCGTGTTTCCACTGCATGCTTTCAAACGTCCCTGTTCATCCGCAGCCGATTCCACGGTTCGACAGCTGGTCGTTCCCACACAAATAACACGATGTCCGGCATCCTTTGTTTTATTAATAAGATCTGCCGCTTCTTGTGTAATCTGATAAAACTCCGAATGCATATGATGTTCCAAAACATTTTCTTCTTTCACCGGTCTGAAGGTTCCGAGTCCAACATGCAAAGTAACTTCTGCCACATTCACACCTTTATCTTTAATTCTTTGTAGCAGTTCCGGAGTCATATGCAGCCCTGCCGTTGGTGCTGCTGCAGACCCATCATACTTTGCATACACCGTTTGATAACGATTTTTGTCTTTAAGTTTATGCGTAATATAAGGCGGAAGCGGCATCTGTCCCAGTTTATCAAGAATTTCTTCAAAAATTCCTTCATACGAAAACTGAATCAATCGATTTCCTTCTTCTACGATATCAACTACCGTACCTACAAGCAATCCCTCTCCAAAAATGATCTTAGTTCCAACCTTGGCCTTTTTCCCGGGTTTTACCAAAGTTTCCCAAATATCATTTTCCATACGTTTTAGTAAGAGAATCTCAATTTTTGCTTCCGTACCTTCTTTTACGCCAAAAAGGCGTGCCGGAATGACCCTGGTGTTGTTAAGCACCAAGCAGTCTCCCGGCTGCAAATAGTCAATAATATCCCGAAAAATCTTATGTTCTACTTCACCGGTTTCTTTATTCAATAACATTAACCGAGAAGATGAACGATCCGGCAATGGATCTTGGGCAATTTGCTCTTGCGGTAAATCGAACCAATAATCCTTTACACTCATCATTTCCATACTTACTGCCTCAATTCTATATTCATTTTTGACAGACCTTTGATAATACGATCCATAGTCTGCGTAATTTCTTCTTCCTCAAGCGTCTTATCCTTTGCACGGAAAGTCAAAGAATAAGCAAGTGACTTATATCCCTCAGCAATCTGTGCGCCTTCATATACGTCAAATAAATTCAGTTCTTCCAGATAACTGCCTGCACACTCTTTAATGCAATTTTCGATTTCACCTGCAAGAATTTCCTTAGCGCAAAGCAAGGACAAATCACGATTTACTGCCGGATATTTTGCAATTCCTTCATACTTGTAAGCATAATTTGACAATGATACTACTGTTGGAATATCAATCACGGCTACATATGCTTTTTCTTTGAAATCATAATTTGTAAGTACCAACGGATGCACTTCTCCAAGTTCCGCTACTTTGGTCGTTCCTACAAAGATTTCAGCACAACGTCCCGGATGGAAATAGGCAATTTTATCGGACGGTTTAAAGGTTAATTCCTCTTTAATGCCACATTCAGAAAGCATTTCCTCTACAACGCCTTTCAGTTCAAAGAAATCTCCCTCTCCATACATTCCAAGGGTCATTTTCATACGCTCATCCGGAAGTTCCGTAACCGGCAATGCTTTCGGCAGATATACATTTCCCAATTCAAACAAGCGCACATTCTTGTTCCTACGATTATAGTTCGTAGACAAGGACGTAAGCATTCCGTTCAGGGTTACTGTTCGCATAATACTGAAGTCCTCACCCAGCGGATTTAATATGGTTACCGTCTTGCGCAATTCAGACTCTTCATCTATACGCAGTTTATCAAACACTTTCGGACTCTCAAAGGAATAAAACATTGCCTGTGAAAAACCATTATAATGTGCTACACGACGAGCCTTTTCTTCTACAATCATCTGTTTGCTCTTACCACCCATAGTAGAACGTCCATAAGGCAACGTAGTTGGTACTTTATCATATCCATAGAAACGAATTACTTCTTCTGCAACGTCTGCCATAACGTGCACATCCTGTCGCCAGGACGGAACAATAATCTCATCTGATGCCGGATCAAATTCCAAATCGATTTTCGCAAGATAAGCCACCATATCTTCCTTAGAAATCTCTGTACCCAAAAGGCGATTAATTTTCTCCGGTTCTAATTTAACACGATTACCGGTACGTACATTTGGATATACATCCACGCAACCACCAACTACTTCGCCAGCACCAAATTCTTCCATGAATTGGCAGCAACGGTTAATTGCAAGCATAGCCTGGTTAGGATCAAGTCCTTTTTCAAACTTTCCGGAAGCATCTGTACGCATACCAAGTTTTTTACTGGACAAGCGGATGTTCGTTCCGTCAAAACAAGCCGCTTCAAATACTACATCCTTGACATCTTCGGTAATCATGGAATTCTCACCTCCCATAATACCGGCAATACCGATTGGTTTCGTTGCATCGCAGATCATCAACGTTTTTTCATCCAAAGTACGTTCCTGTCCATCCAATGTAGTAAATTTCTCGCCAGATTTTGCACAACGAACAATTATCTTGCTTCCTTCAATGGTAGACATATCGTAAGCATGCATCGGCTGACCGAACTCTTCCATTACGTAGTTGGTAATGTCTACAATATTATTAATCGGGCGAATGCCCACACTTGCAAGACGTCTTTGCATCCATAACGGAGACGGACCAATCTTAACGTTCTTAACTACACGTGCAATATATCGGGAACAAAGCTCCGAATTCTGAACATCAACCGAAATATAATCCTTTGCATTCTCTTCGTTGCCCGTTTCTTTAATTTCCGGATAATGGAATTCTTTTCCAAACGTAGCAGCCGCTTCTCTTGCAATACCAATGACTGCATAGCAGTCTACACGATTGTTGGTAATTTCATATTCTACAACTACATCGTCAAGTCCTAATGCCTTGGCAACATCTTCACCAACCTTCGCATCCTCGCCAAAAATATAAATACCATATTCCGGTGCTTCCGGATACATATCTCTTGTGGATCCTAATTCTTCTATGGAACACATCATGCCCTCTGATTCCACACCACGCAATTTACCACGCGTAATCTTAACGCCGCCTTTTACACGTTCACCATCATGATTTCCAGCCACACGTCCGCCATGTAACACTACCGGCACCTTATCCATTTCTTTTACATTCGGTGCTCCTGTTACAATCTGCACCGATTCGTTCTGTCCCACATCCACCTGACAAATAATCAGTTTATCTGCATCCGGATGTTTCTCAATTTTTAAAATCTGACCAACAACCACTTTGTCTAAGTCTTCCGCAATACACTCATAGCCCTCTACTTTTGTTCCGCTGAGCGTCATTGCATCTACATATTCCTGTGCCGCAACATCAAGATCCGGCACATATTCTTTTAACCATGCTAATGATGTATTCATCTAATCAAACCCTCCTAGAACTGCTTTAAGAATCTGTCGTCATTTTCGTACAACAGGCGCATATCATCAATTTCATACTTCAACAGGGAAATACGCTCCAATCCCATTCCAAAAGCGAAACCGGAGTACTCTTCTGTATCAATCTTACACTGTTTTAGCACATTCGGATGTACCATACCGCATCCTAAGATTTCAATCCATCCGGAACCTTTACAAAAACGGCATCCTTTACCACCACACTTGAAGCAACTAACATCCATTTCCGCACTTGGTTCTGTAAACGGGAAATGATGTGGACGGAATTTTACTTTTGTTTCCTCTCCAAACATCTTTTTTGCAAATTCTTCTAAAGTTCCTTTTAAATCTGAGAAGGTAATGTTCTTATCCACCACGAGTCCTTCAATCTGATGGAAGCATGGGGAATGGGTTGCATCCACTTCATCGGATCGGAAAACTCTTCCCGGTGCCAGCATACGAAGTGGCAACTTTCCTTGCTCCATAGCATGAATCTGTACCGGAGAAGTCTGTGTACGAAGGACAATCTTATCATTAATATAAAATGTATCCTGCTCATCTTTCGCCGGATGATTTGGTGGAATGTTCAACGCTTCAAAGTTATAATAGTCGTATTCCACTTCCGGTCCGTTCATAATTTCATATCCCATGCCCACAAAAATATCTTCCACGGCATCCAATGCCAATGTATTTGGGTGAGCATGTCCTACTTTTCTCTTCTTAGATGGGAGAGTAACATCAATTACTTCCTTCTTCATCTGGAGCTCCAACTCAGCGCTTTCTAATTTCTTCTTCGTTTCTTCCAGCAACTGTTCAATTGCCTGCCGTGTTTCATTGACCATCTGTCCAAACGCCGGTCTTTCTTCCGCACTCAGGTTCTTCATATTCTTCATAATCTGGGTTAATTCACCCTTCTTGCCAAGCACATTGACACGTACGTCATTCAACTTCGCAAGCCCGTCGGATTCTAAAATCTGCTTCATTGCATTTTCTCGAATCTGCTGCAGTTTCTCTTTCATACTAATTCCTCTCTTTCAAATGTCCTAAAAACGCATAAAAAAAACTTCGCCCTCAAAGGGACGAAGCATATTCTCCGCGGTACCACCCTGCTTCCCATGAATCCATGGGCGCTCTAATTTACGTAACGTGTAAAAACGTCCTAACCTACTTCCATTCAATCAGGCAGCTCCGGTGTGAAATTCGTTATCCTATCAGAGCTGGGCAGAACTTCCAGCCGATGATTCCGCCTCTCTTTCAGATAATAAGATACTACTGTGCACCATCTTTGCTTTTAACTGAATACTAGAATACCACATTTTTATTAGAAACTCAAGTTTTTCTTTTATTTCTTATTTTCCGCAAAAATTTAAGCAGGTTTTTTTTATAAAGGGAATCCAGTTCCGCACAAATTAACAGTATATATACGCCAAAATAAACGTACATCATAATCAACATCAACGTTGTCATACTGCCATACATAGAAAATCCATCAAACCATTCTACATAAATGGCAATCAAATATGACATAACTACCCAGGCGGCAGACGCCCCAATGGAAGCCGGTAATTGTCCCTTAAATGTTGCTTTTCTATTTGGCAAAAACTTTAAAATAAACAAAAACAAAATCAGGAAAATTACAAACAACACAAGGAAACGAATATTTAATACAAATCGAATCGCGGCGCCAAAAATTGGATATTTTGGCAACATGCGTTTGCGTAATAAATCTCCAAAAATCAGCCCTACAATAGTCATCAAAATGCCAATAGAAAAAATCAGTGTATAAAATATAGCACGAATTCGCAAAACTACCCACTGCCGATTCTCTTCAATGCCATAAATCACATTCAATCCATTTGCAAGAACCTGCACACCATTTCCCGATGACCACAAGGCACCAATCAATGCAACCGAAAAAACTCCCGGGGAATTTCGGTACATCTCATGAACGATGGATACAAGAAACGGCGCAACCTGCTTTGGAAACGAAGTATTAATCAGTGTAAGTAACTGATATTCCCGCAATGCGGTATGTTGAAAAATGAATACAAACAGAATCAGAGCCGGAATCGCTGAAACCATTAGGAAAAACGTGGTTTGAGCCGCAAATGCCCCCACGTTATCTTTTCGTAATTCACGTAACACCTCTTTCAATACCGCAATTGCTTTCTTCATCTACATCGTCACCCCTTGATAAAAGAAGGAAAGAATCTTTTTATAGCTATATCCATTTTTCGCCAATTCATTAGCGCCATTTTGGCTCATTCCAAGTCCATGTCCAAATCCACCACCTGCTAATACAAGGGTTTTATTCTTCTGACTCTTTATGTAAAAACATGCACTTGGAAGCAACTCCGGCGTTCCGGTACTCTTATCCTGTAAGGTTAAAGTCGGATGCAAGGCTGCTAAACATTGCCGTATGGTATATTCATTCTTCAGTAATACGCAACCTTTCGCAAAAGTTATCTGCATCTGTGCAATGGTACCACTACTATACCGTCTGGTAACTTTCCATTTCTTCAATTCACCCAGTCCATCTAATTGTGAACATTCTTTTCCTTTACTATTTAACACCGTAACGCTGGAAGGTGCAGCCACTTTCCGTTTCGAAATAGCCTGAATAACTTCATCTTCTTTACCGTCAAAAGAGGCCTTCGCACTCCACCGGAAGTAACGACATGCTTTCTCAAAATACCCACTATCGGTGTGCAGAATAAACGCCCGAAAATCCTTCTCCTTAGAAAGACTCGGCGTGTCTTTCTTTCCACCAAGCGCTTTTGCTTTTTTATGAATCAGACCACTTTGAAGGTAGCCACTGGTATTCTTATCCGCCTTCCATATTTCATAACTTTGGCACATTCCACAGGAAGTAGAATAATAATACGTTGTAGCAATTTTCCCTTTATATTTTACAACCTTATTTTCCGTCTCGTCTACTGCCTGATTACAAACCTTGGCCTCCTCAGATTTATTATACACCTGAAAAGCTGTAGTATCATCTATTTGCGCATAAAACTTTGCCGGAGCATTTACCTGTTCCATCTGACGATACACATAACTTCTAGCACATACCGCTTGCGCTTTCAACGCTTCTTTTTCAAAAGATGCAGGCATTTCACTCGGAAGCACTCCATATAAATATTCTTTAACCGGCAGAACATTTATAGCCACATAGCCCCCACTATAACGATAAATCTTAACATTACCGCGATATCCTTTTGAAATAGTATTTCCTGATTTATTTACAAAATACACACGGCCCTTCGAACTGGTAGGCATTAAGGTTATACACTCCGTTTTGCCAGGTCTACTTATCTCACCATGCTTCGTAAACTTAAGAATTGCATCCTTCTTAATCATCTTCTCCTTCTTATCTGCAGAAATCTTCTTGTAAGGAGAGTTTACTTTTAAATAGCAACTTGTTCGATAATACGTTGCACCATTCTTAAGCGCCACACTAACCGGCTCGGAATCCGAATGTTTCTGCTCCTTAGCGAGCACCTTGGAAATCGTATTCTTCTTTACAAAGCTCTTAAATCCAATAATATGCTCATCCATATAATATACTTGACAAAGCTTGCCATCAACTTTCATCTCTCTGGTACTAACCTGATGATCCGTATCCAAAATACTAAGCATCTGCTCATATACAGGGAGAAATTCATTATAAGAAACCGTCTTCTCCTTTGCAAACCGCTCCACTTCAATATAATCAGAAATACCAAGGCAACGGCAAAACTGAACCAATTCCGAACCGCTAATTCGCTTACCAAAGCCTTGTTTATCAAAATAATTCTCCCACTGTCTGGAATCATATTCATAAAAGCTCATAAAAGCTCCCAGCTCTTTTGTCAAAAGCTCCCGTTTCTCGCTCTGATGCTCTTTCTGTAAAAATAGAATCCCGCAAAAAATCAAAAACGTCATAAAAAGCAAAGCCGACAGACTAACCAACTGTTTTATTTGGCGTTTTGTAAAAATTCTTGATTCATATCCCATCTCTTTCATACTCCAATACTACCTTATACCATACCTTAAAGAAGCTGCATAGAATTCTATGCAGCTTCTCATCTTTACATTCTTCCGTAACTTATACTAAGCTATCTTATGTAATTCCCCAAGGTGCCGTTCCTATATTTTTGACTCCTAGCCAGGGCTAGGTGGGTGTCCGCAACATAATCTTCTGCCTTCCGCCGATAAAAGCGCGGCCTGACATCCAATCAGTAATGTAAGAGTCCCATAAAAGTAGATGTAGGTTCAAAAATTATAGGGGTATCGAACATCTCAGGTGATGGTTATATTATAGTATGTTTCCTTCAAAAAAGCAAGCGTAACTAAAAATTTCCATCTTTAATTAACAAAATCTACGAACATTTTGGCAATTCACAAGTTTTTGTGCTATAGTTAAGTTAAGATTAGCAAACAAAGGATGATATGTATGACAACAAATACAACTATTACTCCGGAAATTCTTGCATTATCTGAGCTTTATGCGAAGAATTCAAATATTCCGGAAGCCTTATATTCTGATTACGATGTCAAACGCGGATTACGTGACATAAAAGGACGCGGTGTTTTGGTAGGTATAACTGAAATTTCTGAAGTGGACGCATTTATTGATTATCCCGACGGTACCAGAACCCCTATCAATGGCGAATTATATTACCGCGGCTATAACATCAACGATTTAATTCGCGGAAGTCGAACCAGTAACCATTACTGCTACGAAGAGAGCTTGTACCTTTTATTATTTGGATCCCTTCCAAACAAAGAACAATTTCATCAATTTGTACAATTATTGAATGATTATCGGGAACTTCCGCCTACTTTTTTACGGGACATTCTAATGATGGCCCCTAGTAATAATCTCATGAATATGATGGCGCGCAGTGTATTAACGCTATACTCTTATGACCGTTATTCGGAGGACATCAGCATTCCAAATGTACTTCGCCAATGCCTGCAACTAACCAGCATTTTTCCGTTACTTGCAGTGTATGGTTATCAGATTTATAAACATTATTCCGCTGGAGACAGCTTGGTAATTCATGCCCCAAGCAAAGATTTGTCTACTGCTGAAAATATTTTGTACATGTTGCGCCCGAACCAGAAATACACTTCTCATGAAGCAAAGCTTTTGGACACCTGTCTGGTATTGCACATGGAACACGGCGGCGGTAACAATTCTACCTTTACCAATCACCTTGTCACCTCTACAGGAACCGATACCTACTCGGCCATGGCAGCTTCTCTCGGTTCCCTAAAAGGAATGCGACACGGTGGTGCCAACATCAAGGTTATTAAAATGATGGACGACATCAAAGAGCATGTATCCGATTGGTCTGATGATGACGAAATTCGCTCTTATCTTACTAAAATAATACATAAAGAAGCCTTCGACCGAACCGGTTTGATTTATGGAATGGGGCACGCCATCTATTCTCTCTCCGACCCACGAGAAGTACTTTTACGCAAAATGGCAAAAACCGTTTCCCGCGAAAAAGGAAACACTGCAGAATTTGAGCTCTACGAACATGTATCCCGCCTTGCACCCCAAGTCATTAGTAAAGAATGTGAAATACATAAGGGTGTCAGCGCTAATGTTGATTTCTTTAGCGGTTACGTTTACCATCACCTGCTAAACCTGCCGGAGCAGCTGTTTACCCCTATTTTTGCAATTGCCCGCATCGGTGGTTGGTCTGCTCATCGAATTGAAGAATTGTTGCACGGCAACAAGATTATGCGACCGGCTTATATGACGGTCACGCCCCACAAAGACTATATTCCTATGGATAAACGTTAAAAGAGCTATCGTTACGATAGCTCTCAGAGTGTAGACAAAGTCCGCGGCGATTGCCGCGGATTTTTCTCATATCAAGATATATTTTTACAAAAAGGAGTT
>SVEW01000084.1 GCA_015057205.1 Lachnospiraceae bacterium | reverse complement strand
ATCTGCGCCAGAAGCATCGGAGATACGGAGCACAATTCCCAGGGCAGTGTGTTTACCTCTAGTATGGTGTTCTCCGGAACTTTGGCAATCATTCTTACGGTGGCTATTGTCTGCTTTTCAAAATCTTGGGCTGCCCTTGCGGGAGCGAAGGGAGTGTTACTTGGCTTAACCTCTGATTATATTATTGGTTATGGTCTGGGCATCATTCCGGCTACCATGGTGACAAGCCTGTATCCCATTATGCAGCTGGAAGGGGATAAGAACCGGATGATGCTTTCCTTTACAGCTATGTCCATCGTGGATATTATTCTGGATATTGTAAACGGTTATGTGGTACATGGCGGTATCCTTGGAATGGGCTTAGCAACCTCCATCAGCGCAGTGGCGGCCATGGTCATTTTGCTGGGACATTTTATTGGAAAGGAAACCATATTCCGTTTCCGTTTATCGACCTTTCGGATGTCTTATATTCCGGAGATCATTTCTCTGGGATATATGTACATTATCAAGCAGCTTTTGATAACGCTGCTGACGTATGTTTATAACAATTATTTACAGGCAAGATATGGCGCGGATATGGTTGCAGCGTATACGGCAATCGTTTCGGCGGGAAGCCTTTACCTTTGTGTGGGTATGGCCATGGGCAATACGGTTTCTGTATTGACCGGCGTGTATGCTGGTGAGGAGGATAAGACCTCTATTCAGAGAATGATGCGTGTGGCAGCAGGGGACTCCCTTCTTGTTAACGGTATACTGACGGTAGTTGCCATTTTTATGGCAGCGCCTTTGGTTTCCGCCTATTTCAGTGAATCAGGAGCATTGTTAAAGGCAGCCATACTGGGATTTCGGATTTACATTACACTGATGGCGTTTCGCTCCCTTAACCTGTGTATCCGTGGTTTTTATCAGAGCATGAAGATGCAGAAGCTGACCTTTGTATTCAGCGTATTCCAGACTTTTTTATGCCCACTAATCATGCTATTTGTGTTGGATAATCTCTTTGGAATCAAGGGAGTCTGGATGTCCTTTGTGGCAGGAGAGGTGCTTGCTTTTGTTCTGCTTTGTATATTTAGTACGGTAGCTTCAAAGAGCAAAGAAGGCTTAGTAGACAAGCTTTTGTTTTTACCGAAGGAATTCGGTGGTGATGTCAGCTGCATGATTGAAAGAACCCTTATTTCCATGGAGCAGGTGATGGACTTTGTACATACGATTCCAGATTTTTGTATAGAGAATGGATCCTCAAAGGATAAGGCCAATGAGGTTGCGCTTGCCATAGAAGAGCTGGCAGGGAACATTATCCGCTACGGCTTTGTAGATGGCAAACATCATGGCATTGAAGCAAAGGTCATGAAAAAGAATGAGGACTGGATACTTCGATTGCGTGATGACTGCGTACACTTTAACCCTGTGAAATATGTGGAAGAACAGGATGCGGATGTGGAGCATGTGGGTATCCGCATGATTGTAAAACGCGCAAAGGATATACAGTATACCAATACATTAAACATGAATAATCTCTTAATCAGAATATAGAAGGGGATGAAAAGACTATGGAAAAGGATAACAAAAATACTTCTATTTTTAGAAAAGAGAGCATGGATACCTTATCATCACCGGAACAGCTAAAGGATTACATTAGGGTATCGAATCCTCCTGCATGGCTTACTTTGATGGCAATCTTAATTCTATTAGTAGGAGCGTTGGTATGGGCATGCAACGGAAGCATATCGGTAACGGATGCAGACGGAGTGATAAAGGAGGTTACACCAATCACATTATTAATGCAATAATGGAGAGGAAATAAGAGTATGGGCGCAAAGAACAGGAAAAAGCCGATTAAGCAGGGAGTGGCAAAGCATGTTCCGGTCATTTTGCAGTTAGAAATGATGGAATGTGGTGCAGCGTGTCTGACGATGATTCTGGCATATTATGACAAATGGATTCCCCTTGAGCAGATTCGCAATGACTGCGGGGTGTCTAGAGATGGTCTAAAAGCAAAAAATATTCTGCTTACAGCTAGGAAGTACGGGATGCAGGCAGACGGATATCGTTTTTCGGTAAAGGGGCTTAAAGAAAGAGGTACCTTTCCCTGTATTTTGCACTGGGGATTCTGCCATTTTGTTGTTTGCAACGGATTTAAAGGTGACAAAGTTTTCTTAAATGATCCGGCAAAAGGAGCGGTTACGGTTACGCTGGATGAATTTAATAAGCTATTTACCGGAGTCTGTATAGTATTAGAGCCGGGGGTGAATTTTGAAGCCTCCGGAAAAAAGAAGAGTATCTTCGGTTTTGTAAAAAGAAGAATGGAGGGGAATCTGTCTGCAACGGCGTTTGTTATGTTTACAACCCTGATCGTCATGGCAACCTCCATCCTGTTGGCAACTCTTTCCAAGTTTTTTTTGGATTACCTGATTACAGGGAAGAATATGAAGCTGGCTAACCCCTTTTTTCTAGTGATGCTGTCAGTTAGTTTTATGCAGATAATAGCCAATGTTCTACAGGGAGTTGCCAATTATAAGATTCAGGGAAAGATGGGGATTATTGGAAATTACGAATTTTTCTGGTCCGTTATGCATAAGCCCATGCATTTTTTTAGCCAGAGAATGGCGGGAGATATTATGGCAAGGCAGAATGTGAACGGCATGATTGCTAATACGCTAATCAACGTATTGGCGCCACTTCTTATGAGTGGAAGCATGCTTTTATTCTACCTGTTGGTCATGTTGAAATACAGTGTACCAATGACTGTGATTGGTCTGGTGTCTTTGTTTGGAAATATTCTCGTGTCAAGATATATTTCCAAGAAGCGATTAGGGATTTCCAAGGTAATGCTTCGTGACAGCGGTAAGCTGTCAAGCGTTACGGTTTCTGGTATTGATATGATAGAGACGATAAAGGCAACCGGCTCTGAAAGCGGATATTTTGAAAAATGGTCCGGTTATCAGGCAAGCGTTAACCGCTCAAGGGTTAAGTTTGCAAATGTCAATGCGTATCTGGGCTCCATTCCGCTATTATTGACGAAGCTTGCGGATGTGCTGGTTCTGCTTGCCGGAGCATATTTCGTTATGCGGGGTGAGTTTACGGTTGGTATGATTTTAGCTTTTCAGACCTTTTTACAGCAATTTATGCAGCCGGCAAATCAGATTATCAACGCCGGACAGACTATTCAGGAAATGTATGTCAATATGGAACGGGTGGACGACATCTTAGACTATCCGGAGGATACAATTTTTAACGAAGGAGCCAGGAATCAGACAGAAAAGTTAACCGGTGCTGTAAGCATCCGGAATGTAATCTTTGGTTATTCGAGGGTTGATAAGCCTTTAATTGAAGATTTTCAGATGGAGTTAAAGCCGGGAAAAAGTGTCGCTTTTGTTGGAAGTTCCGGGTGTGGAAAGTCTACCATTTCAAAGTTGATTAGTGGTTTGTATGAGCCATGGAGTGGAGAAATTTTATTTGATGGAAAGAGTATAAAAGAAATCGACCGGGATGTTTTTACGAGCTCAGTGGTAGTGGTAGATCAGGATATTGTATTATTTGAGGATACTATAGCGAATAATATTAGAATGTGGGATAACTCCATTGAAGATTTCGAAGTGATTATGGCAGCGCGGGATGCTCAGATGCACGAGGAGATTATGGCAAGAGAGGGTGGTTACCAATATAAAATACTTGAAAACGGCAAGGATTTTTCCGGCGGACAAAGACAGCGACTGGAAATAGCAAGGGTTCTTGCGCAGGATCCCACACTCATTATTATGGATGAGGCAACATCGGCGCTGGATGCAAAAACAGAGCATGATGTGGTAAAAAAAATAAAAGATAGAGGGATTGCTTGTATTGTTGTGGCGCATCGTTTATCCACTGTCAGAGACTGTGATGAGATTATAGTGCTACAAAATGGAAAAATCGTTGAGAGGGGAACACATGAGGAGCTTATGGATAAAGGCGGTGTTTACACAGAGCTTGTAATAAATGAGTAGGAGAAGATGCTATGAGTTTGTATGAAGACCAAATCAGGCTGAGAAAGAGGTTGGATGATGATAGTTTTGAAAGAGTCTTATATGATGCAAGTGAAGTGGTTCTTGGCAAGGTTATTGCAGACAGAGTCACAGATAAGATTTCTGCAAAAAATGCTACAGAGGAAATATTAAAGTATTACCGAATCCGGATAGATGAGAATGAACATGTGGACGAGGATTTGATAGGGATGATTGACGCAAGAATTTCCAAGCATAATATCGTGCGTAGGAAGGTAGAACTAAGCCCTGGTTGGTATAAAAACGCTATCGGTCCCATGATTGGTAGCAGGAAGGATACGAATACTGCGGTTGCCTTTGTTCCCGGAAAGTTTTCCGGATATTCCTATTTTGATTATGTTTCCGGACACAGAAAAAGGGTAGATTCCCATACACAGGAGTTGTTTGATACGGAGGCCATTGCCTTTTACATGCCCTTTTCATCGGATAAAACGGGCATTGCTGGATTGGTGGGTTTTATAAGAAAAAATATACTTAAATCCGATATTATTAGACTTTTATTTGTGAGCGGAGGTATTACACTTTTGGGAATGCTTCTTCCATGGATGAATAAACAGATTTTTGGCAGTGTGATAGATACCGGGAGTATCAGGACTTTACTTGCCATTGGAATCTTTATTATGGGAGCAACTATAAGCTCTGGGATTTTTACGGCGATAAAGACCATTCTGATCAGCCGGATTAATACGAGAATCTCCATTGCAACGGAGGCGGCAACCATGGCAAGGCTTTTGTCGTTGCCTGCTGCATTTTTTAGAGCATATAGCTCAGGAGAGTTGGCTCAAAGAGTCATGTACATGAATGAGGCTGTGGAGGCAGCATTAAATATTGGTCTGTCCCTGATACTTTCCACGCTTTTTTCTTTGATTTATATTGCTCAGATTCTCACCTATGCCTCCGCACTTTTAATACCGGCAGTAGTGGTGATTTTGTTACTGATTCTTTCAACGGTAAGTGTGATAAGGCTAAAGTATAAAAATGCCAATGAAATGATGCCCTTAAAGGCAAAAGCGAATGGTATGAATTATGCTATTATTTCCGGTATTCAGAAGATTAAGTTATCCGGAAGTGAAAAAAGAGCATTTGCAAAATGGGCAGGAGCATACAATCAATCGGCAAGATTAGAGTATAATCCGCCTTTTCTTTTAAAAATCAGTACAACCTTAGCAGGAATGATTTTATTATGCGGCAATATGCTTATCTATTATATGGCGTTAAAGGGGCATGTGGCAATTGCAGAGTATTATGCGTTTCAGGCGGCTTTTGGAACCATTACCGGATCCTTTGCAGCACTTTTAGCAGCACTGCCAGCCATTGCGATGATCGGTTCTATGCTTAATATGGTAAAGCCGATCTTAGAGGAGAGACCGGAGGTAGCAGTCGGTGGAAGGTCGGTAGAGAAGCTGACCGGGAATATCAGAGTTGATAACATCAGCTTTCGATACAACGAGGGAATGCCGTATCTTTTTGAGAATTTTTCCCTTAAAATCAAGGCAGGAGAGTATGTTGCCATCGTAGGAAAGACTGGATGCGGAAAATCTACGCTGATGCGGCTTTTGCTAGGCTTTGAGAAGCCGGAGCGGGGGGCTGTCTATTATGATAACCGGGATTTAGATACTTTGGATGTGAAGGGAGTAAGAAATAAGATTGGTACAGTTATGCAAAACAGTAAGCTGATGCAGGGAAGTATTTTTTCCAATATTGCTCTTACCAAGCCAACACTGACGGAGGAGGAGGCATGGGAGGCAGCTGAGATTGCCGGGATTGCAGATGACCTAAGGGAAATGCCAATGGGCATTAATACAGTTATTTCCGAAGGTCAGGGCGGCGTTTCCGGAGGGCAAAAGCAAAGAATCCTCATTGCAAGAGCGATTGCGTCAAAACCCAAGGTGCTGTTTTTTGACGAAGCCACTTCTGCACTGGATAATATCACGCAGAAAAAGGTCTCTGAGGCTTTAAACAGGATGAAATGCACACGAATCGTGATTGCTCACAGGTTGTCTACCATTAGGCAATGTGACCGTATTGTGGTGATTGATAAGGGAAAAATTGTAGAGGATGGAACCTATGAGGAGTTAGAGGCGCAGAACGGAATTTTCGCGAATCTGGTCAGAAGACAGCAGGTTCATAAGAATATGTGAAGGCAGGAGTAGAGAATGTATTACAGATTAAATAAAGACTATGGATTCCGGGGATGGAAGAATCTACCTTTTGCCATTCAAAAGGTAAGAGGAAGGGATATAAGCATTTTCTTTTTCAGGAAAGAGGAATTCCGGTATTTGATAAAATGTAACGGTCTAGAAACCCTTGACCCGGCTGATTTGCCCGAAGAGATTTATCAGGTAATAAAAAAACTGGTGGAATTAAAGGTCGTCTGTGAGTCGGAAAATAGCATGGAACGGCTTTTATCCTATCAGAGATATGCGAAATACGAGGCAAGATATATCGAAAGCGTACAATGGGCGATTACAGGAAAATGTAATTTCTCTTGCAGGCATTGTGAGGTGTCGGCACCGGGATATGCTGTGCCGGAGCTTACGCTAGAGAGGGCAAAATATATTATTGATGAAATAGCTGCTTGTGGCATCCGGAACATACAGATTACCGGAGGCGAGCCTCTTATAAGAAAGGATTTGGAAGAAATCATAAGCTATATTCATGAGAAAAATCTGCTTGTTACCAAACTGTATACCAATGGGGCACTGCTTGATGAAAGGATTCTTACATTGTTTGAGCGCTATGAGATGAAGCCGAAGGTGCAGATAAGCTTTGACGGGATTGGTTATCATGACTGGCTTCGAGGGGTTTTGGGGGCAGAGGATAAGGCTTTGAAGGCGTTTTCGCTTTTAAAAGAGAGAGGATATTCCGCCAGTGCTGCCATGATGATTCATCGGAAAAATAAGGAGTCACTTCTTAATACGGTAGAGTTGCTTAGTGATGCGGGTGTATCCGAGCTTGGAGTGAATGCGCCAAAGGTTATAGGCGTCTGGAAGGAATATGCGGAGGAATACGCTTTGACCGAGGATGAGGTGTGGCAGGTATATAAGGACTTTCTTCCGAAATATTACAAAGAAAAAATACCAATCCTTATCAGTTTGGACGGGTATTTTGCTGGAAGAGGCGATAGTACAGAATACTGGATTCCCTATCTGAAAAGCTGGGAGGATGATTATGATTTTAGCCAGATGCTCTGCTGTAAGAGTGTATATAAGAAACTTCATATCAATTCTGTAGGAAAGGTTTTTCCCTGTATGTCCTTTGCTTGTTATGATGTGATTGCGGAGAGGATGCCAAGCATCTTTACAGAGGGACTGACAGAGATTACTTGGCATTCTGCCTGTAGTAGGCTGGTAAATTACAAGGTTTTGGATTACTTAAAAGATAATCAGGAGTGTATGGATTGTAAGTATCAAAAGTCTTGCAGGGGTGGGTGCTACGCACAAAACGTGTCAGATACCGGGCAGCCGGGTATTGACAAGCGAACCTGTTATTTTTTTAAAAATATTGGTGAAGAGGCTGTACGAAGTCTTGTGAAGGAAGCGATGAGGATTGATTAGCATTAGATAAGTTGTAAAAATCAAAAATGATTTTTACTATTTATAAATATACCTAGATATTTGCGAAACTGCTCTGCGGCGTATGCCGCATGAGCAATTTGCATAATAAATCGTCTCTGCAAGTGAACTTGCGAGAACGATTTTTATGCAAATTCAACATGCCACGTTCGTGGCATAAGGGTTTCGCAATTACCTAATAAATATACCAACAAGGAGGAAGTATATTATGAGCAACAAAGAAGAATTAAAACGTTTTTTGGCGGATACCAAAAACAACAAGGAGCTGGCAGAAAAGATGGAAGCGGCGCTCAAGGAATTGAAGGATTCCGGAATAACAAAGAATGAGGCGTTAGAAAAGGTGGCTAAGGACAATGGTTATGCCATTAGCGCAGAGGATCTTGATGCTTTGGAAGTGGAAGGAGAAAAGCTTGATGATGATGAGCTGGACAAGGTTTCTGGCGGATGGTGCTGGTCAAGTGATGAATGGTGTATAGCCAGCGATAAGCATATCATTCCGATGCCATGGTAAGCTCCTGTAAAAATCTTTTCCGAGGAATATTGAATAGATGAGAACGCTGTTGCAGGCACGAGTCCGGGAGGAAGCTTTCGGACTCTTTTTTTATGCTCTCAAAAGCGGGAGGAAGGAGCCCGGACAGGGGAGGAGCTACAGTTGATCAAAGAAAAGAACGGTAGTGTCAAGTAGCGTATGAAAAAGTGGAGCAAAAGGTTTCCCTCAGGCTCTGAATCTAAGAACAGCAGGCGGTTTCGCCGGATTGCTTTTTTCCATAACGCCATTCCAGATATGGAATGTAATCGCGGTAATCCCATGGTTCGTTATAGAGGATTTTCGGTAACTTATCAATCTTAAATTTTTGATATTTAGGCGAGCGGGAGTCGTCGTAAGCCCACTGTTTTAGCGGGATATATCTACAGATAAATAAAACTAACCAGCAGTTTTGTTTATAAAGGTCTTGAATGATTTGTAATAAATAAAGTATAATGTCCATGAGAAATCAAGGATTAAACAATAAAAAAGGTAGTAAAATTTGACAATGCCGCGAAAGGATGGAGAGCGACAAAATGAGAGCACATGATTATGAGATAAGTACTGAGCGTTTACTGCTGCGCCCGATGACGGTTGCTGATGCGGATGCTGTTTGGAAGTGGGTAAGTGATGAACGTGTAGCAAAGTATATGGTCTATCCAACATATACTGATAAAGAAAAACTACGTGAATGGTTGCGCTCTATCGAAGAATTTGATGGAGAGTATCATTTCGGATATGTTCGTCTATCTGATAATGAACTGATCGGAAGCGGAAGTATAGGCCCAAGCACTCAAAAAGAAGGGTTTTGGGGATTCGGTTATAACTTCAGATACGATTGCTGGAAAATGGGATATGCAACAGAAGCTGCAAAAGCGATGATCGATTTTGCCAAAAGAGAATTCGGTATTACTCATTTTTGTTCAAGTCACGTGGAACCAAATCTCGCATCTGGACACGTGATGGAGAAATGCGGTCTTCATTTTGCAGGATACGGAGAATTCGAGAAAATAGACGGAAGCTGTAAGGCGCGTTCGATGGAATATGAGGGTATCCTGTGATACAACTTCCGGTTTGTAGAACAGTCCAAGAAAAACTGGAATACTGCAAAAGTTTACAGAGGAAATGCAACGGCTTCGTTGTAGAGCTTCTGCAATATTTTAATAAAAGCATTAAGGTTTTCACGCTGATCTGCTTTATGTGTACACAAGACACAAGAGAAGGTATCTCCGCAGTCATAGGGAATCCATGCAAACTGTCCGCTGTGGTCGTTAAGAAAACCGGGAGCCAGGCAGATTCCTTTACCGGAAGCGATGTTAGTAAGCGTGGTGTCATGATCCGAACTGTTAAAATACTGAATCTTTCCTGATGAGATGAGTTTTTGCTGCACACTACGAAGAAGTGCTGGTGAGCCTCCACCGACCATAAGAGTGCGACCGTAAATGTCTTCATCAGTAATGAAATTTTTGGCAGCAAGAGGATCGTTCTTATCACAAATTAAATAAATATGACTTTGAAACAGCTTGTGGACAGTGGTGCCAGCAAGCTGTTTTGTCTGTTCTTCCAGAGCGAAAACAATCATTCTTGATGATTACCGATGTTTGATGAACCAACATCAGGACTTGATTACTCACATATGGTGAAGGTTTCCGAACTTTTAAAATCTCTTGCGGAGGATGGAAGAACGGTGCTTGTTTCGACACATGATCCGGAGTTGATAGAGCTTTGCTGTGATTATGTGTTATCTATAAATCATGGAAGGGTTATGAGATTAGAAAAAACGGGAGTCTATTAGCCAAATACCTACCGCTGGAAAAAGGAAGATGACAAAGTAGAGGTAGAGTACAGATGTGAAAAAGGAAAAACCTACCGCTAGAAAAGGGAAGATGACAAAGTAGAGGTAGAGTACAGATGTGAAAAAGGAAAAACCTACCGCTGGAAAAGGGAAGATGCTAAAGTAGAGGTAGAGTACAGACGT
>SVEW01000083.1 GCA_015057205.1 Lachnospiraceae bacterium | reverse complement strand
AAACCTACGGGTGAATTTAGCGAATCGGGAATCCACACGTAGGAATTGGAAAAAGCACAGTGGAAGCCTACGTGTGAAAATGGAGAAACCCGCATATGACACGTAAGATTTTCTGAAAGCAGAAATCGCTTCAGTTTGTGTAATGGGAACTATGGTAAATGCGGCTTAAAGAATAACCCTTCCTGCATCGCCAATTGACGGATTAATTCTTTCACCTCTTCATAATCCAGTTCCAAAAAAGACGGATCTTCCGGATAATACGTAACAAAAAAACTCCGACACACAAATGTCAGAGTCATACAGTCTTCGCTTCTCCCTTATCCCTCTGCACCCACGCAAAAATCGAAATGCAGATAATCA
Organism: Lachnospiraceae bacterium; assembly: GCA_015057205.1. Lineage (GTDB taxonomy): Bacteria > Bacillota > Clostridia > Lachnospirales > Lachnospiraceae > XBB1006. Next base: position 9,790 of record SVEW01000083.1, on the reverse strand, counting down.
TTTATCTACAATATTAGTCCACTACCAATAAAATTCTGTATCCCATATTACCCTCTCTTTGTTGCAACTACTCTTCATTCGCCGGCATATTATAGATTAACCGCAGTGCTGCATCCGCAGCCAGCCCAACCTGCTCCGACGGCTTAATCTTCGCCTTTCCATCACCCTTCTGATGACCGTATGAACCGAACTGAGCATGATTCCCTCCGTAAACACTTACTTCTGAAGCCTTCTTCGGCCAGTGCTTCTTGTTCGCATTATAGCTATCCCAATTCAACACCTTATCCTGCGTTCCAACAACAGATACAAGTCGCAGAGAGTCAGAAATAGTTTTCGTCGCAAAACTTGCAAACAAAACCACACCTGTCAAGTCTTCACTATGGTCTGCCGCATATACCGCCGCCATGGCACCTCCCAGTGAATGCCCTCCAATAAACCATTCATCATAAGCATAGTGTCGCATAATACCGGAAGCTTTCTCTCTCCCTAAAAATGCCATATGCAATGGCATCTTCACCATAAAACAATCCACACCTTCTTCTGCCATAATGTGAAGCATCGGTGCGTAAGCTCTTTCATCCACTTTCGCCCCCGGGTAAAAAATGAAGGCTTTCTCTGTCCCCGGCCCATCAAAAAAATAACCATCCTTCTCGCGACTAACCGTTACATATTTCGTACTCTCCATATATTTCAGAGCGAAGTCAGTTGCCCGATAATAGGTACCAAAATATATAAATCCACCTAATATGAAAAATACAACCGTCAAAATGCAAAACAGAAAAATCCATCTGCCCTTTTGGCGGCCTTCCTTTAATTTACGTTTTCTTACAACCCACGCGGTAACGACTCCTGCAACCAGCAGGGACGAACACAACGCAATCAGTGATATTATCACAGGTTTCATATATTTATCTCCCAACCTATAAGTATTTGTTTCTATTATATCATAGCGATAGTATCCAAGCCATGCTTTCACCATTTTTTAAAAAAGAAAATGCAGAGTAGCCTTCTCGCTTCGCTACTCCGCACTCCTTACGTCGGAATGACAGGACTTGAACCTGCGACTTCTTGACCCCCAGTCAAGCGCTCTACCAAGCTGAGCCACATCCCGTCCACCTTTATTATACCGAAAAATCATCGTTTATACAAGAACTTCTTTATCTATGAATCACCATATTGCCCAAGAATTTTATTTCTGCAAAAAATTCTCGCATCATGTTGTTCAAAAGAAAGGTCTTTGGCGACGGGGATGCGATTCCCACCGCATTGTCAAGACCATATTTTCGTGCTGTCTGAACTGCCCTAAAAACGTGAAAATCATTGGTCACAATACCCACTTTGGCCCCCGGTTCAATCAAGTGACGACTGTTTGAAATATTTTCTGCTGTGGTCAATGACTGGGTTTCCAACAGCAACCTTGCCGGATCAATTCCGTTTTTCACCATATAGTCAGACATACCAACTGCCTCCGCCACCGGCTCATTGTCCCCTTTTCCACCGGATAAAATACAAATGGTATCCGGATTCTGTTTCAAGTAAAGTCGCGCCTGTTCCAAACGATATTTCAATACTTTACTTGGACCCTTTTCTCGCACCTGTGCACCAAGTACAACGATGTAATCCAAATTTGCTGTTCCTTCTGCATGCATGCTATTAATAATGCACCCTTCCACACCAAGAAAAGCTGCAACTCCCAGGCACAAAAGCGTAATCAAAACAGTACGGAGACGTTTCGGCATTTTTTTCCACCAATCCAGCTTCACTGCCGCTGCCATCACCATAAAACATACACTTAAAAGTACCCAGAATACAAAAAATCCCGTTCCGGAGCCGATATTCTTAACGATATTCGCGTAAACCATACAGATGCAGGCCAATATCAGCCACACTGCCATCCCTACCCTTTTCATACAATCACCTTAATCTTCGTACTCTTCCGGCATAATCAGTGCTGCAAGAATATAGGCAATGATTCCGGAGCCGCCTGCCAGTGTAAATAAGCACCATAATAAACGAACGATGGTGGAATCCATTCCAAAATATTCTGCAATACCACCGCATACCCCACAAATTTTGTTATCCTGTTTGCTTTTGTATAATCTCTTATTATTCATTGATTGTCCTCCTTCATATCTTCTTTGTTAAGTAATTGCGCACGCGGCATTCGCCGCAGAGCAGTATCGCAAATACCTAATCTTCTTTATACGTTTAGTATATCATTTTTGCGCACATTTTCCAACACTGCCCCCCAAATTCTGAATTATTTGGCAACCATTTTTCACTAAAATACTTTATAATGAAAAGTGTGAAGAAACTATGATACTATGAATGGAGGAAACTGACTTATGGCAGCGAATATCCCAGAACTCTTCGGCAGCAAAGTATTTAATGATGCCGAAATGAAAAAGCGTCTCCCCAAAGACGTTTATCGAGCTTTTTTGAAAACCATCGATGAAGGGGTACCCCTTTCCCGCGATTTGGCGAATGTTTTATCCCATGCTATGAAAGACTGGGCAATGGAACAGGGTGCCACTCATTTTACCCATTGGTTCCAGCCAATGACCGGCATCACTGCCGAGAAACACGATGCATTTTTGTCACCGGAACCCGGTGGTTCTGTTCTTATGACCTTTTCCGGCAAAGAGCTTATCAAGGGCGAACCGGACGCATCTTCTTTTCCATCAGGCGGACTTCGCGCCACCTTCGAAGCCAGAGGCTATACAGCCTGGGATCCAACCAGCTATGCCTTTGTCAAAGACGATACTTTGTGCATCCCTACCGCATTTTGTTCTTACAGCGGTGAATCATTAGATAAAAAAACACCATTACTGCGCTCCATGCAGGCTTTGGAGAAACAGACATTGCGTATTTTGCGTCTTTTTGGCGATGATACGGTGCGCCACGCAACCCCTATGGTAGGTTCCGAGCAGGAATATTTCCTTGTGGATGAAGATTTATATAAAAAACGCCCGGATTTGATTTACACCGGACGTACCCTTTTTGGTTCTAAACCGCCAAAAGGACAGGAAATGGATGATCACTACTTTGGCTCTTTGAAACCGCGGGTATCCGCTTTTATGAAAGAATTGGAGGAAGAACTTTGGAAACTTGGCATTGCAGCCAAAACCCGTCACAACGAAGTGGCTCCCGGACAGTTTGAATTGGCACCGGTGTTCTCCACCACCAATATTTCAACAGACCACAATCAGCTCACCATGGAAATGATGAAACGGGTAGCAAGCCGCCATCACATGGTATGCCTACTTCATGAAAAACCTTTTGCCGGTGTCAACGGCTCCGGTAAACATAACAACTGGTCCATCTCAACAGATGCCGGTGACAACCTGTTTCAGCCAAGTTCCACCCCATCTCGAAATGCACAGTTTTTGCTTTTCTTAACGGCTGTCATTACCGCAGTCGATGAATATCAAGATTTGTTACGTCTTGCCATCGCTTCTGCCGGTAATGACCACCGCCTGGGCGCCAACGAAGCTCCACCGGCTATTATGTCAATTTTCTTAGGCGATGAATTGATGGATGTTGTGGATTCCATTATTCACAACACCGATTATCAGGATAAAGAGCGTACCTATCTTTCCATTGGCGCGGACGTTTTACCGAACATCCGCAAAGATTCAACGGATCGCAATCGTACCTCTCCTATCGCTTTTACCGGAAACAAATTCGAATTCCGCTCCGTTGGCTCTTCGGCTTCCATTGCCGGTTGCAATATTGTTATTAATACAATCGTGGCAGATGCCCTGTCCACGTTTGCAAGCCGCTTAGAAGATGCTGATAACTTCCAAATTGCATTAGACGCCTTGATTCGTGAGGAACTTACCAAGCATCAGCGTATTTTGTTTAACGGCAACGGCTACAGCGATGAATGGGTAAAAGAGGCCGCTCGCCGCGGTTTATCCAACCTCCCGTCTACGGTTGAGGCATTGCCTCATTTTGTAACGGACAAAGTATTCTCGCTTTTTGCCAGACATCAGGTTTATAACCGTACAGAAATTGTTGCTCATTATGAAATTTTATTGGAGAATTATTACAAGACCATCCATATCGAAGCCATGACCTTGGCCGATATGGTAGAAAAAGAGATTCTTTTTGCTTCCAGTCGCTATCAGGACATCCTGGCCAATGTGGTTTTACACAAAAAAGCATTGGATTTATCGGCTGACTTAGAACGTGCACGCCTTGAGCATGCCAATAGCTTAAGTTCGGAAATTGCAAAAGAACTATATTCTTTGAAAGAAAAGCTCTCCGCCGTAGAATCCGAAACCGATTCTTTAACAGCTGCACGCTTCTATCGCAAAGAGATTGTTCCTTGCATGGATATTATGCGCACACAAATTGATGAATTGGAAAGTTTCCTGCCATCCGAACTGTGGCCATATCCGACTTACAAAGCATTACTATTCTCTTTGGAAGGGGAACCACGCAAATAAAAGCGAAAGCCTCCGGCAACCACGTTACCGGGGGCTTTTTTCTAATTAAAATCTGCATATTGGAAATTCTTATAATTCGGAGCACCTTTCACACCTTTTAAATACAGCTGATATTGCTTACTTTCTGATGCTTTATAAATCCCAGATGGCCCAACCCGATAATCAAAAGGAATCCAAAGGGTTTTGCCTTTTGCATTCTTTACTTTTACTACCGACCAGGCGTGATTGATTTTCCAGGATGTATTAATCTGGTTGTGCAATCCCCACTGGCTCCATAGCAAACTCTCCATAACCGCATAATTCGCACACACGCCCTGAACCTTATTGTTTACCATGGCGCGCATTCCGCTGCCATTGTACTGCGCATGTTTCATATTTCTACTATATATCATACAAAATTTCGGAAAATCCCCATATGGATTGTTCCTGTCAAACATACAGGCAAAATAACCGCTTTCTGCAACTACCCAAACCTTCATGGCATCGCTTAATTCGCCAAAACTATCTGCTGCAAATGCTACTTCATAGCTTTTAGCAACATCCGCATCTAATCCATAAAAGGAATCCATGTCCTTCATTACATAATCGGAAAATGGCATATCAGAATTAGCGGTCTTATAGGCCTGATAGGCTTCGTACACGTAACGATACTGGGTGTAACCGTTCTTTTCACCGTAACCGTCAGTCCAAATATATCCGTAACACTTTCCTGTTTTGAAATAACGGAACAATTTTCTACAAAACATCGTTGCATAATAGTATTGTTTTGCAAAATCCTTCGAAATCTCATAAAGATAATAATTTCCTTTTTGACGATAGGCACGATAATGAAAATATACGTCCTGTTGATTAATCTTCCGCACCTCTTTTTCCAGTTTGCTTAACGTCTTCTTTGAAAATGCCTTATTTCCTGCAATGCGTAAAACAAGCGGTTTCTGACTGTTAAGCGCCTCATGAATCTTCCTCGCATTACTAACAGCTGCCGTCTTGATTGTTAACACCCGTGTTGCCGCTTCAACGGGCATAGGCACAGACCAGACCGTAATCATCATCACTGCTGCCATCAAAAATGCCAACATTTGTTTGCTTTTTCTCATCCCTGTTCTCCTTTTCTTATACTTCCTCTACATAATCCACAAATGCAAGATTACTAATTGCTTCCAAAACTTCCAAATGGGAATGATCTTTTCCTAAATGCAAGTCAATTATAATCGCTGCATCCTCGCTTTGCAAGGTTTTTTCCTTAGTTTTGGTAATACTGTTAATTTGAATTCCATTTTCTCGCAACATCTTTCGAAGTTGCCGCACACCACTTTTTTCTTCTAATTCTATGTACAGGCACATATAGCGGGTTCGCTCCCCGACTCTTTGGTTCCAATGCACCAAAAACAGATTGGCGAACATAATCAAACCAAAGCACACCAATCCAGCTGTCAAATACCCCGCTCCTATGGCCATACCCATGCAGGCGGTAACCCATAAGGACGCTGCAGTTGTTAGGCCTTTTATCTGGTTTCGGCCGGTTACCAGAATGGTTCCCGCTCCAAGAAAACCAATTCCGCTAACAACCTGCGCCGGTATTCGTCCCACATCCACGCGAAAAGTTGTTTCTTTTGCCAAATAAAGATTTAATGCTGCCGCCATGGCCGCTCCAAGACTCACCAATGCAAAAGTTTTGATTCCCGCACTATGTCGTCTGGCAATTCTCTCCCAGCCTATAAAACTACCAAGGGCAGTGGCAATTACCAACCGGATTGCCACCGCTCCATCATTCATGCTTTGTAAATATTCCATGTAGTCACCTCATTTAGCCTGATATTTTCTCGATTGTCTTCTGGTAGATATTTTCATCTGATACGCCATCATCCGTCCGCATCTTTGTTGCTACTTCAATCCGGACAGTTATGCTGACACCTCCAACTTCATGGATATCTTCTAGAGATTTTTTTAGCCTGTTAGCCAACTCTTCCAATTCAATCCATGAATTAGTATAATTCATAATAATAAATAAAGAGTCTTTTACTCTTGTAATTGCACTAAATTGTCCAGCTACATCTACAATTCGTTCAGCCATGGCGGAAAGTGATTTTTTTCCAATCTCTTCGCCCAATGTCTGAACAATTCTATCATATTTCGTGTTTTGCAATGCAATCATGCCATAATTGCGATGATTTTCATTGTACTGCTTCGCAAAATCAAGCAAGGAATCCACAAATGCCCGCGTACTCATAAGATTTGTTATGGTATCATGACGATACACATCTAATTGCGTCTTCTCGCCATAGTATACTTCGTCATAATCCATAAAATATCCCACAAGTCCAACGATTTTGCCCCCCGCATATACCGGCATTTTATTGGCTAATATGTTATGTACCACGCCGCGAACGATGCACTGTCCCAATGCATTCTCTACACGCTTCCCGGTTTTAATTACATCCCATTCGTCATCTTGATACGAGTCATTATCAACGTGCCAACCCATATCCTCATCGGTTTTGCCCACAACCTCTTTCATGGATTCAAATCCATAAAAGTCTAAAAAGGACTGGCTTACTCCCAGAAATCTTCTGTCTGCGTCTTTCCAGAAAAACTTCAGCTTTGTGTTCCAAATCATATTGTCCCACAAATTCGCATATTCCATCGCCCTTTCTTTATTACCATTTATGGAAATATCCGACAAATCTACCGGATTCGTCATGGATTCTTGCCCATGTTCTTTGTGTAGTTTTATACAAAACAGATACTCCTTGCCATTTGTTGCCGGTATCCCCATAATATAAAACTCCCGCCACTGATAACATCCATCCGATTGCTTAATCTTAAATAATTCCGCCAGTATTTCATGCTCACTAGCTTCCACACGTTGTTGTATCGTATGCGGATTCATAAACTGCAGATACGCTTCTCGTTGTTTTGGAAAAACATTTTTCTCTGTGAATTGTTTGTTACCCCGCTCAACATTTACTGCGACTTCATAATCCAAATATTGAAACTTTCCAAGCAACGGCATCATACTTCCTCTTTCCACATTCAATAAATGAACGACCTCAAACAAGCCATTCAACGCTCGCAATTTTGTGTCAAGACGCATGGCATCCTTCTGGTTCTGATCTGATGTAATGTTATAAATTTCGCCTTTTAAAATATGATGTCCATTATATTTCGCTATCTCACGTAGTCGCAAACGTAAATAGTTTCCACCAACAGTGTAATAAACCGTTTCCGTGTTTCCGCTCTCCTCTACCAGATTTGCAATCTCACGGTATTTTCGCATTAACGAAGTTCCCTCACGGTAAATATATGCATCAATTTCTGCAAGTGTCATTTCTCTGTCCAAAATCTGTTTAAGATAAGCTTCATTCATGAATAAAGTTCGAAATACTTTTCCGTCATCTTCCACAATTTCCAGTGGTGTCTCCAAATGCTTTGCGTGAAAACTTGCTGTATCATAAAAATGGCGCCACTCGCGTTTTTCTGCACTAATACCTTTTTCATCCAAATGCTCAAACACGTCCTCTATCGGTTCCGGTTTACCATAATAGTAGCCTTGAATCTTCCCACATCCTATCGTACGCAAAAACTCCAACTGTTCCTTAGTTTCTACGCCTTCTGCCAACGTTTTAATTCCAATATCTTTTGCCATGGTGGTAGTAGAACGCATGATATCCCGCGCTTTTTCTGTAAATGGCGTTAAAAATCGCATATCCAACTTCAACATATCAAAGTCGTATTCTTTTAAAATAGTTAGGGACGAATATCCGCTTTCAAAATCATCCATCCAGATTTCATATCCCGCTGCGCGGAATCTCTGTATTACTTCCGCCATCAGCTCCTCATCCTTCGCAATCATACTTTCGGTTATCTCTATGTGTATATAATCACGAGGTACATCATACTTTTCCAAACAGCGTTCGATTACCTCAAGCATATCACAACAAGAAAAATCCAACCATGAAAAATTTACCGACACCGGCACCATCGGTAACTTATGTCGAGTGCGATAATTTATCTGTTCGCATACCTTTTCCACCATATAACAATCCAAAATATGGATTTTTCGATTCCGCTCTAGTGTTCTAATAAAATCTGTCGGTGGCAAAAATCCGATTTCCGGATCTATCCAACGCGCAAGGGATTCCATCCCGCATAATTGCTCTGTTAAAGAACGTACCACTGGTTGGAAATATACCTTAATCCACCCTTTTTTCATAGCTTCATCGAATTTACGTAGCACATACTCTTCAACTTTACGCTGTTTTGCCAATTCTTCTGAATATTCCACGATATCCATTGTATGATCATGCTTGATAAAATCGCACGCAACCTTCGCCTGTGACAAGGTTCCTTCTACATCAAATTTCGTATCCGGTTCAAAACGGATAATGCCATATTTACTCTGAATGTTATAACGTGCACCATATTTTTCGCGGAACAACCGGTTTACCTCAGGTGTCTTTTCTATTGCCTGCTGATAATCCGTAAAAATCGCAAAATGGTCATCCGACAAGCGTGAAATAAAGGCATCATCAAAAACAGCGCCCAAAATCTCAGCCATAATCATGAGACAAGCGTCGCCTTCTGCAATGCCTTTATTAATATTTAGTAATTTGAAATTTACGAAGTTAATATACACGATGGCGTATTCTACATCTGTAAGCTGCATCTGAATTGCCTTTTCGTTCATACTTTTTACATAATTAACAAATCGTGTCTTCCCGTAAAGGCCGGTCAAACGGTCAAGTTCAGTGCTTGCTATTTCGAATTCTCTAGATACAACAAACACGTAAAACAGATCGCCTTCAACTTCATCAGAAATTAATGTACCATAGTCTTCCACTAGTCGTACATTTCCCTTTTTCGTTCGTATATGGTAATAAATATGGTCAAAGACGTTCTGCGACTCAAATATTTGAAAATCGATTTCTTTTTGAATCGACTGCAACTGGCTGGCATTCACAATTCCATCAAAGCTATAGCCTACAAATTCTGCAAATTCCTCATATGTATCGCACTCAAACAAACGAACCATATTCTCGTTCGCATACAACAACTCATGTCCTTCTGATGCGCGGTACACAAATGCACCTCCGGGCATTCGATCTGTAAATAGCTTTGCTAAATCTGTTTTTAATTCATGAGTATTTGCCATAAACTACCTCGCCTCACTGTTATAAATCACACGTTTCAAGTAGTTACATTCTATCACATTTTTCTCGCCATTTCATGAAAATTCGGTTAATTCAGCAGAATTGTTCTGTAAATCGAGTAGGAGGGAGATTTGAATAATCCCCCGACCTCTCACACCACCGTGCGTACGGTTCCGTACACGGCGGTTC
>SVEW01000082.1 GCA_015057205.1 Lachnospiraceae bacterium | reverse complement strand
ATCGCTTTTGGTTTCCTCATCCAACCCCTTTAGGGGTTCATCCATAATTAAAATATCAAACTCTGCCATCAATGCACGCACAATAGCGACCCTGCGTTTCATACCGCCACTGTATTCTTTTACTATTTTTTTATCGGTAGCGTCGATTCCGATTTTTTGAAAGCATGCGATAATCTCATCCTTTCCATGGTGCTCTCCGGCAATCATCTGTACATTTAAAACCGCTGTCAAATTTTCGCACAGGCGGTTTTCCTGAAATACTGCGCTTACTTTTGCTTCCGATAACCCCGTCACCTTCCCGGAGTCCGCCTGACTTAATCCCATCAGAATGGAAAGCAGTGTCGTCTTTCCCGAACCGGATTTTCCCATGATACAGGTAATACTTCCCGCTTTAAAAACATGACTAAATCCGTCTAGTACCTTCTGTCTTTGAAAACTTTTGGAAAGATTCTCTATTACAATATCCACTATCGTCCCTCCAATCTGTTTAGCACCTCATTGACAAGAATCATAATTACTTTTTCAAAAACAGTGCTTATTACGATAATCGTAATGGTCCAAGCAAACATTTCCGGCGTACTTAAGTAAATCTTTGCCTGATACAGCCGCTCTCCCATGGATCCGGCAGGAAGCCCGATGATCTCTGCGGCGATTCCGGATTTCCAGCAAAGTCCCAATGCCAGTGAGCAGGCTGTTTTAAAATAGGGAATCATCTGCGGTACATAAACATATCGGATTCTTTTCCAAAACGGAACATGAAACACCTTCATCATCTCCAGCATTTTCTCATCCATTCCCGCTAACCCCGTCAAGGTGTTGGTAAATACCACCGGAAAAGCAATTAGAAAAGAAATGACCACAGAAAGATTCTTTGACGGCACCCAAATTAATATAAGGATGATAAAAGAAGCCACCGGAATCGCTTTCATGACAGATACAAATGGGGCAAGCATTACCCTTAGCCATAAAAAAATATACGAAAGGGCTCCCAATATCACCCCCAGCGTCAGCGCCAAAAGAAAACCGGAGCCTATTCTCGCAAAGGTAAATCCAATGCTTTGCCAATAATCCGGCAAAAAAATAAGCTCCTTTAAACACTGCGCCGTTTTTATGGGCGATGCCAGCAATATATCGGAGTGAAGATACATTGCCAGCAACTGCCAAAGGACTATCCAAAAAAGGATTGCCCCTACTTTTATTATTTTACTCTTGTACGTAATAGAATTCATCTCCAGGAACCTCTCCACCTACGGCTGCAGGATTCTGGTTAAACAGGTTCTCAAGATAGCCACCCAGCTTTGCCTTCATGTCTGCACCGTCAATATAAGTAATATTGCAATACGGAATTGCTTTCTTTGCAATCGGTGCCTTTACTATATCATATTTTTCAATGAGTGTGGCAGCTTCTTCCACATTTTTATTTGTGAACTCGACAGATGCCTGATACTGTTTTAAGAAAAGAGCTACTGCTTGCGGATTGCTTTTTGCAAATTCACTTCTTACAACCACTACTCCGGTACATAAGCTTGCGGAAGATCCTTCCTTTTTTGCCGCCTCTTCCCATTCCTTTGTCATATCAACGGCAACCCGAATGTTTTCATTGGCTGCCTGCGCAACGGTAACAAAAGGCTGTGGCAGCATTGCAACTGCATTTTTATCCTTTGCCAGCGCAGCTACACACTCCGCATGTTCCGACTTGTATTCAATAGTCACGTCTTTTACAGGGTCGATGCCATTTGCTGTCAACATGTAGTTAAGGGCATATTCCGGCGTTGCACCTTTTCCGCTGGCATAGATGGTTTTTCCCTTTAAATCACTGACTCCCTTTACCGTATCACCATTTTCCACAATATATAGCACACCCAGAGTATTAATTGCCATTACCTGCACCTTACCCTCTGTCTTTTTCGCCAAAACTGCTGCCAGGTTTGCCGGAACCGCTGCGATATCCACATTGCCCTGTACAATAGACGGCGTTATCTCATCCGGTGCAGCCGAAATCGTAAAGGAATACTTGTTGGTTTCTGTTTTCCCATCTTCTGCGTCATCCATTAATTTTACCATTCCCATGGCGGTAGGTCCCTTTAATGCAGCAATTCTTACTTCTGTTTCCTGCGCTGGGTCCTCCTCCACCACGTTTTCCTTTGTTTCCTTGGCATCTATGCTTTTCTCTTTTTTCTCTTTACCACAGCCAACAAACACCGCCGTGGTCATAACTGCCATAACGCATAACAATGCCACCATTCTCTTTTTCATAATAAAAATCCTCTCTTTCTACTGATAATTCTTCGTTCTCGTACAGAAGTTGTTTAAAGTCCTCTTTTACGATGAAGAGACAAGGACCGCCTTCACTACTGCTTAATACAATCAGTAGCGAAAACGGCCCCACGTTTTTCCCTTCGTGTCTAGTGGTTTTATAGAAAACCTCTCTCTAATCGTTCATCTTCACCTGCTTTATGATGTGATGCATGATATCCTTTCGCGTTACAATCCCAATAAAAATGCCTTCATCGTCTGTCACCGGCACAAAATTCTGGTTATATACTTTTTCAAACAAACTATCCATATCTGAATTGATGGATACCGCCCGATTGTCTCTGCGGCGCGGCACATTTGCAAGCGGTATATCTTCTGCCTCCAATAAATTCAGGTCCGCCTGATGTTTTACAAACCACAAAAGGTCCCCTTCAGAAATTGTTCCTACATAACGCCCCTGTTTACTGATAATTGGCAATGCTGCAAATCCACTGTTCTCAAGCTTCTCAATCGCCTGACGAAGCGTCGATTCGGCGTCCACACACGCAACTTCCGCCTTCGGTGTAAGAAAAAATAAAATGTTCATAGTTACTCCTTGTTATTTTTGCATGCTCCCCGTCTCCAGGAATCTCTGGTGCATATCAAAGCAATGCGCCAAATCGTGTGGTGTATGCTGGCTCGGCGATACTTCTTTTGCACGCTCAAAATAGTTCCGCAATTCTTCCTTATAAGAAGGATGCGCACACTTTTCAATAATCAGTTCGGCACGTTCCTTCGGTGATAATCCACGAAGATCCGCAAGTCCCTGCTCCGTAACCAACACGCAAACATCATGCTCACAGCTATCCACATGGGTCACCATAGGCACAATGCTGGAAATTTTACCATCTTTTGCAAGCGATGGTGTCATAAAAATGGAAATCGCCGCGTTTCTGGCAAAATCGCCGGAACCTCCAACACCATTCATCATCTTTGTTCCGATAATATGAGTCGAATTGACATTTCCATAAATATCAGCTTCAATGGCTGTATTCATCGCAATAATATTCATGCGGCGCACCATTTCCGGATGGTTACTTACATCCTGCGGACGCAACACGATTCTTTCCTTCATTTTATCAAAATTAGCATAGAACTTCTCAAGTCCTTCTTTTGACAAAGAAATTGCGGTTGTAGATAAACTATCCATAATACCGGCGTGCACCAAATCAACTGCCGAATCCTGTCCCACTTCCGTATACATGGATAAGTGTTTAAAACCGGCTCCTGAAAGTCCTGCCAGCACCGCATTTGCCACGGCACCTACGCCGGACTGCAATGGATATAAGTTCTCCGGCAGGTGTCCTTTTTTCACTTCTTCCTTTAAAAATTCCACAATATGTTCTGCAATCTTAGAAGAAACTTCATCCGGTTCTTTAAATACCGGTGTAGCACCAACCTCTTCATTAATAACAACAGCAGCAATTTTCTCTGCCGGGCATGGAATGTAAGGAAGTCCCACGCGATCTGTAGGTTTGGTAATTGCCACCGGTTTTCCTTCGTCCGGAGAAATAATATCGTGCATACCGTATACCTCTTTCGGTACGGATGTATTCAGTTCTACAATTACTTTCTTGGAATTTTCAACCAATGCATTGGTAGCCCCAACCGTTAAGGTGGGCACAATTCCCTCTTCTGTAATCATGCAGCACTCCACAATGGTATAGTCCATTTCGCCAAAAACGCCCTGACGCACCATTCTTGGCAACACGCTTAAATGAATGTCTGCATATTTGGTATCCCCGGCATTGATGCTGTTTCTACTATCTTTATCTGACTGGAACGGATGGCGACGCCCCATCAATCCCGCTTTTGCAAGTTCTCCATCTAACTCTTTACCGGTGGATGCGCCGGTAATTACCGTCAGATTCTTTGCCGTCCCCTGTTTCGCAATGGCCGTCGGCACTTTTTTTGCATAGCCCGCCGATGTAAAACCGGAAAATCCCAGCTTCATATTCTCTTTAATCAGGCTGGCAGCCTCGTCAGCGCTCATTATTTTCTCACGCACTGCCGCATTTAATATTCTGTCTTCGTACATACTTTTACCTTTCTGCACTCAAAGGGCAACATTCCTGTTGCCCTCCGAATTTCCTCTCCTAAAGATTATTTCTTTGTAATAATTTCTGCACCAAGTTTCAATGCTTTTTCGTTGATTGCCTCGGTTCCCTTCGGAACGTGAGACAGAACCGCCGTACGAAGGTCCTTATACTCAACTAACCCTAACAATGCATTGATTGCTGCTACTGCTACAATATTCGCGGTAAACGCTTTTCCAACGCCCTTTACTGCAGTTTCCAGAATCGGCGCTTTGGTTACCTGATTCGGATCCAAATAATCCGGAACCGTCAAACTGGAGTCTACCAAAATCACACAATCCTTATCTACTGTCTTTGCATATTTTTCCAAAGACTGCTGTGTTAATGCCATTAAGAATGTAGGATTCTCAACCTTTGTGTAGCCGATTGGTTCTGAATCAATCAAAACCTCTGCTTTACACATACCTCCTCTGGCCTCCGGGCCATAGGACTGAGACTGGGCTGTGTATTTTCCTGCCTCTAAAGCCGCTTCTGCCAAAATAATGGTTGCAAGGATAATTCCCTGTCCGCCGCTACCTGCCAGACGAATTTCCATTTTCTTGCTCTGCTTACTTGCCTTCGCGCTCACGCTCTTCAGCCTCCCTTCCTAAACGGTCAATCAATTTCTGATATTCTGCCGTAAATTCCGGATAATTGGTATGCGCCAATACACCGATAACTAATTTACCCTTTAATTCCTCTGCAGTCATATTCACTGCTTTCTCCTGCATAACTGCATTATCGCGCTGATATTTCATCATATCAACTGCGCTACCCTTTTTGTTCTTACGTCCATAGTAAGTCGGGCAAACGCTTGCGCAATCAATAATTGAAAATCCTTTATGTAAAATACCCTGCTGAATGTACGCAGTTGTCTGCTGTACATGATAAGAGCTTCCTCTTGCCGCAAAGGATGCACCGGCACCGTAAGCAAGACCTGCAATATCAAAGGAACGGTCAATGTTTCCGTAAGGTGCTGTGGTACCTTTTTCTCCACGCGGAGTAGTCGGTGAATACTGTCCTCCGGTCATACCATAGATGTTATTGTTAAATACCACTACCGTAATTCCGATATTTCTTCTTGCCGCATGAATCAGGTGGTTTCCTCCGATAGCGGAGATATCACCATCACCGGCAATTACAATTACTTCCAATTCCGGATTTGCCAACTTAATTCCGGTTGCAAAAGCGATTGCACGTCCATGGGTAGTATGAATGGTATTAAAGTCCATATAACCAGCCGCACGGGAAGAGCATCCGATACCGGACACGATTACAACTTTGTCATGATCAAGTCCCAGGTTATCGATTGCCTGCGCTACATTTCGCATCAAAATTCCGTTTCCACATCCCGGGCACCAAATGTGTGGTAAGTGCTCCGGACGCATATATTTATTAATTAATTCACTTGCCATTATTTTGCCCCCTCAATCTTAGTGAGAATTTCACGTGGTGTCATAACGGAGCCATCGATTCTTCCGATGAAATCCACTTCGCAATTATTCTTGACAACACGCTGAACCTCTAAAAGAATCTGTCCATCGTTGTGCTCAGCAACAACAATACGTTTCACTTTCTTAGAAAGTTCCTCTAACTCTTTGTCAGGGAATGGCCAAATGGTAATAGGGCGGAACATTCCGGCCTTGATGCCTTTTTCTCTAGCCTGTTTTACCGCTGTAACGGCTGCTCTTGCAGTACCACCGAAACAAACTACTACAGTATCGGCATCTTCACACATTACCTCTTCTACCTGAACGATGTCATCGCGATTATCTTTGATTTTATCAAGTAAACGGCGGAATAATTTTCCAGCCTCTTTGTTATCATTGGTCGGGAACCCACTTTCGTTGTGCGCAAGACCGGTGATGTGATAACGCTGGCCCTGTCCAAACGGAAGCATTTCCGGAACGCACTTTCCTTCCTCTACGTGATATGGAAGTCCGTTCTGTTTTGCATAACGGCGAACCGGACGATTAATAATCTCTAAGCTCTTCGGATCCGGAATCTCAATACCTTCACGAAGATGTCCTACGATTTCGTCCATCAGGAAAATTACCGGTGTACGGTATTTTTCCGCTAAATTAAAGCAACGAATTGCTAAATCATAGGTTTCACGAACACTGGATGGAGAAATAACAATCATCGGATGATCTCCATGTGTTCCCCATCTGGCCTGCATTACGTCGGCCTGGGACGGGCTTGTTGGAAGACCGGTTGACGGGCCGGAACGCTGTACATCCACGATTACACATGGAATCTCGGCGATGCAGGCATAACCTAAGTTTTCCTGTTTCAATGAAAATCCAGGACCACTACTTGCGGTCATAGCTTTTACACCGGCTGCAGATGCTCCGATGACAGCAGCCATACTGGAAATTTCATCTTCCATCTGAATAAATTTTCCGCCTACCTGCGGAAGACGAACTGCAGAATTCTCTGCTATTTCAGTAGAAGGAGTAATTGGGTAACCTGCATAGAATCTCATTCCAGCAGCGATTGCACCTTCTACGCAAGCCTCATTTCCTTGCATTAATACGGTTTTACCCATTGGTTTACCTCCTCAATTTCTTCTTCAATATAAATTGCATAATCTGGACACCGCTGTTCGCACTGTCCGCAGAAGATACAATCTTCCGGTTTAGCAATGGTGATTTTCTCACCCTGTAAGGTCAATACCTGTTTCGGGCAAAATGCTTCACAGATACCACATCCCTTACACCAAGCGGCATTAAGTATTAATTTCTTCTGTGCCATAGTTTTAACCTTCCTTATTTTTGAATACTTCCCTTTTGTGCTGTATTTCTTGCACACTGAATCCTGTATAATAATATCACTAGATAATTCACTTATAAAACACTTTTTTTATACAATTTGTCACAACAAAAAGGTTGTAGCTCCTTGACGTGTACCACAACGGGTTGTACAATGAAATTAGAACAGACACAAATGAGGTACGTAGCTATGAATTTTTCGAATTTAAAATACTTTTTAACAGCCGCTGAAGAGCTTAATTTTACCCGGGCATCCCACCGATTACATATATCCCAACAGGCACTTTCCAACCACATTACGAAATTGGAACAAGAACTGGGAACAGAATTATTCGAACGTGGTAAAAGTTTAACCCTCACCTATGCCGGCAAGCGTTTAGTAGAAACCAGCAATCAAATTCTAGACTTGCACAGTCAGTTTCTCGCTGAAGTAAATGATATTTCCGGTAACATTCGCGGGGAGTTAACCATCGGCATTACCCACACCCGCGGACAGGCACTTTTACCATTGCTGCTGCCGGAGTTTCATAGAACCCACCCATATATCAACGTGAAAATAGAAGAAGCAAACGCGCGGGACCTTGAAGACAGTCTGCAACACGGCTTTGTAGATTTAGTTCTCGGTTTCACGCCGTTTTATACGGTCAACGCACAGATTACCGAAATATCTCCGGACCGCCTCTTTTTGGTGGTGCCAATCACCATCATGGAAGAACTTTTCGGCGAAGACTGCAATGCCATGCGCAAAGAATTTCATGAGACCGTAGATATTTCAGCTTTCAAGGAACAGCCTTTTATTCTATTAAAAAAAGGAGACCGTATCCGAACGATACTGGACTCCTACTTTAAAAAACAACATATCAATCCACACATTTTAATAGAAACAACCAACATTCAGACCGCTTTTGCACTGGCACAACGGGGTATGGGCATTGCCGTTTACCCGGAAATGTTCCTGCGAGGGGCAACTACCCTATCTGCCAACACTATGGATACCCAGCGCGTAGACTTTTATCCTCTGCAAAGTTCTACTACAACCGAACAGTTGGCAATTGCTTACAATCAGGACCGCTACCTGTCTGAAGCCGCAAAGGATTTTATCGAGCTAACGAAGCGAATCCTTGGATAATCGAAACGTGCGGAACAAGGCAGCTCCAATGATAATTACATATCCGGCAATACTATAGGCATCCGGAACTTGCTCGAAGAATACAAATCCCAACAGGGCTGCAAAAATCACCTGGGTGTAGTCGTACACTGAAATCTCTTTTGCCGGTGCTTTGGTGTAGGCTTTCGTAATGGAAAACTGTCCACCCATTCCGGCAAGACCGGCACAGATAAGACACATCAATTGTCTCCCCGTCATGGGATGATAATCAAACAACAGGCTCGGCAACGTCACCAACGTAGAAAATACCGAGAAAAAAGCCACTATAACCGTGCCGCGCTCACCATGATTTCCCATTTTTCGCACGTAAGTATAGGCAAGACCTGCACCAAATCCGCCAAAAATCCCAAGTGCCGCCGGCAACAGACTCATATTGCCGGTTGGTTTCGCCACTAACAATGCACCTGTAAACGCAACAAACACCGTAATCAAATCCTGTTTTGACGGTTTCTCTTTCAAAACTACCCGCGACATTAAAATCGCAAAAAAGGGCGACAACTTATTTAAAATATTCGCATCCGCCAGATTCATGTGATCCACCGCGTAAAAATTAGCCACCAGGGCAGCGGTCCCAAATCCCGCCCGCATAAAAAGCGGTCCCCAACTGTCCGGAAGCACCTTGAATTTTTCCTCGCTACGCAACAAAATCGCAACCGAAACAATTGCTGCTACAATGTTGCGAAAAAAGCTTTTCTGAAACGTAGGCACATTTCCTGACAGCCGCACGAAAAACGTCATCAGCGAAAAGAAAAACGCTGCGCATATAATAAAGAAGATCCCCTGATATTTACTTTTCATTTTCATGCCCCACTACTCCTTCTACATGTTTTCTCCGTTTCCCATTCTAACACAAAGCAGTGGGGTTTCACAATCATTCTTCCAAATTCATTTCCAGATTCATGTCTGCGCGTTTCACCGGTTTTCCATCGTACTCCTCCCCAGACATCTCTAAATGATACATCACCCGAACCAGTTTTTTCGCAGCATGAGAAATTGCTACATTATAATGTTTTCCAAGCTCCAGCTTGTGCGCCAAATATTTTGCAAACACCGGATCCCAGATACAAACGTACTTCGTTGCGTTAAAAAGCGCATACCGCAGATACTTCGAGCCACGTTTTTCCATATGCGAATACGGAGAATCGATTTTACCGGACTGATAGGTTGATGGCGAGAGGCCGGCATACGCAAGAATTTTATCCGGCGAATCAAAACGGTGAAAATCTCCAATCTCCGCAATAATCATGGCCCCCATGGCATAATGAATCCCCGGAATAGTCATAATTGGCGAATGGATTTCGTCCATAATTTTCTCAATTTCCTTTTCAATTTCTTCAATACCACTGTTCATTTCACGAACCAGGCATAATGTATGACGCAACTCCATAGCCTTCGCCGGCATATTGGTTCCTATGGAGCGGCGTGCAGCTTCGCGGATTTCAATCGCCTTATCACGACCGTAATGTCCATGAGAAGCCTCCGTTAAAAGTTTTGTCAGCTTTGTCAAGTGCACCCGGGCTACTGCTTCTGCGCTTGGATATTGAATCAACAGCTCATACACCGATACACTATGCACGGTGGAAACAATATTTTCCAGCTCAGGAAATAAAATCGTAATTAAACGAGAGACCGAAGTCCTCAATTTTGCCCGTTCTCTCACAAGGTCAAACCGATAGCGGGTAAGGGATTTTAATTCATCCGTTCGCATAAGCGTATCCGAATAGGATTCCAGATCCACGTCAGACATCAGCATACTGGCGATGGTATGGGCATCAATGCTATCCGTTTTTGTTCGTCGTAAGCTCAGACTCTTTCGATAGAAGCTTGTGTGAAGAGGGTTGATAACATAAGGCTTCA
>SVEW01000081.1 GCA_015057205.1 Lachnospiraceae bacterium | reverse complement strand
TGCATCGGCCTGGGCTTTTTTGGCAGCCTTTACAACCTCTGTCCGGCTAATATGTTCCTTCGCACCCATACGAATGTTGTCTTCCACCGTATCCGAAAAAAGAAAAACATCCTGCATTACCGGTGCTATACTTCCCCGCACCTGTTTCAGCGTTAGGTCCCGCACGTCCACACCATCTAACTTCACACTTCCTCCGGTCACATCAAACAGTCTTCCCATCAAGCGAATAACCGACGACTTACCGGAACCGGTTTCCCCCATAATTCCAAGGGTTTGCCCCGCCTTTAAAGTAAAACTGACATCCTTTAACACGTCATGATTTTCTCTCTCAAAATCCACATGTTCGAAGGTAATTTCTCCCTTCACCTCCGGCAAAATCACCGGATTTTTCTTGTCAAAAATAGTTGGCTCATTGTCCATAACCTTATTGATTTTCTTGTAAGATGCATGAATTGCGGAAATCTCATTGGCAAGTTCGCCGATAACTTCACATGGCCACACAATGTTCCGGCTATACTCCACGAACGCCACCAGCGTTCCAATGGTCATCGCATCCCTTGCCACCAAAAATCCTCCAAGAATCGCCGTCATAACCGGCAATATTTTTCCCACCAGCTCAAAATACGGATAAATCCGCACCAGAACCTTTGTCATTTTCATATTCAAATCGCAATATTCCGTATTTCTTTTCCGGAATTTCTCAATTTCATACCCTTCCCGCACAAACGCTTTTACTGTACGCACACCGGAAAGGTTTTCCTCTGCCACAGTGGTAAGCTCTGCGTTTTTTTCACTAATATCGGAAAATACTTTGTCCAATTCTCTTTCCATGTAAACGGCCAAGACCGCCATAATTAACATAACACTCACCGGAAAAAGCGTTAACAACACGTTCTGCGTCAGCATGCAATAAACCACCACAATTACGTGTACCGTTACCTGAATGGTGAGCATACCGGTCATACCAAACGCATCCCACATCATGTCAGCATCTTCCTTGATTCTTGCCATCAACTCACCGGTATTGGTGTTGTCGAAATAATCCATGGAAAGCCCCTGAATATGCGTAAACAGTTTTCTTCTCACATCGGATGCCACCGCACAACCTACACGATCGAAAATGTATTCCTTTGCATAATGAAACAATCCGGAAAAAATTCCTATTCCAAGAATTGCTGCCAACAACCGCATCAATAATTCCGTATGTCCTCCCACAATCACGTCATCCACAATGGATTTCGTCACCAGTGGGAACAACAACTCTAACAGCGTTGCCGCAAACATACAAATACTTCCAAGTAAAATGAAACCAATATAGGGACGGCCCATTTCTCGTACACTTAGTTTTTTCACGTTTCCTTCCTCCTTTATAAAAATCTATTTTCGGCCGAAAATCCGACTTGATTTGCCCTATTCACATCTGCGCTCTGCGAGTTTGATTCGCTAAGCTCTGCTCTGCACTGTCGTCTCACGTAAACTCGTACTTCGTACTCGTTAAGTGTTCCGACATGGCTCGCACTAACCTCATCTGCGCTCTTCGAGCTTGATTCGCTAAGTGCTCTGCACAAAAAATAGACCTAAGGCAGACGTTTCATCTACCTCAGGTCTATAATTTCACTCGCAAATATATACAAACAGTAAGCTCTATCCTTTATCATAGGGGTAGGGCATGCTCTTCGAGGTAAAGTCGTCTCTTGTTGGTTCTTTCTTTGTTAACATAGTGAATTCTTACAATCACGTTCATCATACTTTACCTCCTTTCATACTTCCTTTGTTTGTTAGTTACGCATACATTGTAAACATTTTCTAATTAATCTGTCAATACTTTTTAAACAACTCAAATAAAAGATACAATAAAATACAATATCCCCTATAACCAATGCATTTGCATTGGGACAAAAAAACACTACGGCCACCGAAGTTTTTCCTCTTCGGTGGCCGTATAGTATTTATAGAAGTGGAACGATTAATTAGTTTCCATAACCCATCGCTTCTCGTGCCGGTACGATTCTACCGATTATCATACCTACAATCATACCGATTGCTGCAGGCAATACCCAAGCAAATCCATAGGATGCAAGTGGCATGTGTGCTGTCACTGCGCTGACATGTGTAAGATTCTCAATCAGCTGAAGAGACACAAAAACAATTACTCCGGTAATTGTTCCATAACGCGCCTGTCTGGATACAACCGATTCCTTCATAGTTGCCAGGAAAATAAGTATCAACAGAATCGGATAAATGAAATCCAAAATCGGTGCTGCCAGGGCAATAATATTATCCAATCCTACATTACACAGTACTGCACTGAAAATACATACTGCGGTGCAGTGAACTTTGTAGGATACCTTTTGATTCGTAAATTTCTCAAGATAAGCAGCGCAAGAAGAAACCAATCCAATTGCAGTGGTCAAGCATGCTGCTGCTACGATAACTGCCAAAACGATAAGACCTGCCGGTCCTAAAATATCCTTCGCAAGATTAATAATAATGTCCGTTCTTGAAATATTCTTCGGATAAACTCCGGCAACGCTTGCCCCAAGATAAGCAAGACCGCCATAAATAAGCACAAGGGCAATTCCTGCAATATAGCAGGCATGACGAATCATTTTTCTTTCTTCCGATTTATTTTTTAACTTATAATCCTTAACCTGTGCTATAATAATAATTGAAAAAGCTAGTGCGGCAATGGCATCCATGGTCTGATAACCTGTGGTAATGCCGGTGTGTACAGATGTGTACAATTCTCCGCCTGCAGGAATTCTTCCAAGTGGGTTCATGATTCCTTTTACAATCAAAACACCTAAGGTTATTAACAAAATCGGTGCAAGTACCGCTCCGATAATATCGATAATCTTGGATGGTCGAATGCAAAGAATCAATACCAAACCGAAGAATATCACGGAAAAGATAATCGAATTAAACTTTGGTAACAACGGTGCAATGGATAGCTCATAGGTTGTTGCCGCTGTTCTCGGGATTGCAACCAATGGTCCAATGCAAATGTAAAGTGCAAGCATTAGCACCTTGGATAAATGTTTCCCAAGAATACCAACGATTCCATCTGCTCCATCCTTCTTGCTGGCGATGACATTCATTACAACAACGGCCAAAACCACATCCATCACTGCAAATCCGAGGAATCCCCAGAGCCAATTGCTCTGTGACTGCATTCCCAGATAGGGCGGAAATACCAGATTGCCTGCGCCAAATAACATTGCAAACACTGCAAATCCAACTACAAATGTATTGGTAATTTTACTTTTCATAATTCATACCTCCAACTTATTCCTTACTCCGGATATAAGTATAACATGATTTTATGAATAGTCAAATCAATCGTTATTGTGAAAACGATTAATTTTTTTGATGATAGAGAGGGACATCATATGGAGTTACGCAATTTGAAAACGTTTCTGGAAGTCGCTGATTCCGGGAACTTCACCAAGACCGCACAGTCGCTGGGCTATTCCCAGTCCGCTGTAACGGCCCAAATCAAGCAGCTGGAATTAGAGCTGGGCGTACCGGTTTTTGATCGACTAGGCAAATCCATCAGTCTTACAGAAGCCGGTAAAAAGTTGTATCAGTACGCCCAGGAAATGCTCAACTTAGAACAAGATGCCTTGGATTCTATTAAGAACAAGGACACCATGACAGGTGAATTACGCATGGGAATCGAAGAATCCCTAGCCATTAGTTTTTTGCCTGACATTCTTTACTACTATCGTTTTCTGCATCCGGACGTTGACCTGATTGTTAAGGTTATGGATTTTAAATCCATGTTATCCGCTTTAAAAGATAACGACATCGATTTAATCTATACCCTGGATCGTCTTTATGAAAAACAGGATTTGGCGCGTCCCCGCGAGTTGGCAGAACCCATTCATTTCATTTGTGCAAGCACCCATCCGCTTGCTTCAAAAGAAACGGTTTCCATTAGCGAAATCGTCAACGAACCCTTCATTTTTACCGGAAGCGAAGTCAATTACCGTATAGAATTAGAAAATCAGCTTACCAAAATGAATTTACATATCCGGCCGCTTTTGGAAGTACTGAATACGGATATTATCTGCCGATTGGTTTCCATGGGCATCGGACTTTCTTTTGTACCGGAATGTGTTTGCAGAGCTTATGTGGATGACGGAAGCGTCAAGATTCTAAACGTACCGGAAATATCTATTTCCATGTACCGTCAGATGCTTTTTTACAAAGACAAATGGCAGACGCCTCAGATGAAGGCAATGATTCATCTCTTAACCGAAATTGACTTCTAACTTGCAAAGCCAATAATTTCCATGTTTATTTCTTTTTCTTCGGGACATACTAAACTCAGATAAGGAAACTTATCGTAAAGAGATTGGAGGAAATTGAAATGGCTAACAACAGTAACAAATCTAGTGGAAAAATGGCGCATCCAGAAGCAAAGGATGCTATGAATCGTTTCAAGGAGGAAGTTGCTTCCGAAATCGGTGTGAACTTAAAGCAGGGCTACAACGGTGATATCACCGCCAAAGAAGCCGGTTCCATCGGTGGCGAAATGGTTAGAAAGATGATCAAGAGCCAGGAACAGCAGATGTCTGGTAACAACAACCAGTAGCAAATAAAGAGCAGGTTGGGTTCGCCCACCTGCTCTTTGCTTGTACTAAAATACAAATTTACCGTCTTTCATTACGGATTTTACGATATTCATAGCTGTGCAATATGGTAAAAAATGAATGGATGGTTTATCCAACATTACCAAATCCGCTTTCTTTCCTACCTCAATACTTCCCACGCTATCCTGTCGATTTACCGCTGCCGCACCGTTAATGGTCAATGCATTTAACACCTCTTCAATGGTCATGTGCATGTAAATACAGGAAATCGCAATAATCAACGGAATACTGCAGGTATGGCAGCTTCCCGGATTATAATCTGAAGCAATGGCAACTGCACAACCAGAGTCAATCATCTGGCGTCCTTTTGCATACGGTGCTCCCAGACTAAAAGCGGTTGCCGGTAAAAGGGTAGCCACGGTGCTTCCTTTGGCCAGTTTTTCAATACTTGCATCCGATGCCATTAACAAATGGTCTGCTGACTGACAGCCTTCTTCTACTGCCATAGATGCTCCACCCAAGTCAACGATTTCATCTGCATGCACTTTCAGGCGGAAGCCAAGTTCCTTCGCACCCCGCAGGTAATAGCGGGAATCTTCGATACTGAAAACCCCTTTTTCAGTAAAAATATCCGCAAATTCCGCAAGGTTTTCTTCCTTCACCTTTGGCATTACTTCCTTTAAGTTAAAATCAATAAATTCTCTGTCCCGGCCTGCATACTCCGGTGGAATGGCATGTGGCCCTAAGAACGTTGGCACAATATCCACTGCATGCTCCTGGTTTAACTTCTTCATAACCCGCAACATACGAAGCTCGGTCTCGTAATCCATACCATAGCCGCTCTTGCCCTCTACCGTAGTAATTCCGTAAGACAACATTCTGTCTAATCGTTCCTTACCGGTTTCCAAAAGCTCCTGCTCGCTTGCGCCTCTGGTTGCATTCATGGTAGAAGCAATTCCACCACCGCGTTCCATAATGGACATGTAGCTGTCACCTTTGAGTCTCCAGGAAAATTCATCTGCCCGGTATCCTCCAAAAATAAAATGGGTATGAGAATCTACCAGACCAGGGATTACGGCGCATCCACTTGCATCAATTACTTCCTCTTCATCCAGCTCTCCGTAAACCTTCTTCAGTTCTTCCGTTGTCCCCACAAACGCAAACTTGCCATCAACTACAACCACTGCACCATCCTTGATAATGCCGGCATCTGCCATATCTTTGCCATACTTTGGCCCTTTTCCGGCACAGGTAACCAGCTCCGGAATGTGTATAATAATCTTTTTCATTGCCCTCTCCTTATATCTGTTATTTCATTTTGGAAATCATTCTTTACTATTATACTTGTTTTCGCACAATTACGCCATACCTCACGTAAATATTTGTCAAGAATTTTTTCCACAAAAGAGAGCAAAAAACTATAAACCGTTATTCCTTGTTGGCATTACGGATTGTATTTGCAGCAATGAAAACCAGTATAGAAACAGAAAGCGTTGTAATCGGGCTTACAAAATCCTCTTTGCTCATGATACTGATTACCAAAGAACCAATAGAGGAAATCAGACCCAAAATGGCAAAAATCCATGCCGGCATAATCTTTTCATTATTATTTGCCGCTCTTATAGAGAAAATTCCTTCCAAAAGAGCAATCACTCCGGAAACACATGCCAAAACTCCGCCGCCAATTGCCAGTGCACCGACCGTCACTTCACCGTCTACAACCTGAGAGCCTTCCATTTCCATCAAGGTTCCACCTGCGAATGCCATGATACCAAATACGATGGCCACAATACCACCAATCAGGGAAAGAATTCCCGTAACTTTTAACACCTTGCAACTTGTCTCTAAATTCATAATGTCTCCTCCTATTTCTTCACCTTTACGGTTTTAACTTTTGACCAGGCAGAACCAATCTTCTTGCCGTCTACCATCCTGAAAGTACGAACGCGTACGTAATACTTCTTACCCGCCTTTAATCCGGTTATCTTCTTTGCCGTTTTGGTATAACCTTTGATGCTTACAACTTTCTTACCTTTGGTAAATTTGCCATTCGTAGCAAGTTGCACTTCATAACCGGAAATGCGTTTTGTTGACATCTTATTCGACTGCTTGCTCCATTTAACAGTAATTGCTTTATAGGAAGCCTTTACCGATTTCAGACTGGTGCCTTTCGGCGCAATAACAAATGCGGCAGCCTTTACACCGGCATATTCTCCCATACCACCAATAGAAACCAGATATTCTCCCACATCTTTCATTTCTCCATAGTAGGAAAGCGAATAATCTCTGTCTTTCTGTAAAGTTTTACCGTTATAGGTCACTACCGGTTCCTGCTTCTGTCCGTTATATACCACCGGTGTTACCTTTGCTTCACGAATATCCTTTAATTTACCTGCGTTTTTGGTTGCAACATCCGTAATATCCAAGGTTCTGGAGTAGATGTCTTCTACAACATACTGCATTTTTATAGCTTTGCCGTCACCATCTGTATCTGCAATATCCGAAATATTATTTAAATCCGTATAAGTCAATTTAAAGGAATTGATATTCTCCGGTGTTACATCAAAGGCCGTTTTTGTCATTGGCAACGCCTTATTGTAGAACCAAAGGAAACTTACATATAAGGATGTCTTTACATCCTTTAAGGTCTCCTTTAAATCCGAAGCTTTAATAACGGTATAACTACCATCCCAAACAAAAATAATTTGGGTAACCTTATACTCTTTTCCAACCTGCTCAAATATGAAGTATCCGGTCTGTTCTTTACCCTTCTTATCTTTGTAAGTAAAGCATACTCCCTTTTGACCACCATCATCTTCCACAGCTGCAGCATGAATCTTTCCACTTGCATCTTTTAATGCATACACTTTACTTGGCGGTGCATCAAAATCCCAAATACTGTGTCCGTTGTTATACCACTCGAGATAACTAAGCAAAATATTTTCAGTGGAGCCGTTGATATCCGGATTCCAACTGCTTACATCCAAGCTACCTGCAATGTTTGCAATGCTGAAATTGAAAAGATGCGGTAGCTTTTCATATACCTTCTTAGCATCCGGATCTTTATTGATTGCATCCAATATTGCCGGTAATTCGGCTGTGATGTTGATGTGGGCATCTTCCGTAGCGCGCTTTTGTGTGTTCTCAATCACAATACGGGTTCCCTGCCCCTTCTTGCTGTCAATCTTATATCCTTTGATGCTCTCTCTTGAAATTGCATCTGTTACCTGCTGATTAACAACACCGCTTAACCAGGAATCTGTCAAGGTAGCATTGCCAATTGTCTGAACCAATGGTTCCATAGTCTCCTTCCAAGCAGAAACCATTCCGGCAGCTGCAAGTTCCGGATCAACATATTCCATGTCCTTCTTAAGACTATCATAGGTAATTTCTGCTTTTGGCGTATCCAAATCAATATACTCGGAAACCTTTTCTCCGGTGGACTTAATCAATGCATATTTTGCCACGGTGCTTAAATAAGCGGATAAAAATTCCTTACCTGCACCACTTTTCATTTTTTGAATTGCTTTTTGCATTGCCTGAATGTAATCATTCGTAGCATACGCATCTTCATAGGTTGGCCAGTAAATATACATTCCACTGGTTCTTAAATCGCCGCTTTTAACATCACCGTTCTTATCTTTAAAATACTTATTTGCTGATAAAATATTTTCTGTACCGTTTCCATAGATAATATCCTTATCTTCTAAAATTTTTTGAAGACCTTTGGATATCTCTGTATATGGATTGGTTTCATTTCCATTTGTCTTCTGCTTAATATATTCCGCATCCGCTTCCTTTTGGGTAACTGCCAATAACGAAACCAGATTTCCAAGGTCGCAAGAGCCGGATGCCTCGTAGTGAATAGCATCTTTTCCTGCTGCAAATTCATCATAAAACTTCTTATTATCGGCTTCGCTAGAAAGAATGGTGTTCATTTCCTTTAACGTCGAAACAAAACCACTACCTGTAAGTTTCTTTAAGTCTACTACTGCAAGGGTACCATCCTGTCCAGCTCCGGTACCGTTTGTATAAAACTGAATAAAATCATCTACAATAATCTTTCCAAGCTCATAGGTATTATATGCCGGAGCCTCCCCTAACTTGTTAAGCCAGCCCTTGTAATCCTGACCGTAACCGGGCTCCGTTTCCGGAGATGCAATATAATAATCCGTATAATCTGCAAGCGCAAGATTTAACTCTACTGAGTTCATAAGGCAGGCATCAAAATCCACAAAATCGAATTTTCCTGCTGTGCGGATAACATCATTATCCGAAAGGGAATCAATGATTCCAGCCAACGACATGCATTCATATGCTCCGGAATGCTCATCCAGTCCATATCCACCGGCCGGGCCACCACCATGATCCCAAAGAATCAGGTCATATTTCTTTGCCGGATAATTCTTTACGCCATAATTAATAAATGCTTTTAAAGTTTCCGGTTCGGACATCAGTTCCTTTGTAGAAGGAAGTGCTTTCTCCCCATCCCCGGTAACACCGTCTTTATCCAGTAACACCAGTTTGCCGGGATTTTCTTTTGCATCAGTGCCCTTTGCTTCCCAAATCTGGTTGTATTCACCACTAATCTGTTCCGGGCTCTTTCCGGTTTCCGGATCATAAAGATACTTGCTCTCCAGCTGCCACTTCATTGAGCCGCCGGTCATAACAATTACATTTACATTTTCTTTCGCACTGAATTTTGCATTCAGAATCTGGTGCAGATTGAAGGTTGCCATTCCGTAGGCCGTTTCCAAATCAGCGCCACAGGTGTACAATAAAATGGTTCTTTCTGCCTCTGCTGTCTGCGTGTCCGCCGCAAATGCAATCTGCGGAACGGAGGTAAAAATCAATGCTGCAATGAGAAAAATCCCCAAAATTTTGTTGCAAAAGGCAGTCCTATATGATGAAGTATGCCTTGTTGCCATGTTTTTGTGTGTCATAACTACTTCTCCTTTCCTTGTGTCATATGCAAACATTACTCTGTAAATATATGATTTGCTCATTCAATCGTATAATATTTACCCCCTTCAAACAAGGCATTTATCAGTTTATTCACCATTGCAACTTGTTTTTTTCACAAAATAAGTCGCGCTCCACGGATGATTTTTCACCATGAAGCGCGACTATCATTAATCAAATCTTACAATGTCTGCCCACCCAGACACTGCCCTACTTACCTTTTACAATTTTAACAGTTTTTCCAATTCCGGATTTCTCAATCGTCGTCTTAATCCTATTGAATTCCTTCTTTGTAACGTCATTTATTCGAATCATAACATTCTTGATTCCTGCAAAAGCGCCTTTCTTCACTGTCTTAATCGTGCCAATAATTCCAATGGTTTTCAGCTTCTTACAGCCTTTGAACAGGTTCTTCTTCAACACTTTAACGTTCTTTGGAATGATAACTGTTTTAAGATTTTTATTTCCTTTTAGTGCTTCTGCCAAGATTTCCGTTACTTTATACTTCTTACCATTTGGCGCCTTCACCGTATTCGGAATGGTAATCTTTGTAGCTTTTGCCGTCAATTTCTTTAACGCAACTGCACCATTTTGAATCACAAAAGTGGCTTTCATCTGCTTATTGGAAATAGAAAATTCCGTAACCGGAGTTTCATCTAA
>SVEW01000080.1 GCA_015057205.1 Lachnospiraceae bacterium | reverse complement strand
GCCGTGTACCGAACGGTACGCACGGTGGTGTGAGAGGTCGGAATTTCTCAATCAAGAGAAATTCCTCCTACTCGATTCGACAACATTTGCAGAGAATAAGGACTATACTAAGTGCAGGAATTGGGGGCCGGTATGTATCTATTCTATGCGGATGTTTTTTTTATGTTACAGGAAATTGGAAATGTGTTTGGGTTGGAGTGTACCGGAAAATGGTTTATGTATCCGCCAAGAAGAGGAAGGGCATTTGTGGTTAGTGTAGGTGCCAGTGTTTTGGAAACGGTGTTGGTAATGTATTTGCCTTTCGTATGGTTTACGGTTGTGGTTCATGTGGGTCTGATTCCATTGGCGGTTTGGCTACGGTTTCGGAAAGATGTGTCCGGTGTACCTGTAAAAGAATGGGTGTCCACATACATAGCCACGCTATTATTTTATGGTGGTACACAGTTTGTGGATGCAATCATGGAACATGAAGGCATTTTACCAAGTTTGATGGTGGCAGTGTTGTTGTATGGATTGGTTTGCGTGATTAATTGGAGACGCAATGAATCTATAAGCCGATGTCGGGTTTGCGTTTGCTATCAGGATGTAGAGATAGAAGGAATTGGTTTTTATGATTCCGGAAATTTGTTGTATGATCCAATCTTTAAGAATCCGATTTCTTTGGGAAATACAACATTTTTAAGACCGATTTTGCAGATTTATGATAAGCCGATGTATCCGGTATGTTTTGAGACAGTTTCGGGAAAGGGAACGATAGAGACCATAAAGGTTGATAAGTTGAAAGTTTTTTTTAAGGGGAAATGGCATGAGTATCCGCAGGCTCGAATCGGTGTGCAGACGCAGTGGACCTTCAATGACCGGCAATATCAAATATTACTACATAGTGAGCATAAATAAGGAGGAGAAAAAGAATGCAAAAAATGGCAGCAAGAAGAGTGCTTCCGAAAATTCGAGGGCTGATTGTGAAACGACAGGCGCAGATTCACTATATTGGAGGAACGGATGTGTTGCCTCCACCGCTAGATGCGGGGAGGGAGGCGGATTGTATTCGCATGCTGTATCAGCAAAAAGACCCGGATGCAAAGGTTTGCCTGATTGAACATAATTTGCGACTTGTGGTGTACATTGCAAAGAAATTTGATAACACGGGGATTGGAGTAGAGGATTTGATTTCTATTGGAACCATAGGACTGATGAAAGCAGTAGATACTTATAATCCGGAGAAGCAGATAAAATTGGCAACCTATGCATCTCGTTGTATTGAAAATGAGATACTCATGTA
Organism: Lachnospiraceae bacterium; assembly: GCA_015057205.1. GTDB lineage: Bacteria > Bacillota > Clostridia > Lachnospirales > Lachnospiraceae > XBB1006. Next base: position 8,999 of record SVEW01000080.1, on the reverse strand, counting down.
TTTGCGGCGTACGAGCAAACATAAGCTGGAAGTGTCCATTGACGAGCCATTAAATGTAGACTGGGACGGGAATGAATTATTGCTTTCAGACATTCTTGGAACGCAGGAGGATGTGGTAGAAAAGGGAATGGAGCAGGAAGCGGAGCGGACACTTTTGAAGGAAGCGCTGAAAAATTTGAACCAGCGAGAACAGTATATTATTGAATTGCGTTACGGTCTTAAGGGAAAAGAACCGTTAACCCAAAAGGAAGTGGCAGATGAATTGGGTATTTCTCAATCCTATATATCACGAATTGAAAAGCGCATTATTCGACAACTACATAAAGAAATGGTGAAACATGAGGGCTTATAGATAGGCCCTCATGCTTTTTAATGCGCTTTTTTCAAGGCGGGAGACTTGTGCTTGGGAGATATGAATTTCTTCGGCCACTTCCATTTGGGTTTTGCCTTGTAAAAAGCGTTTTTTAATAATGTCTTGTTGGCGATCATTTAATTGGGACATGGCTTCTTTAAGGGAAAGATTGGTAAGCCAGCGATCTTCGGTATTTTTCTTATCGCGAACCTGATCCATAACATAGAGTGTATCATCGCCGTCATTATACACAGGATCGTAAAGGCTTACCGGATTTTGCATGGCATCCAGACAATAAAGAATTTCGTCTTCCGTAAAACCGGTAAGGTTGGATAGTTCGTGGAAGGTGGGATCTTTTTGATTCTCTTTGCGGTAAGCTTCCTTGGCGACCATAATCTTGTAGGCTTTATCTTTTAAGGAACGACTGACGCGAATCGTGTTGTTGTCCCGGAGGTAGCGACGAATTTCGCCAATAATCATGGGAACGGCATAGGTGGAGAATTTCACTCCAATGGCCGGATCAAAATTATTAATGGATTTTAAAAGGCCAATACAACCGATTTGGAACAAATCGTCGGCATTTTCTCCGGTGGAGGAAAACCGTTTGATAACACTTAGGACTAAGCGAAGGTTTCCACGAATGTATTTTTCTTTGGCCTGGATATCGCCGGCTTTGATTTTTTCAAAAAGTTCTTTCTTTTCGTCTTCTTTGAGTAAGGGCAGTGTGGCGGTATTTACGCCACATAAATCAACTTTGTACACTGACATAAAAAGACATCCCCTTTTCATTTCTACAAAAAGAGGATGCCCATTTTTGGAAAAAATTATTCCTTATCATCACGAAAATAGGATTGGGTAAACCATAAAAACTTCTTCCCAATGGGGGAGAGGGTGTCGTCATCAAGGTAGCCAACCCCAAGCTCACGGGTAAAAGGTGGGTTGAGGGGAAGCATCTTTACATCCCAGGGAGAATTCTCCAAGGCGAGGGATGGAATGATGGAAATTCCGAGGTGCTCCCGCACCATGGCGAGAATAGTGTAATTTTCCTTAGCGGTGTAACGAATCTGCGGTGTGATTTTATGATCACGTAGCAGCGTATAAATATCGGAGTCAACTTCGGCTTCCGGCAAAATGGAAGGAGTGCTTTGGAATGATTCCACCGGAAAATAGTCCTGGGTTGTTTGATAATCGTTTGGAAGAACAGCCATCATGGTATCTGTTTTTAACGGATAGAAGGTGTAGGATGCATGGTTTTGACGGCTTCCAAAAATAATATCTACTTCGCGACGAATAAGCCAGTTTTCCAATTCCTTGATTCCGCCTTCCCGAATTTTAATCTGAATGCCGGGATGATCTATTTGAAACGCGTTGAGCATGGCCGGTAACCAATGGGTACAAATACTGGTATAGGTTCCAATGGTTAAGGTGCCATATTCAATACCGTTGGTATCGTAAACAAATTGAAGCAATTTCTCTTCTTCAGCAAGTAAACTGTTGACATAGCGAAGAAATTCTTTGCCAACAGGTGTGAGACGAACCCCGTAGCGGTCTCTGATAAAAAGCTGCAGATTCACTTCTTCTTCCAAACGTTTTAAAGTGTGACTGACACCGGATTGCGTATACCCCGCAAGCTCTGCGGTTTTAGAAATGTTTCCCGTTTCTGCAGTTAGCGAAAATAACTTGTATTTCATTAAATTATCCATAGTAAATCTCCTGGTAGTAAATTATGACATATCTAAATGCTTGGAATGTCGCTTTTCAAATATCTTACACCAAGTTATACTCATCTTGCAAGGGTAATTACAGAATTTTGGAAAGGAGGAGGAAAAGATGTCTGAACTATATTGTTTTCCGCTGAAACAATGTATAGGAAAACCATCTTTGGCGGTTGTGAAAAGTGGCGACGGGATTAAACGAGGCGCATTGATTGCAGCTCAGCCGGAAGATGGATTGGGGGCTAATATTTTTTCGAGTGTTTCCGGTAAAGTTGTTAAAGTTACGGAGCAGGAAATTGTCATCGAAGCAGATGAAAAACAGAGCGCATCCTATGTTAAGTTGAAAAAGAAAAGTCCAATAGATTTGGTTAAAGAAGCAGGACTGGTTGGGCTTGGAGGCGCAGGATTTCCAACGTATGCGAAATTTAGTAAACCGTTTACCGGTGACGGAACCGTAATTATTAACGCGGCGGAATGCGAACCGATTCTTTCCCACAATATTGCGCGTATTGAGAAGAATCCGGAACAACTTCTTCGTGGTCTTGAAATTGCAATGGAAATTGCAGGGGCAAATCACGGTGTGGTAGCCATCAAGGAATACCATCAAGAAGCGATAGAGGCGTTAAATAATAAGATTGGAAACTACAAAGGAATGCGAATTGTTCCATTAATTGATATGTATCCAATGGGAGAAGAACGTGCTATTATCCGCGAGGTATTTGGGGAAGTGTTGCCGGTAACGGCTTTGCCATTAGAGGCAAACGCTATAGTCATTAACGCAGAGACTGCGTGCCGTATCAAAGAAGCGGTGGATGATAAGAAACCGCTGATAGATAAGGATATGACGGTGGGCGGTAAAATTGCAGGAAATGCACAGGATAAACTGACGCAGATTTTCTTAGATGTTCCGCTTGGAACTTCTGTGAAAGCAATGTTTGAGCGTGCAGGAGGTGTAAATCCGGAATATGGTGAGCTCATTATGGGCGGTCCATTTACCGGAAAGCGGACCACAATGGAAGATGTGGTTGTAAAAACAACCGGAGGTCTTATTGCAGCAGAGTGTTTCCCGAAAGGACCGGAAAAAATAGGTCTTTTGGTATGTGCCTGTGGAGCGAACAAGGAGCGTATGCATCAGTTGGCAGAAAGCCTTGGCTCAAAGGTTGTTGGGGTAGAATGTTGTAAGCAGGCAAAAGAAGTTAACGGAAACTTAAAATGTGAGAATCCGGGAAGATGCCCTGGTCAGGTACAAAAGGTCATGGCATTAAAGAAAGCAGGTGCCCAGGCTGTGTTAATCGGAAATTGTACCGATTGTTCCAACACCGTTATGTCTTGTGCGCCAAAAATGGGATTGCCGGTTTACCATTGCACGGACGGCGCGTTACGTGCGGTAAACCATAAAATCGTTAGAGCAATAAAGAAATAAAAAAAGGAGGAAAAAAGGGATGTCTATAACAAATGAGACATTACAACAGCACTTGAAAGATCCGGCAATTTTCTGTTGCAGAAGAGAAAAAGGTTTGGTTATTAGTGCTGCAGACCTAGAAGATCCGGGCCTGTTTGATGATATGGTAGAGGCTGGTCTTCTTACATTAAGCCCAGACGGACTTAAGATTGAACAGGTACTTGGAAGTACGCTTTTGACAGATGTAGAAGCGTTAACACCAATTACCAGAGAGGTACTTGATAAAGTAAACGAAACGGAAGGATGTACAGAGAAAAAAGAAGAAGCTGTACCAACACCAGCAAAGAGTGCAAATGCACCAAAGGTTAAGACAACCGTAGGAGGAAATGGCATGATTCATATTGAGATTGATAAAGCCGATAAGCTTGAAGGACTTAGATTGGACGTTCCGGTAGGCGTGGCAAACGCAGCAGTATGTGCAGAGGCGGTTCCGGCACAGGCAGGAGCACCGGCCGCAGTAGCAGCAACCGGAGAAAAGAAAGTAATCCGTACATTGTTGAAAAAACACATCAAAATTACCGATGTTAAGATTGGTGATGAGACCAGTTTGAAAGACGGTGTGTTAACGGTTGATAAGAAGCTTACAGAGAAAGCTGTTTTGGAAGATGCTCTTTGCAAATCCTTAGAGCTTGATGTAATTTATCCGGACAAGAGACACATCTATACAGAAACCATCATGGACGTATGTCCTATCGCTACCAAGGTAGAGGGCGAACTTGGTGAAGGTGTTACCAAGGTACTTGACGGCGTTGTATTTATGTTGACAGGTGTTGACGAGGATGGCGTTCAGGTTCATGAGTTCGGTTCTTCTGAAGGATATTTGGATGAGAAGATGTATTTTGGACATCCGGGATGTGCAGATGAGAATGATATCATCATTCGTTGCCATGCTGTAATCGAAAGATTAACCGGTATGACCAGACCTGGCCCATTTGCAGCACATAAATGTCAGGATTACATCATCCAGGCAATTCGTGAAGTATTAAAGAACTACGAAGGCGAAATTGTTCGTGAAGAAGTTTGTGAAGATGTTCGTAGAGCAGGAAACCCACGTGTAGTATTAGTAAAAGAAATCATGGGACAGGGTGCTATGCATGATAACGTAATCTGCCCGAACGAGCCATGTGGTATCCTTGGCGGACAGAAAAACGTTGACTGTGGTAACGTGCCAATCATGTTAACACCAAACCAGGTAAGAGACGGTTCTATCCATGCATTAACCTGTATCGGACCTGCTACAAAAGAAATGACTCGTCATTACATCCGTGAGCCGCTCGTAGAGGGACTTGCAGCAGATAACGAGCTTGATTTAATCGGTGTTGTATGCGTAGGTAGCCCACAGGTTAACGATGAGAAGTTATGGGTATCCGAAAGACTTGGATTCTTACTTGAGTCCTTAGACATTGATGGATGTATCATTACAACCGAAGGATTCGGAAACAACCACATCGACTTTGTTCAGCATATTGGACAGGCCGGAAAACGTGATATCCCGGTAGTTGGTGTATCCTTCTGTGCATACCAGGGTCAGTTGGTAGTTGGTAACAAGTATGCAACTGCAATGGTAGAAGAAAACATGGATAAGGGTGGATTCGAGAACAACGTTGCAGGATGTTCTTGTGTAACGAAAGAAGTTGCAGCACGTGCAATCCAGATGTTAAAGAATAAGATGGCTGGTGTAGAAATCAAACCGGCTGAAAAGAAATGGAATAACGATGTTATCAATGCAAATAACAAGTTATTAGGACTTCCGGAGACAGTATTATTGGACAACGGAACCTTACACTAATGGAATATTTGATTAACCCGATTAAAATGGGCGGCCTTGTAAAAGAGGTATCGAATGGCATGATTAAAGTCCATCTGCACGGTCGGCTCGGCGTAATATGCGTTCCGGAAAAGCTGATACAATTCGATGAACCATTAGAGCCGGGAGTTGAAATGGAATTTTACTTCAGCTATATTGAGGTAATTGACAACCCGTATGACTACGACTGTGCCGATATGGTAACCAGTCACGAAATTAGCCCTTGTTTACTTGGGGGAAAAATTATAGAAGTAAACGATACGGCTGCCAAAATTGCAATAATGAATCAAATGGGAACCATAGCGGTTCCACGTCGCTGGATGTTTACACCGGTGGCTTTAGAGGTAGGGCAGGATGTTCAGTTTTACTTTAGCTGCATGAATGTTGTGGGAAAACGCGACATTCCAGTGGAATCAATTTAAGGAGGATATACAGATGCTTACAACCAAAGAAGGAATGCAATCCGAAATTTTTGTACCGGTTGTACCAAAGCCGGTATTTACAGAGTTAAAGAAACCATTAAGCGAGTGTAAAGTTGCTTTTATCACAGCAGGTGGTATTCATAAAAAAGATCAGACACCATTTAACACGTCAGGAGATTTCTCCTATCGTACAATCGAGTTTAACACTCCATCTGATAACTTAATGGTTACGCACGGTGGATTCGATAACTCCGATATTAACAAGGACGTAAACGCTATGTTCCCAATCGATCGTTTACATGAATTAGTAGACGAAGGATTCATTGGTTCTTTATCCGATGAAACCTACACCTTCATGGGTGGCGGTGGAAACGTAGAGAAGTTCACCAACGAAACCGGTCCTGAAATTGCTAAAAAGTTAAAAGCTCAGGGTGTTGACATCGTTCTTTGTACCGGTGGATGTGGAACTTGTCATCGTTCTGCAACAATCGTAACCCGTTGCTGTGAAGAAGCTGGTATGAGCTGCGTAGTTATCGCTGCTTTACCTCCAATCGCAAGACAGCAGGGTGCACCTCGTATCACAGCACCACATGTGCCAATCGGATCTAATGCCGGTGAGCCAAACAATAAAACCATGCAGACAGCAATCATCAAAGAATCTCTTGAGTGGGTTCGTGATTGCCCAAGCTACAACCAGACAAAAGTATTACCATACGAGTACAGACATAACGAATAAGGTAATGATAAAATTTCGGGCGGAGAACTCCTTGCGGGGTTCTCGCGCTCGATTTTTGCATTTTTCAAAAGGAGGATGGTTATGGGACTAGGACCAAGTATCAAAATGACGACGAAGCATCATTTTTTCTGCCCGATGACAAAAGCCTTGTCAGAAGATAAAGATATGGAATTTATCGGTATTATTGTAGACGGGGTATCGGAGGTTTGCGATGATAAAGAATACACAGCAAAACGCACCGCGGATTTGGCAAGGCTCATGCAGGCAGACGCGGCGGTGGTTGCCATTGATGGCTGGGGAAATCATCATGTGGATTTTGTTTCTGTAATTGAGGAATTAGGTCGTCGTGGAATTCCGGCAGTCGGCTTAAGCTATATCGGTCAGCAAGGACGGTTGGTCTGTGATAATGACTATGTGGATTGCATCGTGGATTTTAACAAAAATGTAAGTGGATACGAATCCTGTGTGGTAGGCGATAATAACCTGACGGATTATGATGCCAAAAAAGCGGTGGGATTGGTGAAACTGAAATTAAAGCGTGCCGGCAAAGAGGTTACTTCGGAAACGAATGCGGAACAGATTGTAGGAACATTGATACAAAAGCAATATCCGTTTTCACCGGATTTATTACCTGCAGATATTTTGGATGTTCCTTATGATGAAACGTACCTTAAAGAGGTAAAGGTAACGGTTCTTGCACCCGGGCAAACGCATCTTTTTGTAAATTCTAATTTGGACTTTTTCCCTATTGCGGCAAAGGAAGAAGGGGAATTAGGAGAAGGTATTACCAGACTTATGACGGGGGTAACCATGATGGTGACCGGTGCAGAGGAAGGGGGCTTTCAACCAAGTAATATTGGTTCTTCCGAAGGCCTTTTGAAAAATCAGGTGGTGTTTGACAGGGCAGGAACACCGGCGACTACCGATTATCTAATCCACGTGGATGTCACCTTTCAGGAAGGTCATGGACGTAGCGCCGAGGGGATTTTGGAGGCGCATCGCTTCGCGGATCGTGTGGCAGGAAAGTTGCGCAAGGTGCTTCTGGCATTGGAAGTAGAACCTGCTTCGGTAAAGGTTTTTCACAATATTCGTCGTCCCGGTAAACGAAAGGTAGTCCTTGTTAAAATCGTTTCCGGTCTTGGAAATATGTACGATACTGCCATGTTTCCCTTTGAACCGGGCGGAGTTATCGGCGCTCACAATTTGATGGATTCGAAAAATCTGCCTTATGGTATTACCCCTAATCAGTGTCGGGATGGTGTGATTCATTCCCTTTTGTAAGGCGGTAGTCATTTCGAAGGGGAGTGGAGCCGCCTTTTGTTTTTTGAGGAAAAAAAGTATTTTTCGCACCAAAATGTATGGACTTTCCCAAATAAGTATGAAAAAATGGATGACATAGAGTATTGAATACTCAAAAAATTTGGGAGGGATACCATGATTGAAGAAATAAGAGAAGAACTGTTTGCGCTGCAGGATTTAAAGTATCAGGAGTTTCAGGCGAAATTGATTCCAAGCATCGAGGCAGATTCTATGATTGGTGTGCGGACACCGGAGCTTCGTAAATTGGCGAAGAAAATTGGCAAGAGTGGGGATGCGGAGAAATTTTTAAAAGAACTTCCACACACCTATTTTGATGAGAACCAGTTGCATGCGTTTATCCTATCGGGAGAAAAAGAGTTTGCGAAATGTATAGAGGAACTGGAGGCGTTTTTACCCTATGTGGATAATTGGGCTACCTGTGACCAGATGTCACCGAAGGTGTTCAAAAAGCATCGACAGGAGCTTTTGCCTTATATAGAAAAGTGGCTTCAAGCGGATGAAACCTATACGGTACGGTTTGGCATTGGCATGCTAATGGAACATTTTTTGGATGAAGAATACGATGAGAGATATCCGGAAATGGTGGCATCGGTGCGCTCTGAAGAATATTACGTTAACATGATGATAGCCTGGTATTTTGCAACGGCGTTGGCAAAACAGTACGAGAGCATTGTGCCATATATTGAAAAACGGCGCTTGGAAGCGTGGACCCATAACAAGGCAATTCAGAAAGCGGTTGAGAGTTATCGCATCACACCGGAGCAGAAGACCTATTTGAAATCGTTGAAAGTGAAAAACAAATCTTAAAATGTAACCGATTGTGTAACCTGCGTGTGATACAATTTTTGTAATTGTAGAAATAGAATGCGTAATTGATAAAATTGTATCGATTTAAGGAGATAGAACATGAAACGGACAAATGGAATGCTTTTAAGGGGAGTTATACTTATGATGCTTGGCATGTTGGTATTTTGGCCAATGACCGCAAAAGCCAGTGACAGGGAAGAAGATGTACCGTTGATGGAAGTGTTAGAAGGCAGCGACCTAACGATAGAGGAAGATAAGATTCCATTGTTTGAGCAGGTACAGGAAGAAGAAATCACGACTACCGAACCGGAAGATACAACGGTAGATGAGCAGGAGGAGACCGGTGTTGTGATTGATGAGGACACAGGTGAGGAATAC
>SVEW01000079.1 GCA_015057205.1 Lachnospiraceae bacterium | reverse complement strand
GGTAGCGGCCTTGTTGGACGCGTTACGGCAGTAGGCCTTCATAGTGCTACGGTAACAAGCATTATCAATGACACCTGTAATTTTAGCGGTATGATGATTTCTACATCCGATTATTGTATAATCCGCGGTAATTTGATGACCATGAACCAGGATCAGGTAATTCCGTTTGATACACTAAAGGATCCAAAAGATAAGGTGACAGAGGGCGAACAGGTTGTAACTTCCAATATCAGTGATAAGTATTTAGAAGGTATCTTGGTTGGCTATGTTACCAGTATCAAGACTGATTCCAATAACTTAACGAAATCCGGCACCATTACACCGGTGGTTGATTTCGAACATTTAGAAGAAGTCTTAGTCATTATGGAGAAGAAAGAGTATAACTGATATGCTTCGTAAAATAATTGAAATTGGATTAAGTATAATTTGCTTTGTATTGCAAATTACATTGTTTAAAAGCTTAGAAATTGGTTCCGTCTCGCCAAATTTGCTGGTGATTTTGGTGGCTGCCATTGGTTTTATGAATGGCAAGCGAGAAGGAATTTTCATAGGATTTATCAGTGGATTATATGTGGATTTGTATTTCCCGCAGGTTTTAGGCTTGTATGCATTACTGTATATGATGATTGGATATTTCAACGGGTGTTTTCGTAAAGAATTTTTCCCGGATGACATTAAATTGCCAATGATAATGATAGCGTTGAGTGATTTAATGCTAAATATCATAATTTATGTATTATTGTTCTTGTTCCGCGGGGATTTAAAATTTGCATATTATATCGCTAATATTATGGTTCCGGAGTTGGTATATACGCTTGTGGTGTCCATATTATTATATCTGATAATTTTAAAGATTAATCAACGCTTAGAAAGCTACGAAAAGAGGAGAGCAAGTAAATTTGGTTAATTCATGGAAAACGTTCTTGAAAAAACTTGCAAAATCAAGATTGCTTACAATCAGTGTTGTATTGATTGTTATGTCCGGCATATTGTTACAACGGTTATTTGTATTGCAAGTTGTAAAGGGCGAAGACTATTTGACAAATTATAAATTAAAAATAGAAAAGAAACGCGAGATAGCAGCTACACGCGGTAATATTTTAGATCGCAACGGAAAGGTGTTAGCATACAATGAACTTGCTTATTCTGTTGTAATTGAGGATAATGGTACGTATGATTCAGCAAAGTCTCGTTCACAATCCTTGAATAAAGTGATTGCAAATACTATTAAGATTCTTGAATCGCGAGGAGACATGCCGGACAATAGTTTTAATATTGTATATAACAATAATCAATTTGAGTATACGGTTTCCGGAGCGACTCGATTGCGATTTCTTGCGGATGTATTTGGTAAGCGTACAGTTGATATGCTTGGACCGAATCAGAAGCTTGGATTTAATGAAGCTACTGCGACTGCGAAGCAAACAATGGAATATCTCATGTATGATAAATATGAGATTTCCAAGAAATATAATACAAGACTTGCGTATGAAGTGGCCTTGATTCGTTATGGTCTTTCCACCAATTATTATCGTAAGTTCCTATCTACAACCATTGCTAGTGATGTTAGTGAGGAAACGGTGGCAGCAATTAACGAGAACTTAAGCGATTTACAGGGCGTTTCTGTCGAAGAGAATACTATTCGTAAATATGTAGATAGTGAGGCATTTTGCCATATTACAGGCTATATTGGTAAAATATCACAAGAAGAGTACGAAAAATATTCGAAAGAGGATTCTTCCTATTCCATGAACGATTCGGTGGGTAAATCAGGAATCGAACAGGTGATGGAAAAAGAACTTAAGGGAAAAAAGGGAAAAGAAGCCTTTTATGTAGACAAGTATGGTAAAGTTATTGATAGAATTTATCGAAAAGAACCTGGATCTGGAAATAACGTTAAAGTTTCGATAGATTCTAAGCTACAGAAGACGGTATATCGTTTGCTAGAGCAGGAGATTGCCGGAGTACTTCATAACAGTATTCGGAATGTAAGAGCTTACTATGCTGGTGCACATAGCACCTCTGGGGATGTTGTAATCCCGATATACAATGTTTATTTTGCGTTAATTGATAACAATGTAATTGATATTGATGAATTTGCGGATGACGACGCAATGGAAAATGAGTCTGATATTTATCGTAAATTCAAATCACAATTTGCTTCAACAATTAAGAAGGTAAAGAAGGAATTAAAGTCTGGAAATACACCTGGAAAAGATTTACGCGATGCTGCTAAAGACTATTCGAATTATATCTATACGATGTTGAAGAATTACAAAATCATAAACACAGATAATATTGATAAAGAAGATTCCACGTATCAGAAATATACGAATGGTAAGATTAGTTTAAGAGAGTTTTTGACATATTGTATATCAAAGAATTGGATTGATCGTAAAACCCTTTCCGATGACGATAGTAGTAAATATTCTGACTCGCAGGAGGTATATGCAGCACTTATTGATAAAATATTAAAAATGCTGAAGGGCGAGAAAGAATTTCATAAACTGATTTACAAATACATGATTTATGATGATGTAATCAGTGGTCGTCAGTTATGTTTGGTTTTGTATGAACAGGATGTTTTAGCTAAAAATAATAAAGAAATCGATAATTTGAAAAATAATCGAATCACGGCGTATGATTTCTTAAAGCGTAAAATTAAAAAGCTGGAAATTACACCGGCGCAGCTGGCGTTGGATCCATGTTCCGGATCATCGGTAATTATTAATCCCCAAACAGGAGAAATATTGGCTCTTGTTTCTTATCCGGGATATGATAATAATAAAATGGCAAATGTTGTAGATTCGAATTATTATAGCGATTTACTAGCCGACAATGCTACACCTTTGTATGATTTTGCAACACAACAGGAAACAGCACCTGGTTCCACTTTTAAACCATTGTCATCGATTGCTGGTTTGATGGAAGGAGTTATTTCAACGTCAACAACCATTCAGGATAAAGGTGTGTTTAAGAAAGTAAGCAATGAGCCAAAATGCTGGATTTATCGTTCTAGCCATAGTACACACGGTAGTATTAATGTTTCAGGTGCTTTGCGCGATTCCTGTAACTATTTCTTTTATGAAGTTGGATATCGCTTGAGTACAGCTGGTGGCAAGTATAATGACGCAAAGGGAATTCGTAAAATAAAAGAATATGCAGATTTGTTTGGTTTGACAGAGAAAACAGGTGTTGAGATTTCAGAAAATACACCGCACTGTGCAACTGAGTTCCCGGTTATGGCTGCCATTGGACAAAGTAACAACAGTTATACTACAATTGGATTAGCGCGATATGCTACAGCTATAGCAAATTCAGGCAATGTATACAATTTAACGCTGTTAAAAAGTGTTGAAGATTCAGATGGCAATGAAATCAGTAGTTTTAGACCAAAGATAAAGCGTAAAATAACCGAAGTACCTGCTTCTTATTGGGATTCTGTACATCGTGGAATGCGTATGGTGGTTGAAAATATGACTATATTTGATGGAATAAAGACTACTGTAGCCGGTAAAACAGGTACTGCACAGCAGATAAAAACAAGACCAAGCCATGCCTTGTTTATTGGATATGCGCCTTATAAGAATCCAAAGATTGCAATTGCGACCAGAATTCCGTTTGGTTATTCATCTTCCAATGCGGCGGAGGTATCAGCAAATGTAATAAAATACTACTTTAAAGAAAAAGACGTACTAAACGGACAAGCAACAAAAGTTAACGGTGGACGAACGCTCGACTAATTTTGTTCAACCTCAGAATACCAAAGAAAATATTAAAACAGGTAGAAGAGGAGGATGAAATTTATGGGGGAAGTAATTGTAGTTACTTCAGGAAAAGGTGGGGTAGGAAAAACCACCACAACAGCTAACCTTGGATTTGGATTGGCAAGTATGCAAAAGAAAGTTGTTTTGATTGACACCGATAGTGGACTACGAAATTTGGATGTAGTGCTCGGGTTAGAAGATCAAATAACATACCATCTAACGGATGTATTGTCTCATTATTGCCGTTTGAGACAGGCTTTGATTCAAGACAAGCGCGTGCCAAACTTGTTCGTTTTACCAGCGGCACCATACCGGAAAGAATTTTTTCATTATCCGGAGGTGTTATATGCGTTAACCCAGGAATTAAAACAACAGTTTGATTACGTGCTGTTAGATTGTCCGGCAGGGATTGGGCATGGATTTGATGCTGCAACCTATGCTGCAGACAGAGCTATTGTTGTTACAGTTCCCGAAGTCTCTGCTATACGTGATGCAGATCGGGTAATCTCTCTTTTAACAAATAATGGGAAAAAAGAGTTATCTATATTGGTTAATCGTATTCACGTGGATTTGGTTAGAAAGGGATTTATGTTGTCTCCGGAAGATGTTAAAGAAGTATTGGATGTTCCTTTACTAGGAGTGGTACCGGAAGACGAAGCTGCGCATGTTGCATTAACAAAAGGACAGCCGCTAATTGAAATTCATACAACAGCTGGGAAATGTTATGAGAATATATGCAAGCGTCTCATGGGATTAGACGTTCCAATTTCCATATCCTATGCAAATACCGGATTTTTCTATAAAATTGCAGGTTTGTTGGTAAGGTAGGTGAGAGGTCTGATGCAGAAAACAGAAACTAAGAAACGAATTATGAAGGTGCTTTCATCTGATAGAATCGGAACGAATCAGGATGTTTTCTCTGCGATGGGTGAAGACATTGAGAAGGTACTTGAAAAATATTTTGATATGGACGAACAGGTAGTTTCGATATCCGTTGTACAAGAAGAGGGATGTGTATTGCTGGTTCGTATACCTGTCAAATCACAAAAACTTACAGTAAAGTAGGAAGTAAAAGGAAGTTACAATGTTAAAGTACAAGATTAAGAATTACAGATTTCGATTGGTAATTGAAGTAATGATACTTAATATATTTGGCATACTGGTTATCGGAAGTGCGAACCCTGCATATCAGAATAAACAGATTATAGGTATGGTGCTGGGCGTCATAGTAATGGCAATTACATCGCTAATTGACTATGAGTATTATATGAAATTACCCTGGCCAATCTATGTATTTAATGTATGCATGCTGGCCGTTATTATGCTTCCGATATTTGGCCATGATGCAAAAGGAGCACAGCGATGGATTGAAGTTGGTGGTTTTAAATTTCAACCTTCTGAACTGGCCAAGATTTTGATAATTTTGTTTTTTGCCTATTATCTTGGCAAGCATTATGAACATATAAACCAATTAAAGACCATTGCTATATGTCTTTTATTGGTTGGCGTTCCGCTTGTTTTAATATTGAAACAGCCGGATTTATCAACAACAATCGTTACAACAATGATGTTTGTTTTTATGATGTTTGCTGCTGGATTAAGCTGGAAAATTGTTGGTGGAGTCATTGCAGTGTTTATTCCATTGGTGATTGTTTTGCTGAATGTAATATTAACCAAGGGCGAAACATTTTTGGCACATCATCAGTATTTGCGTATTATGGCGTGGTTACGTCCGGATGATTATCCATCTGAGGCATTACAACAGATTAACTCTATAATTGCAATTGGCTCCGGTCAATTGGCCGGTAAAGGCTTGTTTAATTCTGAGGCTGCTTCGTTAAAGAATGGTGGTTTTATTATTGAACAACATACGGACTTCATCTTTGCAATTGTCGGGGAAGAGTTAGGCTTTTTAGGATGTGCTTTTGTAATAATTATGCTTTTGTTTATCACATTAGAGTGTATTTGGGTTGCAAAGCGCGCTAAAGATATGCAGGGACGTTTGATTGCTGTGGGTGTCGCAGCAATTATTGCGAACCAGGCATTTGTAAATATTTGTGTTAACACCGGATTAATGCCAAATACCGGATTAACACTACCATTTGTTAGTTATGGATTAACATCACTGGTATCTATGTATATTGGTATCGGTCTTGTATTAAATGTTGCCTTGCAACCTAGAAAATATAGATCGGGGGTACGATAATGAATATTGGATTGATTGCACATGATGCGAAAAAGAAATTAATGCAGAATTTTTGCATTGCTTACCGTAATATTTTAAGCAAAAACGATTTATATGCTACCGGAACCACCGGAAGACTGGTGGAAGAAGTGACGAATTTAAGTGTTCATAAATATCTTGCAGGACACCTTGGTGGCGATCAGCAGTTGGGTGCTCAGATTGAACATAATCAAATGGATTTGGTTATTTTTTTACGTGATCCGTTATCACCTAAGAATCATGAACCGGATGTAAATATTATAGTTAAATTATGCGATATGCATAACATCCCATTAGCCACGAATCTGGCCAGTGCAGAGCTTTTGATCAAATCTTTAGACAGAGGAGATATGGAGTGGCGTGAAATGTATAAGTAAAAAGGTTTTGTGTGCTTTTTTAGCCATGGCTCTAATGGGCAGCTTTTTACAGGGCTGTGCAAAAGATCAGGCATTGGAAAATGCATATGATGCCTACTCGGTATTAAACGAAGAACAAACTACAGAATCAGATACTGCAAATATAGATTATTTAGGTGCAGCTTATTGTGAAGTACCTGAAAAGGATATTCTTGCAAAGAGTGTAGATACGTCCTATGTAAAGGCTGGTGGTGCGTTTAATGTTACTACGAAGGAAACTCCTTATGCGTATCATGCACAGGAAAAGGTTTATCCGGCAAGTACCACGAAGATTTTGACCGCTTATCTTGTATTAAAAAATTGCAAACTTAGCGACACTGTCGTGATTAGTAAAGAAGCGGTAATGCTTCCGGCCGGAGCAAATCGTGCGGGCTTAAACGAAGGGGACGAGGTATCTGTTGAAGGATTGTTATATGGGTTGTTAATGGTTAGCGGTAACGATGCAGCCAAGGCGCTTGCGGAATATGTGAGTGGTTCCGTAGAGGAATTCGCAGAATTAATGAACGAAACCGCAGCACAGTTGGGTGCAACGCATAGTCATTTTGTGAATGCTAATGGAATACATGATCCAAACCATTATACAACTGTTTATGACATGTATCTAATCATGCAAAAAGCCTGTGAGGAACCCCGTTTCCTTAAGCTAATCAAAACAAAGAAAAAAACAATTACCATTCATCGTGCAAGTGGGTATGAGAAGGCGATGACTTATGAATCAGGAAATCGCTTCTTGTTAGGAACTGTGAAAGTTCCTGCTGGGTATAAAATACTTGGAGGAAAAAGCGGAACCACATATAATGCGGGAAGATGTTTTGTACTGCTAGCAGAAAATAAGAAGAAACAGCGTTATATTTTTATAGTAATGGGCGGCGATAATGGGAGCCATATGTTTCGTTTTGTAAATCAGATGATGAAAAGTGTCAGAAAAAAGTGATTAAATACAGTAAAAGTGCATAATTTTAAAAATTTTCTGTTTTTGATGTTGTTTTTATTTTGGTAATACAATATAATAGAGTTATCAAAGATAGTTGTGCCCCAAAAGGATGGAGAGTTCTTTTGATTCAGACAATTTGTGGACAACGGAAGCAGGAGGAAAAAAGCTATGATACAAATCATTTCTGGGGAAAAAGGAAAAGGAAAGACTAAATTTCTACTTGAAAGAGTGAACGAAGCTGTAAAGAAAGCTAATGGAAACATTGTATTCTTGGATAAAAATACCAAGCACATGTATGAGCTTAGTAACAAAGTCCGTTTAATTAATGTACCGGAGTTGCCGGTTGACAGCCCGGATGAATTCACTGGATTCCTGTGTGGAATACTTTCACAGGATAACGATTTGGAAGAAGTATATTTAGATAGCTTCCTAACAATTGCACACATTCAGAATATGGATGAATTTGCTAAGATTCTTAAGAAATTGAACGTATTAAGTGACAAATATAATATTAAATTTACACTAAGTGTATCTAAAGATGAGAAAGATCTTCCCGAGTGCGCAAAACAATACATAGACATTTCGTTATAAAAGATAATTATGCGGGCTGCTTTTTAGCAGCCCTTTTTATTTGATAATATTGTTTATTGGTGTACGAAATGGTATAATAATAGTTTGGAAGGAGACAC
Source organism: Lachnospiraceae bacterium (assembly GCA_015057205.1). Classification (GTDB taxonomy): domain Bacteria; phylum Bacillota; class Clostridia; order Lachnospirales; family Lachnospiraceae; genus XBB1006. The sequence goes on along the minus strand of SVEW01000079.1, from coordinate 2,304 downwards.
GAATGGACAATGTTGTAAAATTTAAAAAGCCGTTTCAGTTTCGCATTGGCGGAATTATATTCGGTGTTCTTTGTATCTATTTACTGGTGCTTATTTTCTCATTTGTAACACACAAACGTGTTGCGTCATACGAAGTGACAATCGGAGATTTGTCCTCGTATTATTCGTTTCATGCTTTGGCGCTTCGGCAGGAGCATGTTGTTAAGGCATCACGAAATGGATACATTACATACCTGACAAAAGAGAATACAAAAGCAAGTGCAAAAAGTATCGTATATGCATTGCATGAAACAGATAATTTTTCGAACGATTTGAAGCAGGTTGCGAGTAATGTAGGGGATTCCATTAGTGCGGATGGAAGAAAAGAACTATTGGAACTTTTGGATGATTATACGTACTCATACAAAGATAATAATTTTTACGACCTTTATGGTTTTCAAGATAGCGTTAATAGTAAAATAATAGAAGCATATTCCGTAAAAGAGGGGATGGAATCCGTAATTTCCGGCATGTCTGCGTATTATGCGTATCAGGCAGGCATTGTTTTGTACGAAGAAGATGGTATGGAACATGTTACGGTAAACACTTTTACGCCAGAACAGGTAGATGGAGCAAATTATACAAAGGATAGTTTGGCAAACCGTAAGAAGGTAGTGGCAGGGGATTCCATTTATAAATTGGTAACGGATGAAACCTGGCATCTAATCGTGCCATTGGATAGTGGACTTAAACAGAACTTATCGAAAGATTCTTACATTGATGTTAAGTTTCTTGCAGATAATAAAACTTTGACGGTGCCTTTTCAGATAATAAACCGGAAAGGTAAAGAATTCTTGAGCTTAGAGTTAACAACAGGATTGATTAGGTACGCAAAGAGCAGATATGTAGATATTGATTTAATCGTCAATAAAACGAAGGGATTTAAAATACCAAATTCCTCTATAATAAAATTACCGTTTATTGCCATTCCTAAGGATTGTATTATGGAAAGTGGTAATACAAAAGGAGTTATGAAAAAGGGGGCTGGAAAAGGAACTAATAATGTTGATGAATATGTGGTGACGCCAATTTATATCTCTGATGAGCAATATTGTTATGTTCGTTCGGGGAAATTACAGGTTGGTGATGAAATACAAATTCCAGGGTCTTCGGCAACCTATCGACTTGCTAAAACAAGCAATTATCCTTGTGTTTATTGTATGAACAAAGGGTATGCAGTTGTAAAGATTGTGCAAATATTAAAACAGAATGATGATTACAGTATTACAGATATGAATGTGCCGTATAGTATAAGAAATTACGATCACATAGTTTTAGATGGTACGTTGGTGGAAGAGGGCGAAATGGTACCTTAGTAACGGACAGAAAGGAATAAAAAATGAGCGAAATAATGGATGGACTGCAAAATGTAGTACAAGAAATGAATAAGGCATGTAAGAGCGTGCACCGTAAACCTAGTGATGTGTGTTTAGTTGCTGTTAGCAAAACAAAACCGGCAGATATGATTCGCGAAGCCTATGAAGCTGGTGTGAGGGATTTTGGAGAGAATAAAGTGCAGGAATTATGCGATAAAATGGAGCGTCTGCCCAAAGATATTCGTTGGCATATGATTGGCCATTTGCAAAGGAATAAGGTGAAATATATCGTTGGAAAAGTTGCGTTAATTCACTCGGTAGATTCTATGCGACTAGCTGCAGAAATTAGTCGTCTTGCGGTAATGAATAATGTTTGTCAGGATATTTTAATCCAGGTTAATGTAGCAAGAGAAGAGACGAAATTTGGTGTTACTTTAGAAGAAACAATGGAATTAGTCAGAGAAGTGGCAAAATTACCAAATATTCATATATGTGGTCTGATGACTAGTGCACCATATGTAGAGGATCCTGATGAGAATTTGCCAATTTTCCACAAAATGTCGCAATTAGCAGTTGACATTCGTAAGGAAAACATTGATAATGTAGATATGAAAATTTTATCAATGGGTATGTCACAAGATTATGTGGCAGCCATCAAAGAAGGCTCAACAATGATTCGTGTTGGAAGTAAAATTTTTGGTCAGCGTTATTATACGAATAGCTATGTTGAGTAGGAAGTGTTAGGAGAGATGAAAGAATGGGACTGATGGATAAAATTCTTGATGCAATGAAATTAGATCCGGATGAAGAATTTGATATTGATAATGATGATTTTGAAATGGATGACGAACCGGTAGTTAAGAAGCCGCTATTTAAGAAGAAGACAGAAATACCGGAAGTAGAGGAACGTAGAGCTGTCGTAGAGAAACCGGCGCCACGTCCATCTAGT
>SVEW01000078.1 GCA_015057205.1 Lachnospiraceae bacterium | reverse complement strand
GGAACATATACATTGACCCGTAAGGATAAGAATGGAAATGTGCTTGGTAAAGGAAAAGTTTCCGTTAGACCTTACGATTCCTATCGTTTAAACTCAGAATATGGTCCGGAAATGGCAATGGCTGTACAGTATGCGGAAGGTCGCGATGATATGTACGCAGAAGTACGCAGCATGGGTAAGACCACCAATGGTTTGGATATGCCGTACATTTTGATTGCAGATAAGAAAGACAGCATTACGAACTGGGAAGCATTGGCAAGAAAGATGGAAGATGATCCGGAAAAGGTAATCAACGACATCAAGACCGGTGCCCAGGATTATCGTATTCCGGTGCTTTACAGCAATGTCCATGCAGATGAGAACCAGGGTGCAGATGCACCGATGAACTTTATCTGGGATATGGTTAAGAGTGACCAGACAGATGGAAAAATTACCTATCAGTACATCACCGGATTTACCAAAGCCGGAGAAAAGCAGCTTAAGAAAGAGATGAAAGAAGGAAAAGTTCATTGGTCTAAGCTGATAACAGAATTGAAAAATGGACCTACCGGAATTGGTTTTATCCAGGATGGCAATAAGGCTTCCGGCAAAGTTGACTTAAAGAAATACTACAAGATGGAAACCGTAACCTTAGATGTAAAAGAAGCATTGAAACATATTTTCTTCATTGTTGTGCCGGAAGAAAATGGAGATGCCAGAACCATAAATGTTCGTCATAATGGAAATGGTTTTGATTTAAACCGTGATAATATGTATCAGACCCAGGTGGAAACCCAGAACATGACACGTATGATTGCACATTTTAATCCAAGCTTATTTATCGAGCTTCACGGATATGTAGATGGATTCCAGATTGAGCCATGTACACCAACCCATGAGCCGAACATCGATTACGATTTGTTCATTCAGCAGGGTATTGCAGCTGGGGAAGCCTTTGGTAATGGTGCAATTTGTAACAACAAGAAATTCAACAGCTTCCGTATGCCGGTACGTGATTACCTGACAGAGGATGGCAAAGGAAAGCCATATTGGGATTATGTATGGGACGATATGTCCAGTAGCTATACCCCACAGTATGCGCTTTTGCACGGTTGCATTTCCTTCACTATCGAAGTGCCACAGGGTAATGAAGATGCAAACACCGCTTTGGAATCCGGATTGATTTCCGAAGCAAATTATTGTGCAGAACACGCACAGGAACTTTTGTTAAATCAGTTAGAAGTATATCGTCGTGGTGTGAAGGGTGAAGATGCAGATAGTGTTCGTCCTTATTACGTAGACCGCCACGATACTCCGGGGGCAGAAGCAGATGATTTCCGTCCGCGTTATGAGGAAAATAACAATTTCTTCCCGGAATATTATGTAATTCCGGTAGATAGCAAGCAGCAGGATCTTAAGTCTGCATTTGAGATGCAGGAGCATCTTATGAGAAATGGTGTAAAAGTATCTACGTTAACGACGGAAGCCGAAGTAAACGGAAAGAAATATCCGGCAGGCAGTGTGGTAGTAGACATGCACCAGGCAAAACGTAACGTTGCCAACAATGCATTGTATGATTGTGTATTGATTACCGGTTGGGAAGACTTGTATTCTGAGCCGATTACAGCATTTAGCCAGTTACGTGGTTTTGATATGGATGTTATCACCAAACCAGGCGCTTTTGCAGGCAAATTAAAGACATTAGACAAACCATTAACCGCAGCAACTTCTTTCGAAGGAGAAAAGGATGCATATGTCATTCTTTCTAACTGTTCCATCGATGCGGTAAAAGCAGTAAATACCTTGTTAAATCAGGGTGCATCGGTTGGTTACATCGAAGATGGCGAGAACAAAGGTGACTTTGTAATGAGCTATGCGAACTTTGCAAAGGTGAAAGATTCTATGGTATTGCAGGCTAAGGGCGTAAAAGAATTGCCACAGGCAAAACTTTTGAAAAAAGCTACCCTTTACATTGCAGGTAAAGGACCGGAGTCAGAAACCACCAAAGATGGCAAGCCATTTGGTTTAAAGAATTACTTTGATTGGGACAACCCACCATATAACTGGGATTTCTTCGCATATGGCAAACAGATGGGATTTGAAATTACCAGTGACCTTGGTAAGGCAGACATGATTGTTGGTAGCCAGCCAATTGCTAAGGATGAAATTACCGCTGTAAAAGTAGGTATGCCATGGCTTGTTTGTGGTATGGATTACATGGAAGGCAACTCCCTTGACTCTGTAAAACAGGTTCTTCCGAACTTTGATTACAAGATGGGCTACTGGAGCATGGAAGATGCGTTATCCCACGTATCTTACGAAACACCATCCATGATTACCGATAAATACGTAATGGAAAATGATACCATTATGTACGGCTACGGTGGTCACTACATCAGCAAGTATCCGAAGGATGCAAAAGTACTGATTAAGGTAACCAAGGAAGATCCGCTTGAGGGATTCATGAAAGCAGAAAGCTTACGGAAATACAAAGGTTCCGTTCAGGCAATCTCTTACAAGAAAGGCAAATTAGACGTAACCGTTTTTGCAAATACCTTGACCAACAAGGCACATCAGCAGGACGATTACCGTTATGCATCCAACACCATCTACAGTCATATGTTAGGTGAGGCATGCACAGCCGATAACATGAAATAAATAAGTGATGATATAGGGCATCGCCTTAGATGAGTAATTGTCTGGGGCGGTGCTCTTTTTGCGTGGGGGTGTTTATGATTTGATTACGAGAACGGAACATTCTTTATAAGATTTTATTAATGATAGTATGTAATAAAGAAAAGTGGTTTATTAACAATACGTACGAATGGTAATAATCGGCTGAAAGTATGTAAATTGAAAAAACAAGAATTTTTAATTACATTCGAAGCGGAGAATGATGAAAAATAGAATGTATTAAGAGCCGGGAGCGATTTCCCTTTAATAAAAATAGGCAGAGGCGTGACCTCTGCCTATCTTTATGAGCTACCGGTTTTCGCGTAGTTTCAAAGCGGTCACTCCGGCAAGGTAGAATACCAAAGCAAAGACAAGCTCGATTCCGATGTAATGCAGACCCGGCAGGATGCTACCACCGGTATAATGGTCGGCAAAATCACAACCAAGTACATACCAGTAGGATGGTAGGAAGTGAGCAATCTTGAGAACGGTTTTGCCAAGATACTCGATTGGTACAAAAACGCCGCCCAGGAAGGAAAATCCCAATCCCACGATATTGGAAATCGGGGAAATAAGGGCTTCTCTGTCAACTAACTGACCTAAGAAATAGGTTAAGGCCAATACCATAATCATGTAGCCGGCAGTGTTTAGTAGTAATAAGCCACCACTTTGGGTAAAGATGTCCGTTTTGAAATAAATGAATCCAAGGGCGGCAAAAGCTACATAAGTAAGTGCGCCTAATGTGAGCATACCAAGAAATATTTCCAGATTTTTGCGCCCAAATGGATAAGAAGAGCATTGGATGCGATCTTCTAACGTTTTGGTATGGAAAACTTTCAAAATAGCAAGGCCGCTTACAAAGGTGATACAAAGTAGTACGTATGCCAGGTAGGAAAAGAAGATATAACGGGAAGTACGTCCGCCGGATTTCTTTTCCATATAAGTAACGGTGCCATGGATGGAAGCGGATTTCTTAGCATAATCCATACCTTCCATGAGCGTATGGCCCTTTTCTGCATAGGTGATGGCGGTTGCCAGGTACTGATTAATGCGATTTTTGGTAAGGTTAGCGGTCATGAGTCCCGGAAGGGTGTAGGTGTCAACACAATCCTCTGCGTTGCCCTTTGCAAGATTTGCTGCAAATCCCTTCGGAATAATAATGGCAGCATCAATGTTGCGGAAAAACAGCTCATCCTGAATGGTTTCTTTTTTGAAATCAGGAATGGTTCGCTTGCGGGAGTTTTCCTGTAAGTAACTTACAAAGGCCTTGCTTTCCGCTGTCTGATCCTGGTCGCAGATGGCTAATTCTAATTTATAGTCAACGTATTGCGCGTCCGGTTTATCCGAGTGCTGTGTTTGCATAATTGCCATAATGCCAAGGAAGATGCCTAGATAAACCGCAATCTGTCCCCATACCGATTTTAAAATTTTCAAGAATAATTTATAAACTTGCATAACGGTTCCTCCTTATCATAAGGTAACTTGCGACACATAAGAAAAGCGTAATGCCGCCCAAGTAACACAGGTTCGTAAGGTAACGTGTGTTGGTCTCGTAAATACCTAATGCGTAGAACGCATCGGAAATCAAAGCTGCCGGATTTAGACGGTTGATAATCGGCAGATGGTGTTCAATCATAATACGTACATTTGGTGCGCATAAATCATCCGCAACGGAGAGTAGCATACTGAGGGATACGGTTAACCCCATTTTTCCGCCGAAGGTACGTGGTATCTTCAAGGCACCGATGAAGATGCCAAGGGATAATCCGCAGGCGCAACCTAAGAATAGAATCGGTATCATTTCCAAGGTGCGGTCACCGAACTGAATTCCCAGAACCTTCCACATATACAGGAATCCGATAATGGACACGGTAAATTGTAATAGTAATCCGGCCAAAAACTCGGAAAAAATGATAATGGATTTCGGTGTTGGGGCAACCCCGCGGCGAGCACCAAGGGTTGATAAATTAGCCTGCAAACCTTGTAAGCGGTCAACACCGTTGAAGGATGCGAACAAACACCCCATAGCTAATATTGCGTAAAAATAGGAAATCAAATTATCCTGGTTTCCATGGGAAGTAATGCGTTCCCGACAGGCATTCACATCGTTCATGGTCATGGTTTCTCGACGCTGTAAGTATTGGTCGAGAAAACTGCTGAGCACGGTTTCTTTTAATTCATTTCCCTTAACCGTTAAGGTTATGGTGTCACGTACATAATAAATTCCAACAATGTCGCCGTCTTTCAATGCTTTTTTGGCTTTGCTTTCGGACATATCTTTGATGTCGAGAAGCGGTTTTTTGCCCGTAGAAACCATTTCAAGGACCTGTGTGAAAGCAGGATCTTCCTGTTCGTTGATAACCACAACCGGAACGGGTTTTGCCATTTCCGTGGTTTCGTTTACGTGTCCAAAAGCGGCGAACATGAAGGTTGATAACGCAATTGGAAATATAAGTGTCCAGAAAATTACTTCTTTTTTGCGAAGCATTGTCAGGAGATTATATCGTAAATAATGGGTAAACATTTTCATCCCTCCTAAGCATGATCTCGTAATTCAGTTCCGGTGATTTCAAGGAACACATCGTTTAATGTTGGCAGTTCTGAGTAAATTTTTCCTAAATTTCCAGGATAATCGGATAAGACATCCATAACATGGATCATATTATGACGACCACCCCGGAAGGAAACCTTAAGGAGATTATCCTGATAGGTTACCTGGTAAATGTCCGGAAGCTGTTGCAACCTGGTGATGTAATCTTCGGATAAGTTCAGGACTTCTACGGAGATTTTTTCCGTACAGTTAATCATACCCTTTAATTCTTCTTTGCTACCCATTGCCAGGCTTTTTCCTTTATCCATAATGACGATGCGGGAACAAATCTGCTCCACTTCTTCCATATAGTGGGAAGTGTAGACGATGGTTGCTCCGTTTCGGTTCAGCTCTTGAATGCCTTCTAAGATTTTGTTACGGCTTTGCGGATCAACGGCAACCGTAGGCTCATCGAAGAATATCAATTTTGGCTTGTGGGCAATTCCGCAGGCAATGTTTAGACGTCTTAAAAGTCCGCCGGATAATTTCTTTGGTTTGAATTTTCGGAAGTCTGATAATTCCACAAAATCAATGGCTTCTTCTACATACTGTTTACGGAGTTTTTTGTCCTTGATGTACAAACCGCAGAAATAATCAATGTTTTCGTAGACGGTTAGTTCATCAAATACGGCCACGTTTTGCATTACGACGCCGATGTCTTTCTTAAGATTATAAGAGTTTGGCTTCATTTCCTTGCCGAATACTTTAATGCTTCCCTTATCGTAAGAAAGCAAAGATAAAATACAGTTGATGGTAGTGGTTTTGCCGGAACCGTTTGGACCAAGCAAACCAAAAATTTCACCTTCTTCTATGGTGAGATTAAAGTGGTCTAGTGCCACTAATTCTTTGTAACGTTTTACTAAGTTATTAATTTCAATAACATGCGACATAAGTGGTTCCCCCGTTTCTTTCATTTGATGATCTTATTATAAAAAAATCCTAAGGGGATTCCTAGTGAGCATTGTCAGAAGATTTATGTGACAAATGTCATATTGCATGGTATGATTAGTCATGGAGGATAAAACAGATGAGACAAGAGTTAGTGGATAAAGGGATTATATGGCTTTCCGGCATGGTCTTAACCGGAGTTCTTGGAGCCGGAGAGGGATTGGTGCTTTCAAGTTTGTGCGCCATAGTCATTACGTTAATCCCAAACCTAAAATATAGGATTCCATATTTACAGGAAATATTGATTGCTGTGTACATCATTGCAGGGTTTCAATGGTGGGCATGTTTGCCTTTTATGCCATTGATTATGTACGATGTTATGAAAAAAAGACATTATGAGTTTATACTTTTGGGCATGATTGTGTTAGTCACCCAATTTATTGGAACAGGGGATCCCCTACGTATACAAATCTGTATGTACGTGGTAGTTCTTTCTATTATTAGTTGGAGACTGGCATTACAGACAGGGCTATGCCGCGACATGGAAGAAAGGATGCGCAAATTAAGAGATGATAGTGTGGAGAGTTCTATTTTGTTAAAAGAACGAAATCGTACGTTGCTAGAGCAACAAAATGCGGAAATTCATATGGCCACGCTGAAGGAACGAAACCGTATTGCTCGAGAGATTCACGATCATGTAGGACATATGCTGACCCGTGCGATTTTACAAACCGGAGCGCTAAAGGTCATAGCAAAGGAAAATGCTTTAAAGGAACAATTAGAGGGATTACAGGAAACTTTGAATATGGCTATGAACAATATTCGGCAAAGTGTGCATGATTTGCATGACGAATCCATTGACTTGGAAAGAGGGATAAAAGAGTTAATTGCGGCTTTTCCGACTCTTGAAATAAAGTTTTCCTACGCTGTGGATAAATCTGTGGATAACGAAATGAAGTATGGATTTCTTGCCATCATAAAAGAGGCTTTAAACAACACGGTCAAGCACAGTAATGGCAATCAAGTAACTTTGAAAATCCTTGAAAATCCAGGGTTTTACAGCCTTTTCATTGCGGACAATGGAACGGATATTCCGAAAGATTTTACCGGAGGAATGGGATTGTCGGGTATCCGCGAACGTGTGGATAACTTGCATGGATTTTTGCGTATTTCGACGGAAAATGGTTTTCAAATTACCATAACAATACTAAAATAGGGGGATAATTCAATGAAAACAGTGGTTTTGGTGGATGATGATCAGTTGGTGACCATCTCATTAAAGACAATTCTAGAGAATGGAGGAAATATTTCCGTTATTGCCGTTGGAAACGATGGTGAAGAGGCAATAGCATTATATAAGCAATACAAACCGGATGTGCTTTTGATGGATATTCAGATGCAACAACGAAGTGGACTGTCTGCAGCAGAAGAAATTCTAAAAATGGACTCTGAGGCGAAAATTTTACTGCTCACTACCTTCCGTGATGATGAATATATCGTTAAGGCATTAAACATCGGGGCAAAGGGTTATATTTTGAAACAGGATTTTGAGGCTATTGAGCCGGCGGTGTTGGCGGTAGCCGGTGGACAGACAGTATTTGGTGGCGAAGTGATGGGACGTATTCCGGCGTTGATGGAGCAAAAGACGGAAGAGACCTGTGATTTTACCGAGCAGGGCATTACCGAAAAGGAAATGGAAATCATTGAGCAGATCGCCGAGGGCTTAAACAATAAAGAAATTGCGGAAAAACTTTGTTTGTCCGAGGGAACGGTGCGTAATTATTTGAGTATCATACTTGAAAAACTAGAACTACGGGATCGAACCCAATTAGCCGTGTACTACTGGAAAAATAAGTAAAAAGAAGGTCTTGAGCGTTGCGTTCTCAAGACCTTTTTTCGTGGGCAGCTTTAATTGGCTGCCATGTATAGGGAGTAAAAGTGTCCTTTTTTGTCCAGCAATTCCCGGAAGGTGCCGCCTTCGCACAGATGACCATTTTTCATAACGTAAATACGGTCATAGCGGGAAAGAATGGATTCTTCCATACGGTGGGTTACCACAATACGTGTCAAATCTTTCAAATTCAGAATGGAAGAAGATACATGCTTTGCGGTTTCGTTATCAAGGGCTGAGGTGGCTTCGTCTACAAGAAGCACCTGGGAACCCTTTAGTAAGCTGCGGGCAATGGAAATACGCTGGCGCTCGCCACCGGAAAGGTTGACACCGTTTTCGCCGCAGCGGTAGTCTTCGCCGCGTTCGGCGATGATTTCATCAAGACCTGCAAGAGAAATGGCGCGTCTAACCTCTTCTTCCGGAAAATCCCGGAACATGGTGATGTTGTTTCGAATGGTGTCGTCAAACAAAAAGACATTCTGGCTAATCTGGCCCATTAAGTGGTACAGGCTGTCGGTGGACAAATCTCGCACCTGGGTGCCGTCGAAGGCAAGGGAGCCGTCATAATTTTGATAGCCGCCCATCATTAGGTTAAGTAAGGTTGACTTGCCGGAGCCGGAACCGCCAACGATGGCATAGCTTTTTCCTTTTTCGAAGGAACAGTTGATGTCATGAAGCACCGGACGGTCTTCGTCATATCCAAAATCAAGATCCGAAAGGGAAATGGCATGGTTACAGTGGGCGTCCATTTTTTCTTCGTCGGACTCCTGGTTTTGCGCAAGCAGTTCATCCAGTTTTACTATCAGCGCTTTGGCGGCTTTGCGTTTGGCAAGATAGGTCGGCACCACGCGAATTGGGTTGATTAAGTAATTGCAAAGCTGTACGAACATAATCACGGTGCCGCCGGTAATCTGGCCGCGAATGGCAAGGTACGCACCTAAGAGAAAAATGCCAAACTGCATGGTACATCCGGCCGTGGCGCTTACAACCTCAATTAAGGAGGAATACCAGCGACGGTCTTCCTTGGCGGATTCCAATTGCCTATTTTTATCATGGAATAAGCGGGTTACCTGTTTTTCCGCCTGAAAACATTTGATGACGGAAAAACCATTTAATAAATCTTTCATCTGCGTGGTGAAGGACTCGTTTAAGTCAGACACCCTGCGTTCTCTGGTGGACAGCCCTTTTCCCATTAGCAGGGAGACCAAAATTGGCAGAGTGCTAAGGAGTATCACTGCCAAGGTCAAAAGCGGACTTTGGTATACCATGACCGCCAGAGCTGAGAAGAATAATAATACTTGAAGCGCTAAATCGACCGTTGCATGAAGATAATTTTCCTCAATAGATGTAATATCGTTCGTTAAGGTTGATAAGTAGCTGCCCGTATTTTCCGAGGTAAAGGCCTGCAGGGTCTTTGCGCAAAGACGGGAAAATGCTTTTTCCTTATACTGGCGCAGGCCTTTATGGATGAATCTTGCAAAGATGCGATTGCACAGGCAATGGCTTACAAGATAGCATGGGGTGAAAATCAGAATCATCCAGCCGATGCGGGTAAGCTGTGTGAGGCTTTCGGCCTGGATGGCATCGATAATGGCTCCCAAAAAGAAGGAAATCAGAATACTAAATCCTGCCATCACCACCTGCCCCAAGATGGAAAACGAGAAGTTTAACCGGTTGTTTCGATAGAATTCATGTAACATAAAATACCCTCCCTTACGTGTGTTGTTTGTTGTTGAGGCTAGTATAGCAGGGGGGAGTGGCAGGGTAAATAGGATTTGACTAAGTGGTAAGAAGGGGATACCAAGATGTAGCAAAATGAGAATAAAAAGTCAGCGGCCACATGTTGTCCATGCAGCCGCCCTGTAATTAGCTTTCGGTTGAATAGTTTGGAGCTTCTTTCGTAATATGAATGTCATGTGGATGACTTTCCTTCAAAGAAGCAGCGGAAATTTTAACGAATTTACCGGTTTCCTGTAAATCCTTGATGGTTGGAGCTCCGCAGTAACCAAGTCCGGAACGAATACCACCCACCAACTGGAAAATGGTATCTTCTACGGAACCACGGTAAGCAACACGGCCTTCTACACCTTCCGGAACTAATTTCTTAGCATCAGACTGGAAGTAACGGTCTTTGCTACCGTTTTCCATAGCTGCGATAGAGCCCATTCCACGGTAAACTTTATATTTTCTACCCTGGAATAATTCAAATTCGCCCGGGGCTTCATCGCATCCGGCAAACATGCTACCCATCATACATACAGAACCTCCGGCAGCTAAAGCCTTGGTCATATCTCCGGAGAATTTAATTCCACCGTCCGCGATAATCG
>SVEW01000077.1 GCA_015057205.1 Lachnospiraceae bacterium | reverse complement strand
ATTTATGGATCCTTCCAAGCATCCAACCGCGGCAAATCCGACCATGCAGGGCGTAGTTGCTATCATTGCATTAGCAGCAAACGTACTTTGCTTAGCAGTTATTATCAAGCGTTCTAAAGAACAGAAGAGAAATCCATATCGCCATGAAATCTTTACCGATCAGAGAGATTTCCAGATTGCAATGGATAGAGCTGAATAGAATGGTTGGATCACAATTCGGTCATACCAACATGCTAAAATGGTAGAAACATTTGAGTGAAGGAGGCATGGCTGAATGAGTAAGAGCGCTGAAGAATATCAGAAGCAATTCGGCGAAGCGATTGAGAAACAGACAAAAGTTAAAATTGCAGTTGGGTTGTTAAACAATGGGGCGGAAGACCAACTCTTGTTAGCATCCGGTATCTCCGGGGAAGAGTTGGCAATGGCAAAAGAGGTAATTAAAGAATCACAGGGAATGAGATAAAAAGTGAGAGGCTAATGGTTGAAAGAACAACGGTTAGCCTCTTTTTTATTAATGATTGTCAGTAAAAGCAGCTATCCGTACATCGCTTCGCCCATTGTTATAGAAAACTCCGGTAAGGTAATCCTCATCGGTACAATTGGAAATGGCTGGCAAACGACCGTGGGAAAGGTTGCCATTTGCTGTGTAATACTGATAGGTAAGGGTTGCCTGCTCCGCATGGGAAGATAAGTCCATCTTCGCCTTCGGGTAATAAATCAATACCATGTCGGAGCTTGTGGAAAGTTGGTATCCCTGCGCAATTTGTTTTGCTTCAATAAAACCGTTTCCGTTATACGCTTCCGGATCATCTACGGAAGCCGGTGTTAAGTTGACGGGGGCACCGTCAAAGGTGCAAAGAATAATACCATCCTGTTCTGTCCGGTTAATGACGGTGTATTGGCTGTCACGCTGGGCACTGTAAAGAAAATCCGATGCGTGTAGTCCAAGAACGTTATGCCATACGCCCGGTTTGCCGGATGTGTAGCGATATTTTACCGCGGCCATATCCTCCGAGGAAAGGTAGTTGACGACGTTTACATTTGTTACGTGTAAATCCTGATAAAGGCTGGCGCCTTTGTAGGATATGGAGGATAAATTTCCGTTTACCAGGGAAACAACGGCGGAAGCGTGCCCCATTTTTTCCGGGCAAAGTACATCCTGCAAATTATTTCCGTCAAAATAGGTAGAAACGAGCCCGTTGTGCTTCTCATCCCCCGGATGTAATCCGAAACCGAGTAGTACCTCCGTAGGCGTTAGGCCTGTCACGGTTTGGAAATTTCCCGTAAAAGCGGAGACAATTTCATCATACTGGTAGTCGTCGTATCCTTCTGTAGTCTGTTTTTCACCGGAGATTTCTACGGTGAAGGTCTGACCATCATAGTGCATGGTGACATAAACGTTGCCGGTTGGCATGGGGGAAAAATCCGGAACCGGTCCGGACCCCGGATAGATATGCTCGCATTTTTTAACATCGGCATCAAAGCCGTATTTTTCTTTGATATATTCTTTGGCGTTTTTAGAACCCTGTTGGATATAGTGCTTCATTAAAGCCTTTTCTTCCCTGCTATAGCCGCAGGCTGACAGCAGAAGACATAGTAGTCCAACACAGAGGAAAAGCTGATTTTTTTTCATACATAGAAACCTCCCTAAACATTTCTCTTCTTTATTATAAGTTGAATAAAATAAATACGCAAGGTTGGAAACTTTTTTGGAATACAGGACGTCCAATAAAGGTGTTACTGAAAGACGAGGGAAGGAGTGACGTTTGGTGAATAGAAAATGGATTAAGAATGGGATTATCGGACTGGCATTGGTGCTGGTATGTGTTATGGTAGGATGCGGTTTTGCCGCGAAAGAGAAAGAGAAGAACAGTGATGCGGTGGTGGAGACGAAGCAGGTAAGCGCAAAGGCAGAAGACAATAAGGCGTCTGAGGAGCCGGAAGAACCTGAGGAACCGAAACTTTTGAATGAGAATATTACTTGCATTGGAGATTCTGTTATGCTTGGTGCACAGGCGGAAATGGAGAACCGCATAGAGAATATTATGGTAGATGCCAAGGAATCGAGGCAATTGGTGCAGGCTAAAGATTTGGTTGTTTCTTTAAAAAATGCGGACAATTTAGGTGGCCGTGTGGTGATAGGATTGGGAACCAATGGACTTTTTTCTGAAGAAGATGGACAAAAACTACTTGACGAAATCGGAAGTGAGCGTAAAATATATTGGGTAACTGCTTATGGCGCACACCTTACGAATCAGGATGCAGTGAACGAAGTGATTCAGACTTTGGCGGATAAGAATGAGAACCTGACGCTGATTCGTTGGAATGAGCATGCAAATAGCCACAGTGAGTGGTTTTACAACGACGGAATCCATTTAAATGGAGAAGGTCGTGTTGCGTATGCGGAATTGGTGCGTACGGAATTAGAGAAGGAGTAAGTAAATTCGATGGATAGAGCGAAGCGTAGGAAAGTAACGAAACTTGGTTTTTTAATGTACATAGGTGTGATTGGCGCTATGGGATATTTGATGTGGAACATTCATGATGCAGGTATGCTGCCGGAACAATATGAATTGGCGGCCTTGTGCATGATGATTAGTTTATTGCTGATTGAAGGTATCTTTTTTATCAAATCCCGGATGCACCGTGAGAAGGGCAAGCGCATTGGTGCCGGTGTGGTAGCGGTGTTGCTTGGATTGTGTCTGTTTTCCGGTTCAGTATATGCATCACTGATGTTAGATAAGACGCAGGATGTGTTACGTGCTTTCGCCGGTAAAGATGGTAAGAGCACGGAGAATTTTGATAAGCCGTTTATTATGTATTTAAGCGGTTCCGATACGAGAAGCAAGACCCTTAAGAAGAGCCGAAGCGATGTGAATATTTTAATGGTGATGAATCCAACAACTAACCGGATTTTGCTTTTAAACACACCGCGTGATTATTATATTCCGAATGCAGCCGGCGGTGGTGCCAATGATAAGCTGACGCACTGTGGTCTTTATGGAATTGAGAACTCCATGAAATCTCTTGGGAATTTTTATGGTGTTCCGGTGAGTCATTACGGACAGATTAATTTTACCGGTTTTGAGCGTCTGATTGATGCGCTAGGTGGTATTACGGTGGATGCGCCGTCGGATTTTACAACGTATAAGTCCAATATTCATTTTACCAAGGGAATCAATCAGTGTAATGGTAAGATGGCGCTTGCCTACGCAAGAGAACGTCATGCGTTTGCCACAGGTGATAATGCCCGTGGCGAGCATCAGATGGAAGTAATCACGGCTATGGTGAAGAAGGCTTCCGAT
Organism: Lachnospiraceae bacterium; assembly: GCA_015057205.1. Taxonomy (GTDB): domain Bacteria; phylum Bacillota; class Clostridia; order Lachnospirales; family Lachnospiraceae; genus XBB1006. The sequence continues at coordinate 7,094 of SVEW01000077.1, read as the reverse complement.
AATAAGTTGAGTTTGATTGCCAATTATGGTAATATTTTAAATAGTCTGGAGGGGACATTTGTAACGGATTATTCCGATGGTGATTTATCGGCACTTATTAAGACTTTTCTAAACGGTGCCGGAAAGTGGAAGATTGAGCGATACGCAGTGACAGGAACCGGTGGTAAGGCAACCAGCTATTCTGCACCGAATGCCTATGCGTATGTAACGTATCCGGACACTGCTAGTGTGGAGAAGGCAAAGGGAATGCTTAAGCAATTTATGACGGTGAAAGAAGAGAATGAATAACAAGGGGGTGGGTTTCCACCCCCTTTTTGTGCTAAGTTTTACATTTTTTACACCAAAAGAGCTTGATTTTACGGTATAGTAGGAGTGTAGAAGTTAATTATTATTTGTGAGGAGCAAACATTGAAGCAATACAATTATGAACTTTCGAAAATAGAAGAGTTAGAGGATATTTTACAATCATTGAATGATATACTGGGGACATTGCCATATAAGTCTGTTCTTTTCCATATTTACTCCATGAAATTGAAGGACGAACAGATTAGACAGGTGCAAAGTCGAATAAAAGATATGTTTCCATCGGCATTTATTGCGGGTACGAGCACCAATGGCGACATTTGTGACGGACATTTGTGGGAATCCGGCATGGTGCTTTCTGTGTCAGTTTTTGAATCCAGTTTGGTGAAAGTCTACTTTTTGGATTGTGGAGATAATAGAGAAAAAGTAGCTGGCATGACCATTCGGGATATTTTGGATGCGGATGTCAATATTAAAGCCGGAGAGATTTTGGTTACCGTGCATTCACTTGATAATCGCATTATTATAAATGAAGTGGAAAAGCATAAACGGAAAGTGTGCATTTGGGGTGGTGGTAGCGCGAATGAAGATGTGATTGGTAAGGATACCATCGTGTTCGATGGAGATAATATTTCTCATTGCGGAGTCGTTTTTATAACCTATGCCGGCGATGCGTTACATATAGCAGTGAAGCATGCTATTGGATGGAAACCGCTTGGTAAGGATTTTTCTGTTACCAAGATAGATGGAAATCATTTGTACGAACTAGATAATGTTCCTGCCGGTCGGGTCTACAAGAAATATTTGGATATTCAGGCGGACGAGGATTTCTTTAGTAATATTTTGGAGTTTCCGATTATGGCGCACCAGCACGGATATGATGTGCTGAGGTTACCGTATTATTGCGATGCGAGTGATGATTCCATTGAACTTGCAGCAGCTTTGGATGAGGGAACACCGGTAAATCTTTCTTATGGAGACCCGGATGTGATTCGTCAGGATGTATGCAAGTTGAAAAATGAGGTAGAAAATTTTGCGCCGGAAGCCATTTTTTTGTATAGCTGTGGTGTGCGCAGGCTTTATTGGAAATATCTCATCAACAAAGAGACAGCACCGTTCGCAAATATAGCACCGGTGGCCGGTTTTTATTCGTTCGGTGAAATTATGGGTATGGGAGATTACATTATTGAGCACCATGTGACCCTGATTGCGATTTCGATGCGTGAGGGTGGAAAGGCCAGAATGAACCCAACGGGGGTTGGTGAGGTAGAATTGCCAAGAACACCGGAGCAGGCGATGCATTCGCCGATTTCTATGGTAAGGAGATTGGCAAACTACATCAATGTTACGACTGCGGAGTTGCATGAAGCCAATGAGATGTTGAAAGAGAGTGCAGAAACGGACGAATTGACGGGAATATATAATCGCCGTATGCTAAACAAAATCGTCAGTGATGCAATGGAACGTGCAAACAAACATGATATTCCTATGTTACTTGGGATAGTTGACATTGATGATTTTAAAAAAATAAATGATACCTATGGACATGATGTTGGAGACTCTGTGTTAAAGACACTGACGCATGCCATGGCTTTAGAAATGGAAAAACTACCAAGCGGTATTGTCGGGCGCTGGGGTGGGGAAGAATTCCTGTTTTTAGCCCCACACCTGGAGATAGATAAAGTCTTAGAACGCATCGAGATGGCTAGAGAAAGGATTTCACAACTTGAGATTGCGAAAGTGGGATGTTGTACCATCAGTGTAGGCGTGACGCAATTTATAAAGGGCGATACTTCTGATACTATTTTTAAACGTGCGGATGACGCGCTTTTGGAAGCAAAAGGCACGGGAAAGAATAAGCTTTGTATTAGGTGAAACGGTAGATGCTATGGGGGGATTAATTGCAGATGAAGATTAATAAATCAACCAACTATGTGGGGGATGAACTGCAAGTTGATAAGAAAAGTAAGGGTGTTTCGGATAAAAAAACCATGGATGGAAGTATGTTACAGCCGAAGTTTGATCCCATTGAAGAGAAGCGAAATGCGGCGAAGAAGAAAGCATTGCAGATTCTTGGAAATGCTTATGCGAAAGAGCAAAAAATCAACGATGAGCAGAACGGTAGAAGAGAACGCATCCTGAATCTGAAGGGTGATATGGATGAAGCCAATAAAGAAATTCAGGCATTGGAGGCTCGCAGAGCGGAGCTTCGGGAACTGTACGGAGTTCCGGAAGATAGTGCGGAAGAGAAAGAATTGCGCTTAATAGAGAAGGCAAGCATGGCAAATAGGCCAGGATCCGATATTCGATTGACGAAGGAAGAATGGGAAAAGGTTTTTTTAATGAAGTCTACCGACTTGACGGAGTATCAGCAATATTCCCTAGAATTGTTTGGATTTGAGGGCAAGTTTAGGGGTGAGATGGAAGAGGCTTCCAGGGAAATCCAGATTGAAACAAAAGTCATTCAGGCAACAGAATTAGAGCGCTTGAAAACCCATCCGATTCTGGATGCAAAGAATCAAGCGGAAGAAGTCCTGGAAAATGCTTCCAAGGAAATTGTTGGCATGTTGATTGATGAAACGAAAGAGCATATCGACGAGGAAATGGAAGAAGAAAAGGAAAAAGCCAAAGAAAAAGAAGAAAAGGAAGAGGAACTTCAGAAGAAACTGGAAGCTTCTAAGGAAAAGAAAAAAGAGATGGAGAAGTTTGTGGAAGACATTTTGGATGGAGTTAAGCAGACGTCTACTGTTACCAAAGAACTGGATGCAGCGCAACAGGAAGTCAAGGATATGATGACGAAGATGAAGCTGATTGAAGAAGAGATTAAGGGTGCTGCGGTAGATGAGACGGTGTGATGCAAAGCAAGAAAAAGGCTATATTTGCCGTTGGAGTAATTATTTGCATTGCAGTGGTATGTTGGATTATTACGACGCATAAAATAGACAAAGGAAGTTGCCGTAAGTGATTTTTGGAAAGGGTATATCGTATATTGGTGAAAGGACCTGCGCAGATTTTAGGTTTCTTTCGAAGGTTGTTATGCCAAAAGGGGTAACAGAAATGAGGGGATTAGGCAGATTAGAGGTCCTTTTTTCATGCTATATTATATTTCAGGATAATCGGCTCAAAGGAAGTCATACGGGTCATATGCTGTTTTCTAAAATTTCACACGTAGGCTTCCGTTGTGCTTTTGCCGATTCCTACGTGTGAATTCTTTAATTGCTAGATTCACCCGTAGGGTTCAGGGATGCTTTCCTAATTTCTTACGGGCAATTCAAGCGAAATACCATTTCACACGTAATCGCCCTGATCCTCCTTACGTGTGGATTCTCGTAAATGTCTATCCACACGTTGATTTTCACAAATCCATCTCTGATGCCTACGTGTGAAACCAGCGTATTTGCTGCCTTACCCGTAAAGTTTTTCATTTCACAAACTTCTGCTACGGGTGATTTCCGCAGAGGTGTAATTCACCCGTAATTTCCATAAGAAACCGCTGGAATAATGAAAAAGAGCCTTTCATCTACCCGCTTGGCTCTGAGCAGGAAAAATTGATATTAAATTGGTACACAAGACTCGACGCCGAACATTTAGCATATCGTTTACAATCACCAGCTTTTTAAAAGAATCATTCACATTAAGAAGCGAGGCTTTTTCCAGCTTTATTTTTGTCTCATCAGGCAAACTAAATGCCGATTGTAAATAATACTTCTTGCTACCCATAGTAGCTATAAAATCAATTTCCAATTGTGTTCGAATACGTTTTCCGTCATCTGTCATTTTTCTTACCGGAACAACACCCAGGTCCCCTAAATTCTGTGATGATATCTTTGGAAAGAAATTTCGAATTACTCCCTGTTACATGGATATCCAAATTTGATATATGAAGTAAAGAATTTAGAACCTCTTCAAAATCCTCTAATAGTTGAAAACTCATTATGCATTCGATTTTTTAAGTCGTTAAGATAGTTGTTTCTTTTAATCTCCATGGATACTCACCTCTGAATTTTTGCGGCCATATGGCCAAGAAAATTCAAGATCGAACCGGCTTGATGTATATGAGGTTATAGAAGAATGCATAGGTGTTCTTTGCGCTTCCTTGGTGGAGCTGTTCGAGAGAGCAGGTCTTTTTGCAATTAATGTGCAACGCATAAGCGTAAAACTCACGTTCAGGGAATGTGTTGCAAAAGCCGCAAAAACTGCCATCGTATAAAGTGATAACTTTCCAAAATGGAAAAAATATATTTTACTAATTGTACAAATGATGTGTTACAATTAGTGAAAAGTGAATGTAAAATAGAAGCATAAGCAGGAAAGGTGAATGAGAAATGTCTTTGAAGGTTGCAGAAAATATTAAACGGTATCGAAAGGAAATGAAGCTTACGCAGGAGGAGCTTGCGGGAGTACTGGGAGTGACGATTGGCGCTGTGTCCAAGTGGGAAAACGGTGGAAATGTACCGGATATTACGACATTGATGGAATTGGCCAATTTGTTCAATGTCTCCATGGATGAACTGGTGGGGTTTGACCTGACTTCCAAGAAAATGGACGATATGTGTATGTCCATAGAAAAACTGACGCATGCACATCAATTTGAACGCGCTGAGGAAGAATCCGGCAGTGCGCTGCTGCGTTATCCCCATGCATTTAAGGTGCTCTATACCTGTGGCAATATGTATTACTACAAATATATGAAATACTTAAAGGAAAAAGATTCCGAGCGTGCCATTGACCTTTTTCAAACGTCGTTAAATTACATTGCACAAAATCACGATGCAGAGATTAATGAATATACCATTAAATTCAAAGTAGCCTTTTTGTATCGCAGAACTAATCCGGAAAAGGCATTGGAGCTTTTGCGAGAAATCAATTATGACAACTGCAACGACAATGCAATTGGTGTGGTTTTAAGGCAGATGGGAAGAACGAAGGATGCGCTTCATCATTTTTCAATCGCACACATGCGTTGTTTTTCAGAGCAGCAAGCCATTGTATATAATCTTGCGTCGACCTTGTGTGAAACCGGAAAATGCGCCAATCTTGAAAAAGCATTGGAGCTTGTAGATGCGGAAATTACCATTGTAAAGTTACATATGCAAGCGGACAAAATCAGTTTTTACCAGGAAATACAAGCGGTTTTGCTCATAACCAAAGCACAGGTTCTTTCTTGCTTGGAGGATTTGGAATCGATGGAAAATTGCATAAAAGAAGCCTATCGATTCATAAAGCAATACGATGAAACCGAGAAAAAATGCAGTTTTACGCAGGTCTACAAATTTGATTTTACGAATGGCGAGGTTCCTATTCATAACGCCATTGGCGAAAAAGCGTTAGAAGGGATTGAAGAGATGTTTTTTCGGAATATGGAAAGGAAGAAAAAACCTCTACAGCGCGTATGGGATTGTTGGCAGATGATAAAGAATCAGGAGGAAGGAAAATGAGAAAGAAAATCTATGGAACGTATCAGGGAGCACTTTTTGTACCGAATGCAAAGGTCTATCTGGGAGTGAAGGAAGGCGGCGAAGAATTTGCGCAAATATCCTTTGTGAGCATTGGTCAGATGCACGCGAATTTTGACGAAATCAGGGAAATGACCGATGACACAGCGAAAATGATTTTAAAAGCAGTCAATACCCCGATGGAAATAGACATGCAGCTTTGCAGCGAAGGACTTAAAATTCACGTGGATGTTATGGAAGACATTACTGTTGACTGTGTAATGAAAAAAATCTCTGAGGAAGCGCATTACAAAGAAGGATATTTTACAGTGCCGGAGGAAAACATCGCAGTATTAAAAGAAAATTCTGACTATGCGGAAGACGCGCTTGAGGTTAACTACGAATATGAGTTTGAAAATCCGGATGTTTTAAAAGCACTTGAGGAACGTGGCTTCGAACGGGCCAAGGATAAATCTTTTGCATCCATTTGGAAATTGTATACCCGCCTGTGCGAATTGTATACACAGGACGGTGCAAATTATAAACATGCCGCAGAGAAAGGAACGATAGCGCAGATGGAGCATGCGGAAAAGCAGGAAAACTACACGAACTGCCGGGGAATATCCATAATTTTCGCAGGAGTGCTTCGTGCAAATGGCATCAAAGCCTTTTATGAAGGCATGTTCAGTACTGATCCTGAGGACAATGAATGTCATATTGTAGATGAGGTGTTTTTGGAAGAATATCAGAAGTTTGTGCTTTTTGACCCATCCATGTGTTGTGTGTATAAGCTGGAGGGAAAATATCTGAATTCTATTGAGCTGAAGCAGGCGCTTATCGATGGTCGTGCCGAGGAAATAGAGATGGAGTATTGTAATGACAAGAAAAAGAAATCGGGGGGCACAGCTACCTTGGCTTACTATAGCAAGAATATGGGACATTTTGAGCGTTGTATCAAAAATGGAGAGAAGGATGATACTACAAAAGACAATGCACTCATTTTATCCGCAGTGAATGCAACGGATGTTTATAAAGAAAGGGGCAGGATAACGACGGATGTAGAGAAATATTTTCGATAATTGAGATTTGTATTACTAATTATGTGGAAATGGGCTGTCGCACTAAGTGACTAGTGCACAGCTCATTTATTAATACCTGCTACATAATCAAAAAATCACCAACAGGTGCTTTGGGGCGTGCTCGGTACATAGATTTCTCAAATCCTATGTACCTACGATTTTTACTTGTGTTGGACACTTCTCGGCATATGCATTTCCAGAAGCCTATGTACCTACGTTTTCACGTCACTTATGGGATTTTCTCGGTATATACGCCTGGGAAATCCCATGTACCGAA
>SVEW01000076.1 GCA_015057205.1 Lachnospiraceae bacterium | reverse complement strand
CTTCTCGCAAAAGCATTTCATCCATACCCATGATGGTATTTATCGGGGTACGAATTTCATGAGACATATTTGCAAGAAAACGAGACTTCGCCGAATTTGCTCTGTCTGCTTCATCTTTTGCAATAGCAATTTCATTATACTGTCTACGAATAACTGTACCTGCCATAACACGCCATACAACAAATCCGGTAAATATCGCCAGCAATAAAATAAGCATAATCTGAAAAGCACGCAGCTCATAAAAACGCGGCTTTTTTTCTATCTCAAACGCCTCGTCCAAAAGCGTCTTTCCTGTCATAGAATCCAGTACACAAATATGCATGGTATAACTTCCATAGGGCAGACTTATATACTCTAACGCCGACATCTCCGCCCGCGAAGTATCTATACCTGCATCCTTACGGCTTTCCAGATATACGCGGACGCGGGGATTTCGTAGCGTGTAATCTAATACCGATGGTAAAATCCTAATTCTCCCCTCACCTGCAGGAATTGTATAACGTTCCTTTTTATCCGGTAAAAGACGCTCATCCGAGAAGAAAATGGAACTAATCCCCACCTTAATCGGAACGGCTTTATCCTTATACTTATTTATATTTATCCGTTCTACTCCGGTCATGCAGGATATATACAGGTTACCCTTCTCATCAATATCACTGAATGCACTACGAGTTGGCGTACTCATAAGCCCATTTTCCACGGAAAATACCTTGTATCCCTTCACGTCGTTTTCTATTAATTCTTCCGCTTTCACCATACATACACCGGTAGAAGAAATTACCCATAATTTTCCCCTATTATCAAAATACACATCATGGGCACCTTTGTACGGAAAAGACGATACGTTTTCAATCTCATCATCCTTCAAATATTCAATGGAATTGGACGTTATAATCCAAAAAACTCTCCGCTCCGGATCCCATTTGATTTTTTGCACTACGTCACTGGTCAAACCTTCTTGTGTAGTCAGATGTTCAATTTCATTCTCCCTTATAATATAAATTCCGCCACCATCTGTGCCAGCATAAATCTCTCCATTTTGGCCTAGTTCCACTGTCAAAAAAGCCGGATCCTCTATTCCCTGTTCCCGCCCAATGGTTCGAACTACTTTTCCATTCCGGATAATCGCCAATCCTCCACTGGTGCCAACGTAGGCAGTTCCTTGCTGATCGATTGCGGTACAGCGCATCTCATTGGAGGGCATGCCCTCCTCTATAGTATATTTCTTAATTTTCTTATTCTTATCATAGCATACAAGTCCCAATTCTTTGTTGTAAGTAGATACCCACAAATTCCCCTGATTATCTTTCGCAAGACAACGCACGCGGTTTTCTCCGATGTATCTTGTAAGATTATTTTCCACAACTTGATCATCCTTGCTCACCACACGCAAACCGGTGTCGGTTCCAATATACAATTGGTTGTTGTATAAGCAGGTGGCGCTAACCACCTCCTCACTTAACCCTTCCAATTGCGTAATATTCACAAAATGATTTGCAACAATTTTCATTATTCCTTGACGGGTAGACGCCACCCACAGATTTCCCTGATAATCTACCGTCATCATTTCGATGGAATTATTCATTGGCAGATTCTTCAACACATGAAACTTGTAATTTTTATCAAAATAACCGATCTCCGTTTCGGATGCCACCCAAATATGTCCGCAGGCCCGCGTAATCCATTTTGCAGAAGTCAACGGCGCAATGGACATTTTTTTCATATCTTTCTTTCCAAATCTTCCATAATAGATATGACTGGACTTTGTTCCCAGATAGATGGTTCCCTTTTCTTTCTCATCCGAATAAATGGTTGAAACCATTTCTATCGGTAAACTCCCATTTTCGTAAAAACGCTTAATTTTCTGTTCATCCACACAAAAAATGTCACCATTTTTTGTATATCCATAAATCTCACCTTTTTTATCGGAAACGATTCGCAAAACCCGTTGATTCTCAAGGCGTTTATCGTTTAACGGAATTATGTGATGCTCCAAATTAAAATAAACAATCCCCGCCGTAGTACCAATGTAAATATTTCCTTTTTTATCTTCTGCAAAACTTCGAATAGAATCGGATGGCAATCCATCGTTTTTCGAATAATGCGTTTTTCTACTATGTTCCATTACCACAACGCCATCGCCATTCGTTCCCATCCAGACGCGGCCTTTGCTATCTTCAAACAATGCACGGCCACTCGTTAACCCCTTAGAGGAATTAACCCGCTCAAAAACAGAACCATTGTACCTTGTAATTCCGCCGTAACTTCCTATCCACATATATCCTTTGCTTGCTGCTAAAATATAATTTGCATCCATATCCGGTAGACCATTGCTGACATCGTAAATAACAGCCGAATACCCCACCTCCGGTAACTCACCAGAAGCTGCATACCCACCGCCGAACGGTATGTCCTTTTCCTTTCCCATTACTTCCATTCCGTTTCCCAAGACCAAAACCAGACTTAGTATAACGGCTACAAAGCCCAACACTCTATCTTTTAACATCCCCGGAACCTCCTTGCTATCAAATGCATGTCAACATACGTTCATTCTAACATACAATTTTGGCAAAACAAGGAACCCGCCTATTTATCACTATTTTTTAACATTTCATTAATACTTCTCGATTCGATAACACCACAGATTTCGCATCTGCCCCATCATCTGTGTTACATCCCAGGTTTGTTCACTTCGTTTTTTGCTGTTTGGGTCATGTACAATCACGTTTCCGTTTTCATCGGCTCCACATAACACGATAAAATGCCCTTGGGTGGTAAAATCCCCCGGTCCCATAATGGCTATCATCGGAACGCCCACTTTCAGGTTTTGCAAAATAGCCTCTTTATCAAATGGTTGTTCTCTGGCAATCAGTCCCATTTCTCCTGCCATTCTCGTCATCATATCCCAACTTGTTCCTGAACCGCTTACATAATACCCTTCCCGTTCTGCTATCTTTGCTACCCGATATGGATTGTAATGAGTCTTTCCTGTTAATCCGCTATATACCATGGATAAACACGTTGGTCCACATCCATTAATAGCCATAAAGGTGCTACCATATTTACGATAACCCCAACGTTCATCCCACTGCAAAAACATCGGAATCCTCCCTTTTTGTACATCCTTCTTAATACTTAATTTCTTCGGATGTTTCTGATTTTCTTCATAATGAGAAACAAACTCCAATGTCTCCGGATTTTTTTCGTATAATTCCTGCAATTGTTCCGGCGCACTTTTGATATTAGAAGCCGCTAAAAGTGATACTTTCCCTTTTTGATGCAACACGAACCCTGTCAGCATGCACAATAACAGTACCACGCTAACCAGGGTTCTTCTGATTCTTCTCAATTGTCTTGTTCTTTGTCTTTTTCTAATTTCCGTTCTTGTCATCATATCGCTCCTCCTCTATGAGTCTAGTATGACAAATTCCCGGAAATTCTTCTTTGCGTCCGCCTAACATAATTCTTACAATTTTCTTAAGATGCAACTTTATGGCAACGTTACCGTAAATATAATTCGTTCTTCAGCGCTATCACAAGTAATGGTTCCACCATGCAATGTCACGATTTCCTTACTTACCGCAAGCCCTAAACCGGTACCGCCGGTTTCCGAGGAACGTGAACCGTCCACCCGAAAAAACTGCTCAAACAAATGCGCTACTTTCTCCGGTGGAATGGTCTTTCCCCGATTCACTGTCGTTAATTGCATTCCTTTTTCTCCTGCTTTTTTCAAGCTTAACATAATTTCGGAATCTGAATAACTGTAATTTGCAATATTTTTCAACAGATTATCAAATACTCTCTCCATCTTATCCACATCGCAGATTACTTCTACCTCTTCAAAATCCATGCGACAGGTCAACCCACGTTCGTGGAAAATTGGATAAAACTCCGTCACCATCTGGCGCAACATACGGGTCATATTCACCGTCTGCTTTTCCAAAACCATGTGGCTAAAGTTAAACCGCGTAATCTCAAAAAATTCATTGATTAACTCTTCTAATCGCAGAGATTTATTCAGCACAATTTCCTGATATTTCTCGCGAATTTCTTCCGGTAATGCCTTTTCTTCCGTCAAAAGCGTCAAATATCCAATCATAGATGTCAGTGGGGTTTTCAAATCATGTGCCATATACATAATCAAATCGTTTTTACGCTGATTGGCTTCGCTTTCCGCCTGCTTGGACAACTCCATTTCCATACTATATTGCTGTAATTGCATGTTTAATTCCGTTAATTCTTCCGGAATGTAACCGTTATCCACCGCTTCGGATTTCAGATGTTTTCGAATCTCCCATAAGCCATTACCAATACGTCGAAATTGCAAGTATGAAATAACAATTACACACACAACCATGTATAGGCTGATTACCGGCAGCGCCATCTCTTTTAAATAGACCAGAAATGGGTAAAGTGCCTCCGTTCCCGTCCATATGCCATGCACCTTCGTACAATACCAAAACCCGATACCAAATACGGCTAATGCAATCAATAAACACACCAACAAGCGAACAAGCAACCGACGCAATAGTCGCTTCGCCAGTTCTTTCCTTTTGCCCACTATGAATCCTCCAATTTATAGCCCACACCCCAAACCGTTTTTATAAATTTGGGTTTGCGACTGTTTTCTTTCATTTTTTCTCGCAAACGGGCAATATGCACAAATACGGTATTATTACTTTCATAATACTGTTCTTTCCACACCGCTTCAAATAATTCTTCTGACGTTACTGCCTGGTTCATGTGGCGGCACAAATATAGCAAAATATCGAATTCTGTCGGTGTCAATGCCAGATCTTCTCCATAAAGATGGCATGTGTGCTGGGTGTTATCCAACTCTAACCCTCGCACCTCATATAGTTCCGTTTCCGGTTCCTGTTTTAATCCTTGATTATATTGTCCGGCCCGTCGAAGCTGTCCCTTAACTCTGGCTATTAACTCCAACGGTACAAAAGGCTTCGTCAGATAATCGTCTGCTCCCATAACAATGCCGTTAATCCGGTCCATTTCTTCCACCTTCGCTGTTAACATGATAATTGGAAAAAAGAAATCCTTCCGAATCTCGCGACAAAGGGTGAATCCATCCATATCCGGCAACATAACATCCAATATTGCCAGACTGATACCACCTTCCCGTACGCGTTTTAGCGCATCTGTTGCATTGTAATACTTAAACACACGATAACCTTCGTTCTGTAAATACACTTCCACCAGGTCGGCTATTTCCTTTTCATCATCCACGATTAGAATTTGTTGTTCTTTCACGATGTCTATTCCTATAATCCTTTCCTCTCTCGTGCCTTCTCAATAAGTGTCTTTGCTTCCTTAAAAGCACCCGGCAGATACTCCGCCTGCCACTCTTTCCCTTCCTTTTCCGCCGCTTTGATAGCATCCCACGAAGCATGCTGCTCTTCCACAGAGGCATAATTTACACCACTGAATACATGGGGATGACGACGAATCATTTTTTCCGAAATGCCTTCCACCACATCATCAAAGGTAAAAAGCCCTTCTTCTTCGGCAATCACTGCATGAAACATCACCTGCAAAAGCAAGTCTCCCAGCTCCTCCTTCAAATTCTCCGGATTGCCGGTTTCTTTTAATATATTAATTCCGCTGATTACTTCTGCCGCTTCTTCAATGCAGGCCGGCTTCAGACTCTCATGGGTCTGCGCCTTATCCCAGGGGCAGCCGTTTTCGCTGCGTAGGGTTTCTACTACTTCTTTTAATTTTTCTATCTTAGTCATGATTTTCGCTCCATGTTGGTATTTCCTCTATCATTTTACATTCTTCGTCATTAAATGTAAACCGCACAATCCAAGGCATCACATCCTTAATTCTCAGAAACTCCTCATACCCAAACGCCGGTTGATAGCGATTCATAATCATGCTGAGAGCAGTTCCATGAGTTCCGATTACAAGTGTTTTTCCGTCATTTTCTTTTAAAACATTTTGAAGAGCGCGGATATTTCTCTCCTGCACCTCCCTTAAACACTCACCACCGCTTAGCTTATAGTCAAAATCTGACCATTGGTGCATGGAATACTCTGTAAAGTTTTCTACCCAGTCACCTACAGCCCGTTCTCGGAAATCAGTTTCTAATTGAATTTCCAAACCAACTTTATCTGTAAAATTTTTTATAGTATCAACCGCCCTTTTATAGGGGCTGGAATAGGCCACCTGAATTCCTTTATCTTTCAGGAATTCGGTGACCTTCTTCGCATCTTCCAGTCCCTTTGTGGTCAGCTCTCTTGTTAAATCATCATGATTATCATAATTTGGCTCCGCATGCCGCACAAAGTAGATTGTTGTCATTTTTACTTGTCTCCTACAAATTTCACTGCTGTCCCGTAAACCATAATCTCACTGGCTCCCTGCATAACTGCCGAAGATGCGTACCGTACATTGATAACCGCATCCGCGCCAAGGGAAACCGCCTGGTCTACCATACGTTTGGTTGCAATGGAACGTGCTTCCTCCATCATTTCGGTATAACCCTTTATTTCACCACCCACGATGGTCTTCATACCGGCCATAAAATCCTTACCGATATGCTTGGACTGCACAATACCTCCCTGCACAATACCTAAATCCTCAATTTCTTTTCCCGGAACATAATCAATACTTAGAAGCTTCATTCTCTTCTCCTCCTTTAATCTCTTTTAATCGAAGAACCAATGCCACTAGAATCCCAACCACAGGAATTCCTGCCGATACCGTTACCAAAAAGATTACCCATACCGGAATATCCGGATCCTGATGTGCTCCCCACCAGAAAAGTCCCAAGAAAATGCCGATAAATAAAATCACAACACTCCCAGCAACAATGGATGCCACACTTTTCTGCCGTTGGTCTTTTTTTCGAACATCGACCATTGCATGCCCCTCCTTTTCCATCTGATTTCCCTGAGTCAGATAGACGGCAAATGTCTCATCCCGAAAGTCCACTCGGTTACGAATCATCTGCTCGCAAAGGTTCTTGTTTCTGGTAATCGCTGTCTGTTTTTCAGCAAGTCGATTTCGCTGTACTTCAAGGATATCCTGAAACGTCTTTTCGTCATTTAATAACTGTCGAATTTCTTCAATGGATATGTCCATCATCCGTAGCATCTTGATGGTTTTTAAAATATGAACATCTTCCTCCGAATAATTTCGGTAGCCATTGGATTGATCACGATCAGGATGTAGCAACCCCTGCTCTTCATAGAAGCGAATATTCTTTTTTGTAATTCCAACTTGACTTTCCACTTCGTTAATCTTCATCTTCTGCCTCCTGGTAGGATTATCCTATACCCTCCACCAAGTGGAAGGTCAAGTATTTTCAATATATTTTAAAAAAATGCCGAACAGAACTCACTACTCTACCCGGCATTCTTCTTTTACTTTAATTTGCTGAAAATCTCATCCATCTCCGCATCCGCAACTTCCGCATGATTCCAAATCAGTTTCTCCTGATTATGATCTCCGGTGTAACGCGGAATCAAATGCAAATGAAAATGTTTCACTGTCTGATTTGCTGCCTCCCCGTTATTCTGAACGATATTTAATCCGTCACAAGAAAGGGCCTCCTTCATTTTTGTTGCAATCGTTTGTGCCAGTGGCATCATCTTGGTTGCCTCTTCCTCGCCCAATGTAAATAAATCATCAAAATGATTCTTCGGAATAATCAGGCAATGACCTTTCTCCGCTGGTTCAATGTCCATGATAACACGAAACAGCTCATCTTCGTAAACTGTTCTTGATGGAATTTCTCCCCCTGCAATTTTGCAGAAAATACAATCATCTTTTCTCATAGCAATCCTTCCTCCTGTCTTATCTGTCTTCTGTAAAAATAAATAATCTATCCAAGTTACGAAGCACCTTGAAATCACCTTTTGCCGACATGGCACCGGTCATGAATGCCTTCTGGAACGTCATACGACCCTCCAAAATATTCTCAAGCACATCCACCGACACTTTGATGAATTCGTCCACTTCGCTTTCCTGTCCGTAATAGCAATCAAGCATTCCATTGGTGATGCGTAAAATTAACGGTTTCTTCTTTCCTTCAATCATCATAGAATAAGTAGCATCGCAATCATGCTGTGACACAAAATGGGATTCAAACTCAATCACATACGCGTTCTCCTCATCCTGCGCGCTCTCACCGATTTTTGTTTTAAACATATCGGCTAATTCTGCAAGATCCGCCTTCTGTTTTCTTACATATTCATCATCAGATACATATTTGGATAACTGTTCACTTTCCTGCGGTGTCAACTCCAACTGGCCCTTCTTAGCTACCGTTCTGGTAACCGCCTGTGAAGAACTCGGCAAACTCTTAATTTTCTGTGAAATGGTACGATAAAGGTTCTCCGCCTTCTTCTCAATAATCAGGTTATATTCCTCACTCATCTGGAAGGTAAGCAAATCCTCCACATATCCGTTAAGTCCACTGCAGGGAAGACCGCCTAACGTATCCCATGCACCAACCAGTGTCACATATGCTTCACGCTCACCGTATGTGGTCGACATAACCACGGGCTGCATGTAAATCTGACTGATTTTTTCCTTATCCGCATACAACCAGCAGGCATCCAGGAACTGATGCATATAGCCCCCAATTCCCAACCACTCCACCGTCGTAGCAAAAATGACACCATCTGCATCCTTCAATGTCTGCGGAAGTGTCGCAATACTATTCTTATTCTCGTAAATGTTGTAGCGCTCCACTTTTACACGAAGTTCTTCCAATACCTCCGTCATCTTGTCCATAACATAAATGGTCGGATCATCCAAAAGTCCGCGCCCACCGTAATAAATATTAATTTTCATAAGGTGATTTTCCTTTCCGTTTCCTTCTTCCCACTATCATCGCCAGTAAAAATCCGGAAATTAATCCTCCGACATGTGCAAAATTATCAACGCCCGTTGACGTAAATCCGGAATATAGGGTCAACACTATACAAAGCCCTAATCGTCGTGTCGTCAACTCCTCCAATCTTCCCCGGTGATAAATTACCAGAAAAAACAGTGCACCAAAAACGCCAAAAATTGCACCCGATGCACCGGCACCAACTGCATGACTGTTCTCACCGTAACCGATATAGACCGATAACAAACCGCCTAGCGCTCCTGAGCCCAAATAGATAATGAGGTATCGCACCTTACCGACTGCCCGCTCTAAATTATCGCCAAGAAAGAAAAGGGGTAACATATTATTGACCAAATGCGTTAATCCAAAATGCATAAACATGGATGTAAATAACCGATAATATTCTTTACTTTCCATAACTGCAACCGGATAACTTGCACCCCATCGGTACATAAACTCCGGATCTGTTGTATCCCCAATCAGCTCTAAAACTGCAAATACCAAAATATTTATGCTTACAATTAACGTATTGGTAAACGCACGCCGTCTTCCATCCGGTCGATACAATAACTCTCTAAAATCTAACATTCTACACTTGTCCTTACTTAATTCAATACTTTAACTATAAAATTACCCTACGCAAAAGTCAAGTCACATCCTAATAATCCGACTGAAATACTAATTTACTTTTTCCGATTGCAATCACATCCTGCGCTTTTAATAGCACCCGTTCCTTCAAATTTAACTGGGTTCCGTTTACAAAAGTACCATTTAACGAATTCAAATCTTCCAGGTAATATCCTTCTTCTTCACGCTTAATCAATGCATGGACACGACTTACCGAGGCATCTTCCACAACCAAATCCGCGTATTCCTCACGTTTTCCAAGTACATATTGCTCTTTTGTAAGTACAATATCCGGACCTCGATTATCCTGAAAATGCAACCGAACGCCCTCTAAATCCTCTCTCTCCACCAGCATTTGCGTCCGATGCTCATTCACTTCCTCATCCGGCCGTACAATAAATTCCGACTCATCCTCCCAGACCTCAGGTTTAAAATCTTTGTATTGGCGAGCCTTTTTCTTTACTGACCATTTTAGATCCAGAAAATGATTTTTAACAAATTTTCCTAGAAAAGTCTCTTTCTTCTGCGGCTCTTCATCCCAGGATAACTCCTCTGTCTGTTCCATAAAAAGCTCCCTTTCCACGTCATGTTCCTCCGGCAATAAATCCTGTACCGGAGACTCCCAGGTCGTTAGCGCATCTGCCAAACATGCATTTTCCCTGCGCAAAATATCGTATACGTGGAATAAATACCCAACATATTCGCTTTCTCCCTTTCCGGATTCTTTAATCAGTCTGTCCAACAGACCTAGCACCTGCTCTTTTATCTGCTCCGTTTCCGGCATACGGATAGGTAAATACGCAAAATAGGCTCGTAAACCATCTGCCGAAAAATAAATTTCATCCAACGATAAAGCCGATTCTCTTAACAAATAATTTTCCAGACAATCCGCCACCTGACCAAGTGTCTCTATTAAAGTTCTTAATTCCTTTGCACGAAAACGCCCGGTTCTCAGCAAATCAGTCATGGACTGTAACCCTGTAATCCCGTGCCAAAACTGTCCTTTTCCTTCTGACACCATAAATTCGAT
>SVEW01000075.1:6192-10770 GCA_015057205.1 Lachnospiraceae bacterium | reverse complement strand
TTCCCATGTGCCCCCTTCTTAAGCGGTACTGCTGTAATACGATACCAATAGCCATCTTTTCCACGATATTCCCAACTCATGCTGCGTTTCCGACGCAATCGCTTGGCCGTTCGCTCATAGTTTCCTAACTCATCAAAAATATCATAGCAATCCTCATCCACGAATTCCTTTACCAAATCCTTAGTTGCAACCAATGCACTGTTTCCATGACTACTTACATAATTCTGTTCAAAATAGTGAGGCTTTAGCACAACCATTTCATCGTTATACACATCTACCTTCCAGGTTCCGGAATACAGCGCACTAAAAGCACGCACCACCTGATAGGCATCCTCCATCATCTGATCACTGATAACCTTATCCGTAATGTTCTGTTGATAACCACGAATGGCAATTCCTCCCTGATAATTTTTATCAACCGAACCATCACAACGCATATACACTCTTCCATGATTCGGATGATTCCACTCATAGGTCAGCTCCACATGTCCCCCCTTCATAACCTCATGGTAATAATTGATAATCGCTTCCCGCGAGGATTCCACTACACGGTTTACCCAAAAATTATATCGTTCCCTTGGATCCATATCATTTGATACGCCCAACAGGTCGTTTGTCCAATGGTCACCATAGAATCGCCACGGCTCTCCGTCCGGCTTTTCTATGCTCCATGTACCAATTCCTATATTTTCAAGGGATTTTTCCAATTCCTGCTGTCGTTGTTCTTTACAAATCGTCTCCTTATTCTTCACCCAGGCGCTATAGTATTTTCCCACAAACTGTTCAACAATCTCGGCAAGAAGTTCATAACTGCCTTCCATTTCCGACCTTGTTTTTAGGACAACAGAATCTACCATTTCGCCAATTACTTCTTCTCCAATCCCAATACTTCTCATAATTTCCTTTGTCTTGGCAACCTGTTCTCCCAGGTTATCCGTCAAGTACACACCACCCGCGTACAAATAGGCAACCCGCTCTCCGTCGGACAAATCAATTGGTAGCACAAATCCCTGCATTCCTGCCGGACACTGGTAAAATCCTCGTTCGGTATGCTCCCATTCCTTTTTGCATATCTCTTTTCCGTTCTGTGCATCACGAATACAACCGCAACAGGTACCCATGCCAAATTCCATGATAACTTTGCTCTTTTCTACGTCTACCAGCGCAATTGCAGTGTGTGTGGCGTTCGTCCACTTATTCAGAATGTCCGATAATTTTTCCAAATCGCAGAAATCTTCCAACCGTACCGTCAACTTGCCCATGCTTTCTTCCTCCGCCTCAAAATTTCTCTTCTTCATTTTATCTGACACTTGTGTCTTTTGTACGAAAAAAAGGCCCCTAAGAGCCTTTTTCTCATATTTTACTATTTCGTTGTCAATGTAACTTCTTTTGAGAATTTACCATACACCTTCTGCTTGCCATTTTTTACAAATGCACGCACTTTGTAGCGATAGGTCTGGCCTTTCTTAAAGCCCAAGGCTTCTAGCTTCAAGCTAAGAATCGTTCCGGTTGTTTTGTGCAATTCAAATGCACCATTGCCTTTTGCACGATAGATTTCATACCCATCCGCACCGGCAACTTTATCCCAGGAAAGTCCATAAATACCCAAAATGTATTTGTGTGTCGTAACGCCGGTTGTCTTCTGCGGAACAAGGTTTGCAGCTGATACTACCGCGCTTGCTTTTCCTTCGACATGATATGGCTTGCCATTAATGGTACCATCCGCCATTGGAATCACTTTGTAGTAGTATTTCTGTTTCAAAGTTCCTGCCCCTTTATCAACAACTTTTAAATTGTCAGCTGTTACAACTGCGATTTCATCATCAAAGTCTCCGTCTTTTTCTACATCACGAAGCACCTTATAGCTTGTTGCATTTTCCACCGCACCTAATGAAATAGTCATCTCGCCACAAGCGGTATTCACTACGGACTGAATAATGCCCTTGCCAACCTCCGGAATGGTTGGTTCCGGTTCCGGTATTGGTTCTGGTTCCGGCTCCGGTTCTGGTTCCGGTTCCGGATCTACCGGTGTTGGATCCGGATCTACCGGTGTATTGCCCTGGGTATCCAGTTTCAAGGTAATGGTTGCCATATTCATAGCATAATCAAACACTTCATAGGTAACCGTGTTAATATCAAGGTTTCTTCCTTTCGCTAGAAGTTCTTCCTTCGTTCCAAGGTCAACTACGTAATGGCCTTCATGACGGTCGCCATCTTTTTTCATTTCAAAAGCGGCTGCACCAATCTTAAACGGCTCTTCACCACCTGCAAGGCCGGTACCTTTTGCCTGTACCATCACACCGGCTGCATAATGATTATCCGAAAAACCGATTTCCAAATAATAGTGACCATCTTCTCCTAATTTATAAGAGGTTTTGTCCTTATTAATTACAGGCCGCTCACTGTCAACCGTAAAATGATAACTTAATTCCTGGCGATTGGCTTCGTTATCTTCTACGCCACCAACCAAACCAATTAACTTCAGTTCATATTGGCCATTTGGAAGTAAAATATTTCCTTTTTTATCTTTCACTCTGAAGATAGGCACTTCATCATAGAAGTTTTCTGCCGTCGCAAAGGCTGAGGACGGCTCATGGTAAAAGGTTTTCCGTACATTGTCATAGGACTGGCGTGCTACTTCTTCGCCCTTATCATTCACAATCACATAGTCTAACTTCTTTGCTCCTCTTAGCATATAGGTCGTAGCGCTAATGGTAGACAAATATCCGCGGTCGGAGTTTGCAGATAATACTGCGAATTTCTCCCCATAGACTTTTTTACTGAATGCAGAACCCATAAAGTAGTTCATTCCAACCGGATAATCCCAGGTTTCGCGTCCTTCCTGCTCAATATTCACCATAGAACTTCCCTGGTCCATGGAAGCTTTGGCTTTTCCATTTACCACGTCATACATTTTTGCATCAAACATTGGAACCTGCGCCCAGTCTCCGCAAAAGCCCATAAACGGTACGGTTAACTGTGGATACTCTTCTTCGGCCGTTAACTGTGTGAATCCTTCCACAAAATAACCATTCGTATATGCCTTTTCCAAACGTTTGATAATGTCCGAATTTTTATTTACTTTTAAGTTTACGGTAAAACTTGTTCCACCAGCGGGAACATATATCTCTCCGTCACCGCCCACGCCGCGGTAGCTAACCTTTACTGCATCACTAATGTTGATATCCGACTGGGATACACAGGTATTTTCTCCATTTTCAAGAATATCCTCTGCTAAAACAGTGGTATCTACGCTGTAGTAAAGCGCTTTTTTTGCAAGGTTTACAACCTCTACGGTATAGCTGAATTCACCTTCCTTATTATAGGAAAGTTCAGCCTCCGGCCGGGTAGAACCCTTCACTTTTAAATACACCGGTGTTTTTACAGCACCCAATACGTTTACAAGACCGGCTCCCTGTTTACGCGGTGAATAGAAGGTTTTTGCCTTTTTATCGCGCACCGGTTTTGCAGTGGACATTTCTAATGCATTGATTAACAGCTCTTCTTCGTATTTGGATAAGCTATTTCCATATTTACTTCTAACATACTGTCGCAGTATTGCAGCTACTCCTGCCATATGCGGAGATGCCATGCTGGTTCCGCTCATCATTCCATATACGCTCTTTCCGTTTTCAACATAAAATGCAGAATAAATATTACCGCCAGGTGCAGTAATTTCCGGCTTAAAGCGCAATTCCGGAGTAGTTCCCCAAGAAGAGAAGTCGGACATTTCGTTGGCTGTCGGGCTTAATTTGCCGACTTTCTTTTCCGGATCAAAAGATACCTTTCCAACACCGTTGTCTAATGTAGCTATAATTTTCTCTCCATCTTCTTTAGAAATCGCTACGGCCGGTACAAGGTAGTTGGTAATGCTCATTGCCTGGGTTCCTTCTACATTGTTATATACAAGGAGTGCTACGGCACCTTTATCGGCAACGTTTTTCACTTTTGTAGTAAAGTTGATTTCTCCACGCTGCGCAATGGCAACCTTTCCTGTCAAATCAAGGTCTTTCACATTCTCCTCGGTTGCCAGTTTTACATCTACCAGATCATATTCTCCGGCTGCCAGTTTCAAACGCAATTCTGCTTCAGCACCATGATCAATGTATGGATAGTCTTCTCCACCTACGGTTACAACGTTAGATGGTGCCAAGTGCGTATTTTCAACAGAAGCTACCGAAAGGGCTGCCTCTTGTGTGGATGGGGTTCCTACAATACCATCATCCGGATTCTCTGCCAAAGAATAATCCTTATAATTGTTGTGATAAGCACTGGTGTAACTGTTTCCTGCGGAAATGTTTAAGGTTACGCCCACACTTCCCAGGTTTGTATAAGCCGCCTGCAAACGGTCATTTGGCACCTTGGTAAAGCCACAACAAGAACCAAGACTCATGTTTACAGAATCAACCGACAGAATTGCGCAGTCTTCCAATGCTGCGATTAATTCTTCCTCATAAGCATATCCATCATCCCGGAACACCTTCATTGCAACCAACTGTGCATCCGGTGCAACACCTTTCATTTCATCGCAATCTGCCGCAACCGTTCCGGCTACATTGGTACCATGATTGTTCTCGT
>SVEW01000075.1:0-6182 GCA_015057205.1 Lachnospiraceae bacterium | reverse complement strand
GTTTGAGTAATCATATGCAAATGGGATTTTGTCACTCTTATACACGTTACCATTATCTTTTCCACTGGTAATTTGGCTTGCAGAAGCATTCTCACCGGTAGCAACCAACTCTTTATCGGCACTTTTGGTCTTCTTTTCATAGTCCTGTACTGCCTGAAGTTTTTCTTCTCCCTTAAGCAATGCACCAACATTTTCCTTATTTAAATGCTGTCCTTCCGGAGTTTTCGAAAAAGCATCATGCTCATAGGCAACACCGGTGTCAAGTACCGCAACTACGGTACCTTCTCCTTCATACCCGTAGTCTGGATTTTTCTGCAAATCCTCCGCCCCAATCATGGTACGACTTGTCAACATATTGGTGGTTTCCTTCGGTGTTACCGTCTGTGGCGCCTCATAGCGCTGTGTCAAATATACTTCCTTAACGCCTTCAATTTCTTTAATTTTCGCGATGTCACCGTACTGAACCTGCATTGCACATCCGGTAAACGTTACCGAATACGTATACAAAAGTTCCGGTTTATGGGATTTTTTCTTCGCCTTGACAACACTCTCAATGGTATCTGTTACCTTATCTACCTGATCCTGAATAGAAGCAATCTCCCCCTGATTCTTCTCCTCCATCTCTTCGTAGTCTACATACTGCGTTGCATCGATTCGTTCAAGAACCGGTTCCTCTTCGTAGTCCACAATTACAGTAACAAGATCGTTGTCCTTCAATCCCACTGCTGATTCCGCGTGGCTCAAGGCATCTTTTTTGATTTCCTTTTCTCCATCAACCACGTCCTGCAGCGTCAGTTTTTCCGGCTCGTCTTTTCCCTGCGCATATCCATTCATAGGTGCAAGAGAAAGCATCATGCTTGCAGATAGCAACAACGCTAAAATTCTCTTTCTCATATCTTTCTCCTTTTTGTACTGCCATATTTATATAAAACGCCTGTAGGGTGCGTCTTATATCGTTTTGTTGTAATCTTTTTCCAGGGTTTAGAAAAGGCCCTATCTAAGGGCCTTTTCCTGTTGGAGATTTACAAAAATGTTTATTTAACTGTAGTTGTCTTAATATCTGAGAACTCTCCGAAATATTTCTTTCCACCGTCTTTTACAAAAGCACGTACCTTATACTGGTATTTACCTTTTCCAAGCCAGTCAACTTTAATGGAAAGAACATTTCCTGTGGTTTTTACTAATTCGAATTCTCCACCGTCTTTTGCACGGTATACTTCGTATCCATCAGCTTTGGTAACCTGTTTCCATGTTACTCCACAAAGTTTCAAAATTTTTGTAATCTTAACGCCGGATGCCTTTCCAGGAATCAACGCTTTTGCAGAAACTGCCGGAGACATTTCTGCCTCAACATGTAAATCTTTCTTTCTATAAGTTCCATCAGCGTATGGCTGAACCTTGTAGAAATATGTTGTCTTCATTGTAGTAGCTTTCTTATCTACAAATACAGTTTCGTGGATGTCAGCTACCTGTGTATATTTGCCGTTTGCCTTGGTTGCACGGAATACTTTGTATCCGGTAGCACCCTTGGATTCGTTAATGGTTACAGTCATTTCACCATTCTTGGTATTTTCAACGCTTGCAATCGTAGTATTTGCAGCTTCCGGTTTCTTGTCAAGTGCAACATCAATATCAGCACCATTAAATGCATGGTCGTATACGATTACACCGATCTGATCCTGCTTGAAACCATACTCTTCAAACTGCTGTTTGGTCATACCAAGGTCGATAATTGTATGAACATGGTTTCCAACCTCTTTAGTAAAGGCTACTGCACCAAGCTGTGCCCAACGTCCGCCATAGTTTACGTCAATTTCAACACCTGCAAGTGCACCATTATCACTTGCATCAAGTTCTAACATTACGTTTCCATCATCATCTACAAAGATACTTGTATTTTCAAGATTCATCTGTGGAGCAGTGTTATCAACTTTGAAGTTAAATACCTGTTCCTGACGATTCTCTTCGGTATCTTCTACACCTGCCGGCAAAGCAGATAAGATGAATTTGTAACTTCCTTCAGCCAATGGCTCTTTTACAGTATTTTCAACAATTGGGAAGTCGTCAACAAAGTTCTCAGCAATCATCAACTGACCTGCGCTCATGTTCATGTAAGTTTTTCTTACATTCTCATTGTGGAACTCAGCCACAACTTCGCCTGCTTCATTTTCTACTCTGTAATCAAGTTTTGCAGCACCACGTAATAAGTAAGTATTTGGATAACAGTTATCCAATGTTCCGGTTGCGGAAATATTGGAAAGGTATCCGTAATCCTCATCATATTCTGTTTGGTCTAAAATAAGTGCTTTGAAGTAATTTAATCCAATCGGATATGAATAAGTTCTTCCATTTGCATTATACTCACTTACAAGACGGTTACCATCGTTAAAGGTTGCATTTCCTTCGAATGTAGTCTTATCAAACATTGGAAGTTTAGCCCAGTTTCCGCAGAATCCCATGAATGGAACACTCAAATCCTGTGCAACTACATCTTCTGTATCTGTTACACCTTTAAGCTGTGTAAATCCTTCTACGAAGAATCCGTTGGTAAATGCTTCTCTTACATCTGCCAGCAATTCTGCATCTTTGTCCACTTTCAAGGTTACTGTAAAGGATGCTGTAAACTCGCCTTCCGGCACAACAATCTGATTTTCTTCGTTTAGTCCTTTGTATGTAACTTCTACCGCATCGGTAATATCCATATCATACTGAGCTGCCACTTTTGCACCAGCTGCTTCTTCAACAGCCTCAGTCATAACGGTTGTATTTACATCATATACAAGTTCATCATCGGACTCGCTGAATCTATTAACGGTTACGGTATAGCTATATTCGCCTTCTTCATTCCAGCCCATAGCTACTTCCGGTCTTTCACTTCCTTCAACAGAAAGGTACGCCGGTGTATTGGTTGCTGCCCACAGATTTACAAGACCTGCTCCCTGTTTACGTGGGGAGTAGAAGGTTCCATTTTGTTCGTCTTCTACAGGCGTTGCAGTAGACATCTCTAATGCATTGATTAACTGTCTCTTTTCCTGTGCAGTTGAATTCTTAGCAAGCTCTTTACTAATGAACTGTTTCATAACAGCTGCTGCACCTGCCATATGTGGACAAGCCATAGATGTACCACTCATGTTTCCATATATACTCTTACCATCTTCTACATAGTATGCAGACCAGATGTTTCCACCAGGAGCGGTAATTTCCGGTTTGAATCCCAAATCCGGTGTGGTTCCCCAAGAGGAGAAATCAGACATCATGTTAGCTTCCGGGTTTGGTAAGTTATACTTTGCATCCGGATCATAGCTAATGGTTCCAACACCATCTTCCATACTATCAAGAATCTGCTGTCCTTCCGCCTGAAGGATGGAGATAGCAGGGATGTAAAAGGTTGGGATGCTCATTCCGATAGATCCTGCCTGGTTGTTGTATACGATAACAGCGATTGCGCCTGCATCATATGCGTTTTTGTCCTTATCGCCAAAGGAAATCTGTCCTCTGGATACCAACGCGATTTTACCGGCTACGTCGTAAACTTCCTCCATCACCGGATTTCCGTCTTCATCAACAACGGTCTCGCCATTTTCATCTTTCTTTTCAACTTCAGATTTCTTAAAGTCTTCCGGATTACCAAATCCGCAGTCAACAACTTCGTAAGTTCCGGCTTTCAAGGTATCAAAGCCCATACCTACTTTGGTTCCGTTGTCGCTGAAGCCGAATCTTGCATTCTCATCTTCACCGATCTGGATATATGCTGCAGGTCCTAAATTGGTATTTTCAACAGAAGCTACGGATAAAGCTGGCTCCAAGGTAGATGGAGAACCAACAACGCCTTCGTCCGGATTGCTTGCTAAAGTATAGTTTCCATAATTGCTTCCATAAGCACTGGTATAGTTGTTACCAGCGGAGATATTCAAGTTAATGCCAGCTTTTCCCACATTTTCATAAGCTGTCTGTAATTCCTGGTTCTCTACTTTGGTGAATCCTGCACAAGAACCCAGACTCATGTTTACGGAATCTACGCCAATGATAACGCAGTCCTGTAACGCTGCCATTAATTCTTCCTGATAAGCATATCCGTCATCACGGAATACTTTCATGGCTGCAATCTGTGCGTCTGGAGCAACACCTTGGATTACCTCAGAGTTACCAGCTACGGTGCCGGCTACATGAGTACCATGGTTGTTCTCGTTCTTTGGAGTTGGGTTGGTATCGTGGTTGGAGTAATCATATCCAAAAGGAACTTTGTCACTCTTATATACGTTACCGTTATCATCTCCTGCCAAAATCTCTTCTGCAGATTTGTTCTTTCCGGTAGCATTTAAGGTCTTAACTGTAGAACTTGTATTCGTTGCATAATTGGATTCTGCAGTTAAGTCAAACTTATTAATCGTATCGTTGATACCTCTTTTACCCAAAGCCAATCCGGTTGGTCTTTCAGCAAAAGCATCATGTTCATATGCAACACCGGTATCAAGAACTGCTACCAAAGTACCGGTTCCTTTGTACTCCGTATTTTCCTGAATCTCAGTAACATGCATCATGTCACGGCTCGTCATCATGTTTGGTGTATCTTTCACTTCCTGAAGCTCCGGAATGGAATATCTCTGGGAAAGATATACTTCGTTAACACCCGGTACATTCTTAATCTTTTTGATATCTTTATATGCAACCTTCATAGCACTTCCGGAAAATGCTACGGTATACGTATACAATGTCTCAGGTTTTTCACCTTTATTGTTTGGTTTTACAACGGCTTCAATTTTGTCGGTTACGTTTTCAACGGACTTCTCTACTGCCGCTACTTCCGTCTTATTGTCCTGTACCAACTCTTTGTAGTTGTCATACTCACCCGGTTCTTCTACCTTCTCTAAAACCGGCGCTTTGTCATAATCAATAATGACCGTAACCATTTCGTTTGGTCTGATGTTGGTTGCACTTTCTGCCGTATCCTGTGCCCCCTCTGGAATTCTTTCCAGGTCTTTCTTTGCTTCTTCGAGCTTGATAACGTCGAGATTCTCTCTTCTCTTTGCGTCATCATTGTTTGCTGCTACGTTCATCGGTGCCATGGTCGCAACCATCGCAGTCGATAAAAGCACTGACAACAGTTTCTTTCTCTTCATTTTGTTCCTCCTCACTTTGTTCCGTAGAACTTTTTTATACAAAACGTATGTGGGATACGTTTTATATTCTTCCCGCTGTTGACTTTGTACTACCTTAAAATTCCGTCCCTAATGCTTCGCACAGTCTCCTAACCGTTTTTACATTATTTCCACATCAACGTAATCAAATCTTAACATTCTGACTATTCAAGGTCAACCCCTAATTTGTCAAATTGTGCAAAAAAAACTTTAAAATACAAAAAGTATCCTCTCAGGAAACTTTTTCAAAAATTTGTTTCCCAAAATGATACTTTATGAATCTAATCTGCTAATTTGTAAAATTTTGTCAAAAAGGGAAGACCCTCTTGCAGGGTCTTCCCAATCATGCTTTGATGACTATTTCACAGTAACACTCTTTTCCTGAGAAAATTCTCCATAGACTTTTTCCTGTCCATTTTTTACAAAACCACGTACCTTGAAGGTATAGGTTTTGCCCTTTTCAAGTGCCTCTGTCTTAGTGGAAAGTTTATTTCCAAGTGTCTGATAGAGCTCAAATTCTTCTCCATCAACGGATTTGTACACTTCGTATCCATCCGCTTTCGTTACCTGTTTCCAGGTCAGATTGTAAATAGTCTTGTTATTCTTAGCTACCTTTAAGCCTGTTACCTGTGCAGGTGTTAATGCTTTACAGGATACTTCCGGTGAAAGTTCCGCCTCCACATGCATCATCTCACCTCTGTATTTACCATCGGCATATGGTTGAACCTTATAAAAGTAAGTTGTTTTCATTGTAGTTGCTTTTTTGTCTACAAATACAGGCTCTTTTACATCGCCAACTTTTGTATATTTACCATTTGCCTTGGTTGCACGCAATACAACGTATCCGGTAGCTCCTTTGGACTCATTGATGGTAACAGTCATTTCGCCATTTGCAGTATTCTCAACACTCTTAATTGTGGTATTTGCTGCTTCCGGTTTTTTCTCAATGTCAACTTCATACTCTGTCATGTTCAATGCATAGTCGAACAATACGATATCGAGTCCTTTTTCGCTTGCACCACTTGCAACGTATTCCTCGTGCGT
>SVEW01000074.1 GCA_015057205.1 Lachnospiraceae bacterium | reverse complement strand
GAATCAATATCCCCCTTCATGGGAATGGAAGCAATCATGTCGCAGTTCTCTTTTACAAGCTTGCCTACGCCCTCACCTTCGTTACCAATCACCATTCCGATTGGTCCGGTAAGGTTTAAGTTATACATGCTTTCTCCATTCATATCTGCGCAGACAAACCACATACCTTCCTCTTTCAATTCCTTAATGGTATTGGTCAAATTTGTCACTTTTGCAACCGGCGTAAAATTAATTGCACCCGCACTGGTTCTTGCAACCGTGGCCGTCAAGCCAACCGCTCTGCGTTTTGGAATAATGACGCCATGTGCCCCAGCCAGATTAGCAGTACGGATAATCGCTCCCAGATTGTGAGGATCTTCAATATTATCCAAAATAAAGATAAACGGATCTTCTCCTTTATCCCTTGCTTTTTGCAAAATATCCGAAACTTCAGCGTACTCATAGGCAGCAATTACTGCAATTACGCCCTGATGCGTTCCGGTTTCAGAAAGCTGATCTAAACGCTCTTTCTTTACAAACTGCAACAACGTATCATGCTTTCTTGCCTCGCGTACAATCGTACGAATCGGTCCATCCTGACATCCGTCCAAAATGTAAACTTTGTCAATCGTCTTACCGGCGCGAAACGCTTCTAATACCGCGTTACGTCCTTCAATCTTCTGTTCATTTATTACTTTATTCTCTTCCATAGATACCTCTTTATAATTCTTCACCGGAAAGACCAATCTTCACAAGTTCAATCAGTCGCGGCACCTGGTCCGTAAGATACAAAAATCCCATCAGCGCTTCAAATCCGGTGGCTCTTCGATAATCCGACATGGTAGCATTCTTCGCCATAGTCGGCGACTTGGCATTGCGACCACGCCTATAAACTGCTTCCTCTTCTTCCGTCAGATGCGGCTTTAACTTCTCCATCATGGCAGACTGACTAGCCGCTTTGACCACGTTGCTGGTACGCTTATGAAGCTCACTGGCACGCGTGTTCCCTTTTCCAACTACGATGGAGCGGATAATCAGGTCAAAAATCCCATCACCAATATACGCCAGTGTCAGCGGCGAATACGTCCGGATGTCCACCTCCGGAATTCCAAATTGTTCTTTAATATAACGATCAATTCCTTCTTCTAACAAACAATCACCTCTTATACCAGTTCCCAGACCGTTCCTTCTCTGGTATCTTTGATAGCTACACCCTTCTGCAAAAGTTCTTCACGAATTGCATCCGCCTTAGCAAAATCCTTTGCTTTCTTTGCTTCCTTGCGCTCTGCAATTTTATCCCGAATAAAACTTTCCAGTTCTGCATCCACGTTAGCAGTTGCACCAGTTTTCAACGCATCCGCATTTTTTAACAAATCAAGGCTCAATACATAATCACAATCGCCAATAATCTTACGCTTGGTTGCGCCGTTTACATCACTCTTTATTAAATCGTAGATAACCGTAATAGCGGTAGATGTATTTACATCGTTACACAGGCAATCCTCAAACTTGCGGCGATATGTAGCGTATGCCTCT
Source organism: Lachnospiraceae bacterium (assembly GCA_015057205.1). Classification (GTDB taxonomy): domain Bacteria; phylum Bacillota; class Clostridia; order Lachnospirales; family Lachnospiraceae; genus XBB1006. Next base: position 9,388 of record SVEW01000074.1, on the reverse strand, counting down.
TCGTCCACATCGCCCTCTGTAGGAATTTCCGCAATCTTCTTGATTAATTTATCATAGGTGTTCTTCATATTATCCAGAACATCATAAGAAAACTCCAATGGTTTTCTATAATGAGACTGCAGACAGAACATACGGTAAATCACCGGTGCATAGCCTTGCTCGGTCAAAAGAGATAACGTTAAGAAATTTCCTTTTGACTTGCTCATCTTTCCACCTTTTTCATTCAAATGGTGTACATGCAACCAATAGTTACACCATTTATGTCCCAAATAAGCCTCAGATTGTGCAATCTCATTGGTATGATGCGGGAACATATTATCAATACCACCACAGTGAATATCCATGTATTCCCCTAAGTGTTTCATACTGATGCAAGAACACTCAATATGCCATCCCGGATAACCAACGCCCCATGGGCTGTCCCATTTTAACGCCTGATCTTCAAACTTAGATTTGGTAAACCACAATACGAAATCACTCTTATTCTTCTTATTCTCATCTACATCCACGTCATCACGAACACCTTCTTTCAAGGCTTCTTTCTCTGCCGCGGAGGAAAATACCAAATAATCATCCAACTTGGATGTATCAAAATAAACGTTGCCTCCTGCAAGGTATGCGTACCCTTTTTCCAAAAGCACTTCTACCATGTGGATAAATTCCGGAATACAATTGGTTGCCGGTTCCACCACATCCGGACGCTTGATATTCAAAGCATCGCAGTCTTTAAAAAACGCATCGGTATAGAACTTGGCAATCTCCATGACCGTCTTGTTCTCACGTTTCGCGCCTTTTAACATCTTATCTTCACCGGCATCTGCATCATCCGAAAGATGCCCTACATCCGTAATATTCATAACACGTTTCACATCGTAGCCGATAAAACGCAGACTCTTCTCCAATACATCTTCCATAATGTAGCTTCGCAAATTACCTACATGGGCAAAATGATATACCGTTGGTCCGCAGGTATACATCTTAATCTTTCCATCTTCATTCGGTATAATTGTCTCTACGGTACGTGTCAGTGTATTAAACATCTGAAATCTATTTTCCATTTTCTCTCTTCCTCTTTCCGTCATTCTTCCTGATTGGTCTGTTTATGGCATCCACAACAGCGACTACATCGATCCGTTGCCCCACTAGCCTGCTGGCTATCCGCCACCGCAAAACTGCCCTCATAAAAATTTTCAAGTAAACAAACCGCCTGCGCCGAAATTCCTTCTTCCCGTCCGGTAAACCCCAGGTGTTCTTCCGTTGTTGCCTTCACATTCACCTGTGACTCCGAAATTTCCAACGTCTTTGCGATATTTCGTTCCATTTCCTCTATATACGGGCGTAGTTTCGGCTTCTGCGCAATAATTGTCGCATCCACATTGCCCACCACATACCCCTTTTGTTCGATTAGCTCCTTGACATGTGCCATTAGCTTCAAACTCGAAATCCCCTTATACCGCTCATCGGTATCCGGAAAATGCTTTCCAATGTCTCCAAGCGCCGCAGCACCAAGTAACGCATCCATAATTGCATGCAAAAGAACATCCGCATCAGAATGCCCCAACAATCCCAACGTATGCTCAATCTCTACACCGCCAAGAATCAACTTGCGATTCTCAACCAATTTATGAACATCGTATCCCGTTCCAATTCTCATAGGTTTCGCTCCTTTTACAATCAGAACTATTATAGCATCATTACGCTTTTTACGCAAATAAAAAAGAACAACCTAGAGTTCACTAAGTCATTCCCCTTTATCTTTGTACTAGTATTATCGGACAATTCGATGAAAGTCTTAACAATTGAGAGAATAATTGTCCCTGATTTATTCATTATATCATAGTCGTCCATGGTTTGCAAATACTTTTTTCAAGTTTTTTTCACATTCCTATCAACTATTTCTCATTCTGCGCTTCTTCTAAACGAATAGACTTTGCTTTTTCTATTTCATTCCAATCATATTTTTGCAATATCTGTTCTTCACTCAACCCCAAATCTAGCATATTGCAAATTGCTTCCAAGCGGGCCTGTTCTATTCCTTGCTCTATTCCTTGCTCTATTCCTTGCTTCAGGCCTTTCTCCATCCCAATTTTCTCGAGTCTTTCTGCTACTTCACACATATTCACTCCGCCTCCTTTACTGCTTAGCTCTCTCCTAATTTGAACATAACGCTCATCATCCGAAAAAACCGACAAAAGTTTTAGCACTTCATCCACATGCTGAATCTTCTGAGGGTTATCCGGTATATAATCCGGATTTTTTCGCATTTTCTCAAAGAAATCCGCCACAATAGCAAAATCTCCTTTTAACAGTTTATTCTTCTCTTCTTCCCACGCAACGTTAATAACATGAACCTTATAATCATTAAAATACGGTTCAAATTCCGGCATAATATCCATGCAGTCACTCAGATTCAAATTCGTATCCCATTTCTCCTTGATACCAAAATACAACACAATGGAAATTACTGGTACGGGATCTTTCTTGTGATACTGCATTCTGTAATTCGCCCCATCATAACCCATCATTCGCAACGGCATTTGCGAATCAATGGTGCTCTGATTTTCAATGCCAAATATTCCCAAATGCAATCGAATGCGATCGTGATTATAATACTTAACCACATCACGCTCCTGCTCGTGCAATTCCCCTTTCGCTTCTTTGTATTGAGAATGTACCGAAATATTTTCTAGGCATTCCGGCTTAATATACTCTTCCCCACCAAACAAATACGCATTCAAAATATCTGCGAAGACATCATTGTAATCCATCAACAACTTCTCAGTTAAATCCTTTTTTCCCATTTGATACTCCTTTGCCCTGTTTTTACTCATTATGAATAGACAAACAGCAAGAAGCATCTCAGAAAATATCCATTGATAACGTTATTATACTATGGAATTAAATCTATTCGCAATGACTTCTCCCCATTTTCTCTATTCTTTTACTCGCTTCTTTGATTATTGCAGTGATTTCCTGCTTGAATCAACAGACATATGCTTGCGGAATGACTTCCGCAAAAGACTTGCGTTATAATACTATGCTTGCATTTTATCTACAAGCAAAAAATTAACCCTTGAAAATCAAGGGTTATTAAGTAGCGGAGAAGGGATTTGAACCCCTGACACCACGGGTATGAACCGTGTGCTCTAGCCAACTGAGCTACTCCGCCATGGATGGGACCAATAGGGCTCGAACCTATGACCCTCTGCTTGTAAGGCAGATGCTCTCCCAGCTGAGCTATGATCCCATGTTGTCGCTGACGACTATGTTAGTATACTATAGAGTTGTCCGATTTGTCAACACTTTTTTAAAAAAAGTTTCAATTTCTTTTTAACACTACCCGGGCAACGCAAAGCCGCCCGGGTAAATGTTAGAGTAAATGATTAGATTAGTAAACGCTTCCATACCAGCTAAAGCTATAACCGGATGTGTTGATTCTGCTTGCATTCTGTGCAAAGGAAATCTGATATCCGTTGGAGTCCCAAGCATATACGAGGTTTGTAGATGCATTGGAAGAAGTGTTTGCGGTGTTGTAGGAATAGCCATAGCCTGTGATAGCGTGTCCTGCATTGTAAGTTGATAAGCAGATGCCAAATGGTTTGTCTGCATTAATGTTATTCTTAACCTGGCTGAATGGTAATCTGTTGTTATAAACTGAGAAAGATAAACCATAACGTCCAAGTGCCGTACGAATCTGATCGATGGTAGCACCATCATCGTATCCGATACCCATCATATCAGCAACGTTCTTTCCGGTTAAGTTTCTTCCGGTCATGAAGTTGGTGATTGTTCCTACGGTACATGCCCAGCAAAGTCCGTAGTTACCCTGAAGTAAGAAATTGGTGATTCCACATTTCTTAGTAACTGTCTGACCCTGATTCTGACCTGGGTCATCCCACCACCAATCCCACCATCCATTGGTGGTATCGTTGTAGTTAACGGATTTGTTAACTTCGAATTTATCCATCGCTTCGAATTTCTCAAATGTAGCCCCGTTATCATCCATAACATCTAATCTCTCTTTGAAAGATAATCCGTCAAAAGAATATTTGTCATCATGGATTACATAGTTTTCATTGCTTAATTCGGTGGTACCTTTTTCATTTGCTGCATAGTAAACACCATCATCTACGTAGAGAATAGTATCTGCTGCATCAACCCAACCAATTGCTACCAATGCTTCCAAATTATCGGTTACGCTTACGTCACCGGCTTCGCTAACGTGTGCAGCAAAACGCATGGTACCATCACAATAAACTGGATACAAGAAAAATGTTTCCTGAGAATCTACGTTGTAAACAGATACGTAATCGTCGACCTGAATCTTGTCTACTGCGTTCTCGGTGAGTCCCTTTACCATCTCTTTGATGGTAGTAACGTTTTTCTTTGTGAGACTGTTTTCTTCCTTAAGGAAGGTAGGCTCTGCTTTACGGAACGTAAAGCCCTTTGCCTGTGCCGGCATTGCTACGCTGCTTGAAAATACGAATACCGCTGCCATTGCTAAGCTGGTAACGCTTCTTAACCAATTTTTCTTCATAAGTCTTTTCCTTCTTTCGTGATATTTCTCTTGCGCAAAAGTTGGTTTCCTGAGCTCTTGCGTTTATATTACACTGATTCAATCCAGAAAACAATAGACACTTTCAAGCAATTTTCTTTACAACTTTGTCACCCCAAAGGCAATAGCACCTCATTTCATTCTAATCGGACAAAGTTGTAAAGTTTTTCCTACAATTCTGTCTGTTGACTTCACTCGTTTTTCACATTATACTAAAGTTATGCAACAAATCGAAATGTCATGGAGGTATTGTCGTGAAAATTAAAAGCATTAAAACTATTATGAAAAAGTATTTATTTGTTGGCGTTTGTAGTTTAACGTTAGCAGCCGGTGCTGTGATAACGCTTCAGCCCATGATGCCCGTAGCAATCGAGACTGCCCAAGAACCGGAAATCACCCCGGACAGTGATGTCGCTGTACCAGACCCGACCGGTGGGCAACGCATCGGTATTTTTTAATAAAAAAACAATTCTTTATTTTGTTTCCTTATCCCTCAATATCACGAAAAAAAGAACCGCACCCTCTCAGTCGGTTCTTTTTTTCAGTATTTCCATTTTTTCGTTTAAAAAAGGTAACATATAATCCCGTTGTATAATTTCCGCTATGGTATAACACCAATGCAATTCCCTATCACTAACACTTTCCGGATGTTGCATCCATTCATTCCACCAACAATTATACACATGCTCCATTAAATAATTAAGATTATGTTTTCTTAGATTTCCATCCACAAAAATCCTCTCATAATCTGTAGATAACTGATACTCGCCAATATTGCCGTACTCACTGCAGACAAAGTTCATAATAAAGTCCTGATGTCCACTGACCATCTCCCAAGTTTCTCCTGCAAGAAAAGCTTGATATTGTTTGCAAATAATATCCAAATACTTTCGAACATTCTCCTCATCCCCGGCATAGCCCCTTACCATATCCGTTAACAAAAGCAATTCTACCCAGGTAAAATAACCAATTTCAATCTCCTGTAGCCTTTCTATTGGCAAGGTTTTCTGTAATAATTCCAAAGTGCTGTTCCGGAACTCTTCTGTATCTTTCTCCTTAAGGTTCCATGCCATAATATTATATAAACGATCTATAATCTGCTGGTTATAAGTAGAATACTCTGTCAGGTTTTCACTCAACCTTCGGATAATACTCATCATCGCTGGGTTGTGAATGTTATAATTCTTTGTAAACTCTCTATATAACTCTCTACCACGCCAATCTCCGTATAACAGATCTCCATATGCCGTACATACCGGCAGTCGCAATTTCGTAAACAGGGCACGCAACACATCTCCCTGGGGCATAGTTCCTCCATTTGCCAGGCGTTGTAACGTCCGCCGACTGCAACAGTCTTCACACAATTCCTCTGCTGTGCTTCCTAACATTTTCCATCTTGCCGTTATCACATGTTGTATCCCCCAAAATCCTCCATGGCTGTAGACAATAAGGGATTCCCTGTTTTCAATGGGAATTCCATACTCGCTGTACATTTCTTCCAAATCATCCAACCAGCGTACATAGTTCCCTTTACGCTCCGGATTTCCACTCAATTGATTCCGTAACCGTAGAATTTCCCATAGGTAATAGGCGGAAGCCGTTCTTCGTAATAAATTCAAGGCATCATCCAATGCATCCTTCTTATCTTCATTCGATATATTGGCATGTTGACAGTATAGTACCACTGCCTTTGGAAAAACCTTCGCCTGGCAAGTTTCTTCAAAACGCAAATCAAGGGCATACTTTGCCAATCGAAGAAACATTTCCGGTCGGGGTTTCTCACTACATTCTTCGTAATCAAGTAACATATCCACTTCCTGAATGGACAAAATCAACTCCTCAAAGTGGTCCAGCTCCTTAAGCGGCATGGTTAATCCCACAGCTTCCTTTAGAATTTCGTGCAATCTGACGGAGGACGCCCCAAGGTTACGCTCTGCCATAGATAGCAAATGCAAGCCAACTTGTCTGGCTATCTTTTCACCGGAACGCAATCCCTCCAAGAAATTCTCTGTCACCTTTTTAGCCTCTTCATACTTCTGATGGTACAGCAATTTAATCACCTTGGCAATACCTTGCTCCTGCTCATACTCTCTTCCACCTACCAGAAAGTAGAATTCCCCCAAACCAATCCCTAATCTACTCAACAACCGTTCATTTGTTAATACATCCGTACTGCGTTTTCCATTTTCTAGCCCCGAAAGAAATCCCTCACTGCAAATTCCTCTGCTAAGCTGTCGGCTCGTAATTTTCTTTTGTATACGAGCATCTCTAATAAATGTCGAAAAAGCAGCAATCTCTTCATTCTTTTGTTCCAAAACTTCTCCCTTTCTTTATAAATTTCCGAGCATCTCACTTCTCTCATTATAATCAAAACCTGTCAGAAAGTCAAAAAAAATCACCCGAAAATAATTGAATTTTCGGGTGATCTCCATTCAAATTTTTATTTAAAATAATTTACGCCGGACTCGAAAATCTTCATGTCCTGTTCCCCATAAATATTCATAGCTACATGATCGCCTCGTCGCTCTGCATGAGCCATTTTACCAAATACCCGTCCATCCGGACTGGTAATACCTTCAATTGCAAGGTATGAACCATTTACATTCCAGGTCTCATCCATGGATGCAACACCCGCAAGGTCCACATACTGGGTTGCAATCTGGCCATTCTCCTCCAATTTACGAAGCCAGGCATCGCTCGCTACAAAACGCCCTTCTCCATGGGATGCCGGAATCGCGTAAGTCTTTCCTACTTCTGCAAGGGACAGCCAAGGTGACTTATTTGATACCACCTTTGTATATACCACTTTGCTGATATGTCGTCCAATGGTATTATAGGTAAGCGTCGGTGAATCATCCGTCTGTACTCCTATTTCTCCATTCGGAACCAATCCTAATTTAATCAATGCCTGGAATCCATTACAAATACCTAGCACCAATCCGTCCCGCTCGTTCAAAAGCGCATGCATTTCATCCTTCAACACTTCATTACGAAATGCAGTTGCAAAGAATTTTGCAGAACCATCCGGTTCATCACCGGCAGAAAATCCACCTGGGAACATAACAATCTGTGCCTTTGCAATTTCCTTACGGAATACTTCTACCGATTCTCTAATTTCCTGCTCGCTTTGATTCTTAAATACCATATGCGTTGCTGTTGCCCCCGCACGCTCAAAGGCTCTGGCGGAATCGTATTCACAGTTGGTACCCGGGAAAACCGGAATGAATACGTGGGGTTTTGCAACCTTATGCTTGCAAACATAAATATTGCTTGCCTTATATTCTTTTACCGGCACTTTACTTGTTTGCTTTTCTGCCTTGGTTGGGAATACCTTCTCCAAAGGTTTTTCCCAATTTGTAAGCGCCTCTTCCATGGTAATCTCGGCATCTTCATAATAGAACATACCCTCATCGTTCACTTCACCAATCAGAACCGCCATATCCGTTGCAAGCAACGCATCTAGTTTATCTTCCGGAACTTCGCACACAATGTTTCCATATCCCGGACCAAATACCGTCTGAGATGCAACCTCGTCATAAATGGTTACGCCTAAACGATTGCCGAATGCCATTTTACTAAGCGCCTCGCACAAGCCATATTGTTCTACCGCATAAGCAGAACAAATGCTACCATTTATCATAAATGCATGAACCGTATCATATACCTTCTTCACCTGCTCATAAACCGGCACATCGTATTCATCTTTCTTAATCCGGAACAATACCAGTCCGTTGCCCGCTTTCTTTAATTCCGGGGTCACAATTTCCTGTTGTTTTGCTACATCTACCGCAAAGGAAATCAATGTTGGTGGTACATCAATATCATTAAAGGTTCCGGACATGGAATCCTTTCCGCCAATACTTGGAAGTCCAAATCCAATCTGCGCATCATAAGCACCTAGAAGTGCTGCCACCGGTTGACTGTATCGTCTTGGATCTGAAGACATTCTGCGGAAAAATTCCTGGAAGGAGAAACGAATCTTCTTATAATCGCCACCGGTTGCCACAATTTTGGAAATTGATTCCAAAACCGCATAGATTGCACCATGATAAGGGCTCCAGGATGATAGATACGGATTAAATCCATAACTCATCATGGTTACCGTATCACATTTTCCTCTAAGTACCGGTAACTTTGCCACCATACTCTGAGTCTCTGTCATCTGATACTTACCACCATATGGCATTAACACACTACCTGCCCCGATGGAAGAATCAAATCGCTCCACCAAACCTTTCTGGGAGCAAACATTCAAATTAGAAAGGGTGTCCAACCAGGTTATTCTTGCATCTTCGATTTCATCGGCAGCAAAAAAATTCTCTTCTTCTTTTGGCATCTCTACAATAACTTCTGTTTCCTGATGCGCACCGTTGGTATCTAAAAACGCTCTGGACAGATTCACTATCTCTTTGCCTCTCCAGGTAAGAATCAATCTTGGCTCTTTTGTCACCTCCGCAACACAAACTGCTTCCAGATTCTCTTCCTTGGCAAAGTTTAAAAATGCCTCCACGTCTTTCGGATCAACTACCACCGCCATACGCTCCTGGGATTCTGAAATGGCAAGTTCCGTTCCGTCAAGACCGGCATATTTCTTTGGCACCTTATCAAGATCAATAGCGAGTCCATCGGCTAATTCTCCAATAGCAACGGATACACCGCCGGCGCCAAAATCGTTACATTTTTTAATTAAGGAAGCAACCTCTTCTCTTCGGAAAAGGCGCTGTATCTTTCGTTCTGTCGGTGCATTTCCTTTTTGTACCTCTGCACCACAGGTACTTAATGATTCCTCCGTATGCGCTTTTGAGGAACCGGTTGCACCACCACAGCCATCAC
>SVEW01000073.1 GCA_015057205.1 Lachnospiraceae bacterium | reverse complement strand
ATACCATAATCGGTGAGCGCGGAGTGGGTCTTTCCGGTGGGCAGAAACAGAGAATCAGCATTGCCAGAGCGTTGGCGAGAAAGTGCTCTATTTTAATTTTTGACGACGCAACCAGTGCGTTGGATATGGAGACAGAGCGGGAAATTCAGAAGGAATTAAAGGAACTGAACAATATAACCAAAGTTATTGTGGGTCATCGAATTTCTGCCGTTCGGTATGCGGATGAAATCATTGTGTTAGAAAAAGGGCGCATTGTAGAACGGGGGACACACGAAGAACTTTTGGCACTTAAGGGCAGATACTACGAGACATATTGCTCGCAGTATGGCTCTGAAGAGGAGGGATATGCATGGCAGTAAATGCTACAAAGCAGGATGAAGAATTGAAAAATCAGGATAAACGTCAAACCGCCCTGCGACTTTTTTCTTATTTACGGAAGTATCGCACGAAAGTGGCGCTGGTAGTCCTGACTATGTTTGTAACAGTGGGAATATCGTTGATAAATCCACTTTTAATAGAAGAGGCGGTGGATGTGTATCTGCCGAAAAAAGACCAGGCGGGACTTTTGCGTTTAGGCGTTTTTACGTTGGCGCTGAATTTGGTGTTTGTAGTGGTATTAAAAATTCGTATGTACACCATGTCTTACGTAGCAAATCATATTTTGGTGGAGATTCGGCAGGATTTGTATGAACATATTCAGACTTTGAGTTTTCCGTTTTTTGACGGACGCCCCACAGGAAAAATCCTGGCACGAATCATCGGCGACGTAAATTCCTTGAAGCGTGTGCTGCAAAATGCAGTTACTACGTTGCTTCCGGGAATCTGCACCATTATCGGTGTAAGTGTCATCATGTTGGTGAAAGATGTGACGTTGGGACTTTTATGTTTGGCGGTTTTACCGGTGATGTTACTTGGCTGTATTATGATTTTTAAAATGCAGATGCCTTTCTGGCAGCAGTTCAGAAAAAAGGCATCGAATCTGAATGCATATGTGCACGAAGATGTTTCCGGCATGTCCGTTGTACATAGTTTTGCAGCGGAAGAGGAGACAAAAGAGAATTTTGAACAGTTGGTGCGAGAGCATAAGCAGGTATTTAATCAGGCGGTAATCCGCTCCGATTTGTTTGATTTTGTAATTAATGCCTGCTGGGGTGTCAGCTGTGTCTGCCTGTATTGGGGCGGAACGAAGCTGATTGGTATGGAGCGGGTATCCCTTGGAACGCTGGTATCCTTTGGCGTGTATATCGGTATGTTCTGGGAGCCGGTTATGAACATTGCCAGTTTTTATAACCAGCTGGTAACCAATCTGTCCTCTGCAGAACGTATTTTTGAAGTGCTGGATACCCCGGCGGATATCAGTGATAAAGAAGATGCAGTGGTTTTGCCGGAAATTACAGGCGCAGTGGAGTTTGAACATGTTTCTTTTACCTATGATGTGGGAACACCGGAGGAGACGAAGGTGTTAGAAGATGTAAGCTTTCGGGTGAAACCGGGGGAGCGCATTGCTTTGGTGGGTCCCACCGGTGCGGGAAAAACCACCATCATTAATTTGTTGAGCCGGTTTTATGATATTCAGGCCGGACAGGTTTTGGTAGATGGATTTGATGTACGGGATGTTACCATCAAAAGCCTTCGTAAGCAGATGGGGGTTATGACACAGGAGAATTTCATTTTTTCCGGAACCATTGCGGATAATATTCGCTATGGAAAAGAGGATGCCACCATGGATGAAATTGTGGAGGCAGCTAAGGCGGTGAATGCACATGAATTTATCATGCAGCTGGAAAACGGCTATGATACGGTGATGAAAGAGCGGGGAGCAGGTCTTTCGGTGGGACAAAGGCAGTTAATTGCTTTTGCGCGAACCATGATCAGTAAACCGAAGATTCTTATTTTAGATGAAGCAACGTCAAGTATTGATACAAAAAATGAATTGTTGGTACAACGGGGAATTGAAGGGCTTTTAAAGGGCCGGACCAGTTTTGTCATTGCACACCGGCTTTCCACCATTCAGAATGCAGACCGCATTTTTGTAATCGATGGTGGAGGCATTGTGGAGAGCGGAAGTCCTAGGGAGCTGCTTGCAAAGAAAGGACAGTATTACCGGTTGTACATGGCACAGTTTGAGGAGATTGCGTAATGATTAAAGAGATTTTTTCTTTTGATGAATATGAAGTGTTTATAAAGGAGATTTCCGGGGATGAGGAGTATTATGATCCGCATTTTAACCATTCTCCCAACAATCTGTATGGCATTTTGCAAAGTGAGCAGGAAATGGCCTTCGTTTCGGAAGACGACGGTAGAGTGAACGGGTTGTTTGGATGGATGATTTCTCCGGAGGATAAGAATGTGGAACTGATTATTGGATTTACCAGAGAGGAACGCGCTTTTGAAGATATGCTTACCTTGATTGAGCAGAGGTTTCCGGGATATCAGGTGGATCTGGTCTTTAGCCCGAAGAATCAGGCGATTCGTAATGTTGCCAAAAGAAAGCAGGCGGACTTTGAACCGGAGGTGCAGAAGATGGTTCACATACGCGACGTTTCCGATGTGGATACGTCGATGATTCAGGAATATGCGCCAAAATGGAGAACGCAGTATTGTGAGATTCATCCCCAAAATGTTTTCTGGACAGCGGAAAAAGTGATTGAGACGCCGGAGAGATTTCGCATTCTTTTGGCGATGAAGGAAGATACGGTAGTGGGCTATCTGGATGTGACGAATTGCTTTGAGGAAAATGAAATCTACGGGATATACGTGAAACCGGAGTTTAGAGGTTTGGGATATGAAAAAGCCCTGCTTGTAAAAGCCGCTGAAGTAAATCAGGCGGATGATCTGATGTATCTCGCAGAGGTGGAAAATGAGCAGGAAATAGCAGCGCTTATGGAAGCTGGATTTGAGAAACGTGCCGGTTTTAACAGTGTATATTGTTACTATCGAACCGAGTAATTTTAGAAAAAGATGCAAGGATAAAAACGCAATGTGTACCAAATGGTGTGCTAGAGCCGGTAGGTAGCCCGGCCGTCATAGTTTATCTATGGTAAGTAACCTGCCCCTCCGGGTTGTCCATTCTTTGCACAGAAAACAATAGTGAAACTATAGGAGGGATTGTTATGAGCAAAGGAATGTGTAAGCTGACCGTATATTTTGAGGAACCGTTTTGGGTAGGCGTATTTGAACGCTTCGAGAACGGGGAATTGTCTGCATGCAAAGTGACGTTTGGCGCAGAGCCAAAAGCGTATGAGGTGCAAGAGTTTATTCGGAAAAACTACTTCCGATTACAGTTTAGCCCAGCTGTGAAAACGGAGGAAAAAGGTTCGATTATGAATCCAAAGAGAAGGATGCGGGAGGCAAAAAGGAAAGTGTTGGAAACCGGTATCGGGACCAAATCACAGCAGGCATTAAAACTGCAATACGAACAGAATAAGCAGGAGCGAAAAATTAAAAGCCGTGAAGAGAAAATGGAAAGAGAACGGCAACTGTTTGAAAGAAAGCAGCAGAAGAAAAAGGAAAAACATAGGGGACATTAGCAGAAAAAGCATTTGGATTAAAATGATGCGTGGATTTGAAAGGAGAAGACTATGCGGGTAGCACTGGCAGCCGTAGGTTTTAAAAACGGCGATATGGATTATAACCGGAACCGTATGACAGAACTCATGCAGGAGTATGGCGGCAGAGCGGAGATGATTGTTTTTGGCGAAACGTTTTTGCAGGGGTTTGATAGCCTAAGCTTTTCGTATGAGCAGGATAAAACGATTGGTATTACCATGGAGGATGCGACAATAGCAGAGCTTTGCAAGGCGGCAAAAGCGAATCGGATTGCGATTTCCTTCGGTTTTGTAGAAAGAGAGGGGGAGGTGCTTTTTAGCAGTCAGGTGACCATCGGGGCAGATGGAACCATCCTTGACCGTTTTCGCAGAGTGTCGGATGGATGGAAGATTCCGGAGGCGGATGAACATTACCGGGAGGGCGACGGATTTCATGACTTTTCTTATTTAGGAGAGAAATTTGCGGTGGGTCTGTGCGGCGATTTATGGCATGATGAGAATGTGAAGCAGATGAAACGTTTACAGGCGGATGTGGTTCTGTGGCCGGTTTATACAGATTTTAACTATCAGGAGTGGAACGAAACCATCAAGCAGGAATATGCCGAGCAGGCGGAGGGTTTTGGACGAAAAGTGCTATATGTTAACTCCGTATGCCTGGAGCGGAATGGTGATGAAATCGCCAGAGGTGGCGCGGCTTTTTTTTCGGATGGAAAGATTAAACAGGAAGTGCCCGCCGGAGAAGAGGCAGTGTTGTTATGTGAAACATCTTTATAAGGAGAAAAGGTATGATTAAGACAAAGCGATTAAAAGTATTACCCTTTGAAAATACCTATACAGAAGCGTATTATCGTGGTTTTGATGCGGATATTACCAAATATCAGTATCCGGAACCATTTAAATCGTTGGAGGAAGCAAAGGTTTTTTTGCAGGGATTTAGGGAAGATATGGAAAAGAGTGAAATGCTGTTTTATGTGATTCTGGATTCGGAAGAGGAGTTTGTTGGCAGCGTGGAGGTACACGGCCTTCAGGATGAGATGCCGGAGCTGGGAATTTGGATTGTCAAGCAACAGCAAGGAAAAGGATATGCCTATGAGGCACTGCGGGCTGTTGTTGATTATGTGAACGGTAAGTATGGCAAGAAGAAATTCTTTTACGAAGCAGATGTTAGAAATGTGGGCAGCAGAAAGCTTCTTCATAAGTTTCAGTATGAAGAAAAGGACGTAGATAAATTTACGACCGAGTCTGGAAAGTATCTGGAACTGCTGGGAGCTATTTTGGAAGTTTAATTACATGCTATATTGCAAAAATGATTATATGGTTCGTAACCCAAAAGTGTTGGTTTTTAAAATTACCTTCCATGAGAATGTATTTGGGAATATGGCACGTAAGAAAAAACAACCGGATAGCCATTCATACATACCAAAGTCGGATTTCATGCATTTTGGAGTGTAGAGAAAGCGTCAGAATAGAAACTGACCACCACTTGCGTGGACGACGAGCGGAGAAAAAATGGAAAATTTCGCATTCCAATTATAAATCGTTACGTGCGGGTAAAGTGAAATCTAACGAAATGAACGTAATTTTGAAATCCGACTCTTTTTGGTTACGTTCCAAATTACTAGTTATAATCGAATGGTAGGTAAAAAAGAGAGTTGTTGGGATATAGGTGGACTTATGGACGAGTTTTTACAGAGGTAAGGAGGAAGAGATTATGGATTATATGAAAAACAGAAAAAGTGATCTTCCATTCAGCTTACACGATAGCAGAATCGTGAAGATTGAGATGGAGAATGACAACTTGATATTGAAGATGGATCGTATTTTTCAGTATTCTGATGGGGAAGAAAAGTGGTTCCCGGGAGTAATTGAATTTACAAAAACGGACTTAGAAGAGTGCAAAATCCTGGTGTTTCATACCCCTTATGGATATGAAGGAGAAAAATCTTTTTCCGGAGAATCCCTGTCGTTTGAGGAATTTAAGAAGCGGTATCCGGAGGCAGAGTTCGAAATAGTAACAGAAGGATATTCCGGATATGATACAACCTATCAGGGGTGGATATGGCAAGGTGAGAATGCTCCACTTTTCGGGATTATGTGCATCTGGAACAGGGGCGATATGATGTATCGGATTTGAAAGGAAGGGAAAGATATGGAAATTTTAAAGTTTGTGACACTGGAATCAATGAATCTTCAAAAGCTGATGGAAATTTACAGAGAAGGAAATGAGGAGAACATCTCTTATTTTTTTCCAGATGAGACGGATCGCCTGGCAGGATTGCGAAAGGTTGAACAGAAATTCCATGATTATTTAAAAACGGATTTTTTTAGTAAAGAAGGAAATATTTACTATGTTTTAGAAGAAGAGGGAAACTGGATTTCAGCAATCCGGTTATTCCCTGTTGAAGGAAAGAAGAATACGTTTTATGCGGAAGCCCTGGAAACGGCACCTGAGTATCGAAGAAAAGGTTATGCAAAGAAAATGATGAATCTCCTTTTTGGAAAGCTGAAAGAAGATGGCAGCTTTGAAATAACGGATACCGTGAATAAGAAAAATGAGGCATCTTTAAAGTTGCATTTGGCATGTGGCTTTGAAATTTTTAAAGATCCAGCGGTATGCGTTTTGAATGGTCACGTTGATGAAAGAGCGTATACCATGCGATACGCATGTGACTAGGATACATATAACATATTTTACGTGTCGAATTCACGAAACGGAAAAATGCACGTAGGGAAAATTTGTGATATGGAAAAATGTTACGTGCATTATGAAAATTTTACTATTTTGCATGTAAGCAATATTTATGAAATCGAAATTTCTTACGTGTAAATTTGAAAAAAAGAAAAAACGCATGTACTCAGGTAGCTGTACAAAGGTGGAGGATTACGGCTGTATTTAAAGAACACTGATTGCGGGGGTAAAAAGAATGAAAAGCAGAAAGGATGGTTACGTGCATATTTGTAGATTTATAATTATGCGTGTACATTTTTTGAAAAGCACACAAATGCATTACGTGCAAATTTGATTTTCTGCTTTTTTGCGTGTAGAAATTTCATTTTCGACAACTATTCGTTGAGGTGACGCCTTTTATCTATGCGCGTTGGAAGCTGAGAACATGGAAAGCCTGGTAGATTTTGAGAGCCGGGAAACGGTAACGCTGAAAGAACTTATGCCGAACTGGTGGGGAAAAGAGCGTTATAGAACTTGGAGGGAATAAATTATGACAGCAGAAAAAATGTGGGAGTTATCCGGTTTAACCGGAGAGTATGATGCATGGAGTTTTGGCGGCGATCCGAATGGGTTAGCACAGCTTGTGAAGGATGGCATTAAGACGGCGACTTGTTCCGCATATTTGTGGTATGAGTTAGAGGGTGAAGAAATACCGAAGGTGGGCGAATACAACATCATTCTGGATGAAGACGAGAATGCCGTTTGCATCACCAAAACAACAAAGGTATATCGTACACTATTTAAAGACGTAACCGCGGAGCATGCCTATAAGGAAGGGGAAGGTGACAGGTCCTATGAGTACTGGAAAAAAGTACATGTGGCATTCTTCGAGGAGGAATTAAAGGAAATCGGAAAACCATTTGATGAGAATCTTGAGCTACTTTGTGAAGAATTCGAGCTAGTATATAAGGAAAAAGAGGATAGACCCATCACAACCTTGTTTATGTTAATGTCCGTGGACGGTAAGATTAGTACCGGTTCAACGGATGCGTTGGATTATGATCAGGATTTACCCAAAATAGGCGGCGTGAAAGAAGGATTGCACCAGTATTATGAAATTGAGCAGACAACGGATTTGTGGTCTTTTAATACCGGGCGCGTGCAGGCAAAAATGGGGGTCAATGAAAAAGATATGCCGTCAAAAACACCTGTCTCATTTGTTTTGCTTGATAATAATCATCTCACAGAACATGGGGTAAGATACTTTTGTGCGTTGGCGAAGCAGGCGGTTATCATAACTTCGAATCCAAAGCATCCTGCATTTCAAGTAAGGGAAGAGAATTTGCATATCATTTATCAGGAAAGCTTTTGCCTGAAAGAGGCTTTTAAAAGATTAAAGAATGATTACGGATGCGAACGATTAACCATCCAATCCGGTGGAACCGTTAACGGATGGTTACTGAAAGAGAAGTTGTTTGATTTCGTGGATGTGGTTGTTGCACCGGTATTGGTAGGTGGCAAAGAGACGGCAACACTGATTGATGGGAAATCCATAACGTCCCTAAATGCGTTATCGGAACTGGGAGTATTAAAACTCAAAGAATGTGTTGTGTTAGAGGATTCCTATATTCGGTTAAAATATGAGGTTGTAAGATAACAATAGAGGGTATAGGTATTTGCGAAACTGCTCTGCGGCGAATGCCGCATGAGAAATTTGCATAATAAATCGTCTCTGCAAGTTAACTTGCGAGAACGATTTTTATGCAAATTCAACATGCCACGTTCGTGGCATAAGAGTTTCGCAATTAACTAAATAGAGGGTAGCAAGGGAGGAATATATATGTTTCGAATCATAGATACAAGCAGCGAAATCTTTGCAGCCTATGATGGCGGTAGGTTTGACTTAGAAAAATGGAAAACCTATATGGATATGCTTCCACCGGGGGCGAAGAAACTTTGCCTTGCGGATATGGAAGAGGTTGTGGCAGCAGGGTATACCTGGGAAAACTATTTTTTGCCGGTGTTAAATGCAGTGCCGGAGGATGAGGCTGGTATGGCAAAAGTGGCAGAATCTTTTCAAAAAATAACCGCGGATGCAGAGGAAAAAATTCGAAAGTGTTTCGGACGGGTGCCGGATGCAGATATCATTTTGTATCTGGGGCTCTGTAACGGAGCTGGTTGGGTTACGGATATTGACGGGCGACGGTCTGTGTTGATGGGAATTGAGAAAATTATGGAGCTTGGCTGGGGTGACCTTGATCATATGAACGGTCTTGTGCTACATGAGTTGGGGCATGTGTATCAGTCACAGTTTGGAGTTCTTACCAGGGATGAACTGCAGGGAGCAGATAAGTGGCTATGGCAGCTTTTTACGGAAGGAATTGCCATGGTATTTGAGCAGGAACTGGTGGGAGATGCAAACTATTTTCATCAGGACAAGGACGGTTGGAAAAACTGGTGCGATGACCATGTTTGTGAAATTGCAGAGGCTTTTGCAAACGATAGGAATACAATGACGAGCGAGAATCAGCGGTATTTCGGTGACTGGGTGAGTTTTGAAGGACAGCCAGATGTGGGATATTATCTGGGGACGCGATTCGTTAGAGAAATTTTAAAAAAGGATACATTTGACAATATTATTTGCTATGAGATTGAGGATGTAAAACGAAATTTGGAAACCAGAGAGGATTGTGATTATGAGAACAGGAGAAAAAAATGAAAGGGAACGCGAATTTAAGGCTTAGAAGCCATGTGTTGCGGCGATATTATGGGAAATATCCATTTCTGTATGACATCACATTTATCCATTATCAGATAAATATGCCGAAAGGGTGGTTAGCCCAGAGGCAATTGAAAAAGGATTTTTTGGATATCCGTAAGATAACAGGCTCAAGTTTTTTGGTGTATTTTTCTGATGTGAAAAGCTATGCCAAAATGAAGCAGGGATTGTGGAAGGAATTTAGCAATGACTGTTATGTGCGCATTTGTAATTTGCAAGACCATGAGAAATATCGTCAGATTAACAGACGAGCACATATCCTTGTGACGAAACAAGCCCTTGAAGAAATGAATCTGGCGGATGAAAAGGTTGTTTTGCGAATCAATACAGTTGCGGAGCTCTCGATAAAACAGTTTAGGGAGTTACAAGAACGGTATTCCATAGAGGCTGTTATGGTAGGACAGATAGCATACTATGATAAGCAAGAACAGCATTTGGTAGAAGAATTAAAGCGGATGTATCCGGAGGCAGAACCAATACAACTGGAGCTGGAAAAGATTCAAAAGGTTACGAATGATATCTACGACGTGGAAACGTATACACGTGTGATCAATGCACTTGAGGATATGGCAGAAGGATTGGCGGAACTACCTACAGAGCAGAAAGTGAAGGCAATCGTTGAAAAAATATCGGATAACTTGGAATATGATGACGATGATAGAGAAGATGTCAAAATAGAAAATCATAATTTAATCGGACCAATCTTTTATAAAAAGAGTGTGTGTGAAGGAAATGCGAAATTGGTGCAACAACTGTGTAGTATGCTTGGTATAGAAGCACAGGTAGTTACTGGATACCGTTATGGTGGAGGACATGTCTGGAATGAGGTGCGTGTGAATGGGGAGTGGATGGAAGTTGATGTGACAAGAGAGAATGCGATAATACTCAATGATGATGTTATTCCGGAAACAGGAGATTAATTACGTGCAATACTATGAAAAGTGATTTATGGTATGTAAGTAAAAAGTGTTGGATTTTAAAATTACCGTCCATAAGCATGTGTATGAGGTTTTGGAACGTAAGAAAAAAAAGCCGGATTACGAGCATTACATACCAAAGTGCGAATTTGCGTGTGTTGGAAGGTTGCAAAATCAGTGCAAATGCATTTAAACACCACGAAACGCAAATGCAAGTGGTAAAAAAATCTGCTATTTAGCAATCCAATCATAAGATGTTACGTCCGTATAAGGCAAAAAGGGGCAAAAAGTACGTAATTTTGAAATCCGGCTTTTTTCGGTTACGTTCCAAATCGCAAATAATAGTTGAATGGTAGGAAATTGAAAAGCAGCGCCCCCAAAGCGCAAGGGGAAGGAAAGAGAAACAAAAGGAGCAATACATGAGATTTTTACAGCAATACAAAAATTTGAGCAAGGAGATTTATATTTTGTTCTTCGGTCGTATCGTGACCAGCATGGGATCGCTGATTTGGCCGATTATGACGCTAATATTAAAAAACAAATTAGGTTATTCAGCCACTATGATTGCTACGATTTCCATGGTCATGGGGATTGTACAGTTGCCAATGGTATTACTTGGTGGAAAAGTGGCGGATTCTTTAAATAGAAAGTGGGTTATCATTTGTTGCGATATGGTAACGGTTATCTGTTTCTTTATTTGCGGAATTATTCCACTTTCAATTGTCAGTGTGGTTCTGTTTTATGTGGCGGGTGTGTTTGCCACAATCGAAGGCCCGTCTTATGATGCCATTGTGGCAGACTTAAGCGATGGGGATAGCCGGGAACATGCCTATAGCCTCCAGTATTTAGGAGGAAATCTGGGACTGGTTCTGGCACCGACCTTGGGAGGACTGTTGTTAAAGCATTATTTAAATGTTGCATTTTTCATAACGTCCATTGCAACATTTTCTTCAACCATACTAATTTTCTTCTTTGTAAAGCGTCTGCAGGTGGAGAAAAAGAATATCAGCAAATATGAAGAAAAGCAGGAGGGAGCCAGACTTTGGGATGTGTTAAAGGAACGAAAAACATTTTTCCTGTATTTTATTGCCACAGGGCTTGCAGGACTGGTGTATTCCCAGTTTAACTATTTGCTTCCCCTTAACATGGAACACTTATATGGTGCAGATGGCGCTACCTGGTTTGGTATGATGACCAGTGTTAACGGATTTGTGGTGGTTGTGGGAACACCGGTTATTACCGCTGCTTTTGGAAGAATAAAAGACGTTCGAAAGATGGTAA
>SVEW01000072.1 GCA_015057205.1 Lachnospiraceae bacterium | reverse complement strand
CGTAAACATATGAAAGAAGGGCGTTTGCATCCATAAACGTCGTGTAACCTCATTTCATAAATTATTATTTTAATTATTTACCATATCATTAATCGGATACAACACGAATTACGCAAGAAACTTTAGTGCCATCCTCTTTGGCATATAGATATGAAGTTCCTACGTGTAATGCAGTGACGGTGCCATTGGCATCGACAGAAATAACGTTGTTGTTACTTACCGACCAGACTACCGGGTTCCGTGAGGAAACAGTTGCAGTAACCTGTTTTGACTCACCAACATGAAGGGTGAGAGAAGAATTAGAAAGGTCGATTTCCGGTTTCATTACAGTTATAGTACATTGCACTGTTGTTTTATCACAGCTGACACGAATGACGGCTGTACCATTTTTCTTTGTATGAATTAAACCATTTTCGTCCACCGAGGCAACTGTGCTACGGGAAGAACGAAATGTTGGCTTATGTCCGGTTGAGGTAGTAGCGCGAAGAAAAACGTATCGATCGCGATAGAGTGTCATACTGGTTTTATTTAATGTAATAGTAGTCGGCGCAACGATTACGGTGCAATAGTCCGCATGTCCGGAAACTTTTGCAGTAATTCGAACGGTGCCGGCTTTTTTTGCGGTTATAACACCATCTGCATTCACAGAGGCAACGCTTGGCTTGCTGCTTTTGAATTTAGGTGCTTTTCCTGAAAGAGTAAATCCATGTAGGCAGCGGGTGTCGCCAATTTGCATAGAAAGTGAATGTTCTTTTACATATACATAATCCAATTCATTAGCATTTGCAAAAAATGTAAACGATGGATGGAATAATAAGATACTGCAGATTAATAGAATTGCAGTAACATAAGGGATACCCTTAATTTGATTTTTCATGATTAACCTCCTGACTGAGGTTACACGACTAAAACAATGATACAACAAAATTCACAGTTTGTAAAGAATTTTTGTAAAATTAGCGTTGTTCAAATTAAAAAACAAAGAATTATTTTGTGCATATTGACAAGAAACGGAAAGTGTTTTACCTTTAATGTATGGTAAAAGAGGATAGAAGAATCCGGATTATTACCGGATATTATGGTAGTGGTAAAACAGAGTTTGCGGTGAACTATGCATTTCAGTTGGCAAAATGTGCTGAAAAACCGGCAATAGCCGATTTGGACATCGTAAACGTATATTTTCGATCCAGGGAGAAGACTAAGGAATTAGAAGAGGCAGGAATTGAAGTGATTTCTTCTTCTGTAGTGGAGGACAATTGTGACATGCCGGCTCTTTCCAGCAAAATAGCGGTGCCATTCTTGGATAAACGCTATGATTATATCATGGATTTGGGAGGAAGCGAAGTAGGTGCCAAGGTCTTGGGACGTTTTGGTGATACGTTGGATAGGTCGGAAGTCGACTTCTTTATGGTGGTAAATATTTATCGTCCGGAAACGGGCTCGGTGGAGGAGATTATACATCAAATCGAGCTTTTGGAACGTATGTCCGGATGTAAAGTGACTGGTTTCGTGAATAATTCAAATTTGATTCATGAGACGAAAATGGAGGATATCATAGCCGGAGACGAATATCTTCGTCAGGTTAGTGATAGAACGGGTATACCAATTAGGTATACCACATGTATGCTTGAGGAAGTGTCAGATGTAGATACTTTGCGCAAGCGGGTGCAGGGAGAGATTTTTCCAATGCACTACAATATGCGAAAAATATGGATGTAAGGAGGAAGGATATGGGAAGTTTTACTTTATCCATTCGTGAGGAGCGCTGTAAAGGCTGCGAATTGTGTGTTTCCGTTTGTCCAAAGGGCGTATTGGCAATTAATAAAGATAAGCCAAATGCAGCCGGTTATTTTCCGGCTAGCGTAGTTGCGCAGGATGAATGTGTAGGATGCCAGAGTTGTGTAAGGATGTGCCCGGATGTGGCAATCAGAATCGAGAAGAAGGACTAGGAGGTAGTAAAATGGCGAAAGTTTTATTAAAAGGTAATGAAGCAGTCGTTCGTGCCGCTATCGAAGCTGGTTGTAAATATTTCTTCGGCTATCCGATAACACCACAGAACGAGATTCCGGAATATTTTTCCAAGGAATTACCGAAAATTGGCGGAGCCTTTGTACAGGGCGAAAGTGAAGTAGCATCAATTAATATGCTGTATGGTGCAGCAGCAGCAGGAGCAAGAGCGATGACATCATCATCTTCTCCGGGTATTGCATTAATGCAGGAAGGTATTGGTTACATCAGCAAGGCAGAAGTGCCTGCAGTTATTGTTAACATGATGAGAGGAGGCCCAGGACTTGGAGGAATCCAGCCATCCCAGGCTGACTATAACATGTGTGTTAAAGGTGGAAGTAACGGTGACTATCGTAACGTCGTTCTTGCACCTGGTAATGTACAGGAATTAGTAGATATGGTACAGGAAGCATTTGATATTGCTGATCAGTATGGAATTCTTTGTATCGTATTGGCAGACGGTTTGATTGGTCAGATGATGGAGCCGGTTGAACTTCGTAAACCAAAGGAGAGACCAATTCCGGCAAAAGATTGGGCTTTAACAGGACGTAACGGTGGCAAGACACATCGTGTTTACAACCTGAAATTACAGGCTCCAGATCTTGAAAAAGATAACTTTGATTTATTTAAGAAATATGAAGTTATTGAAAAGAACGAGAAACGTCATGAAGATTATAAGATGGAGGATGCAGAATTTGCATTCGCATCTTACGGAACTGCTTCTCGAGTTGTACGTACAGCAGTTGATCGTTTAAGAGAAGAAGGCTATAAGGTAGGTCTTGTAAGACCACAGACATTATGGCCATTCCCATATGAAGCATTTGACAGACCACAGATTAAGAAATTCATGGACATCGAACTTAACATGGGCCAGATGGTTGATGATGTTGTATTAGGATGTGGAGATAAAGAGAAGGTTGAATTCTTCGGACATACCGGTGGTGTGTTAATCACCGTTGACGAAGTATGCGACTTCGCAAAGAAAATCATGGGAGGTGCGAAATAATGTCAGTAGTATTTGAACGTTCCAAAGGATTAACAGACGTTAAGACACATTATTGTCCAGGTTGCTCTCATGGTATTGTGCATAGATTATTAGCAGAGAGCGTTGAAGAGATGGGTAAATTGGAAGACACCATCTGTATTTCACCAGTAGGTTGTGCGGTGCTTGCACTTGACTATTTTGAGTTTGATGGAATTCAGGCTGCACACGGAAGAGCTCCGGCAACAGCTACCGGTATTAAACGTGTTCATCCGGATAAGACCGTTATCACTTATCAGGGTGATGGAGATTTGGCTTCTATCGGTATGTGCGAAATTGTGCATGCAGCTGCAAGAGGCGAGAAAATTACTACCATTTTCATTAACAATGGTATCTATGGTATGACCGGAGGACAGATGGCACCAACCACACTTCCGGGAATGAAAGCAACAACTGCACAGCTTGGTCGTGAGGTTAGCTTAAATGGTTATCCTATTCGTGTAGCTGAGTTAATTGCAACATTAGATGGTGCAAAATACGTTGAGCGTGTTGCTGTCGATAGCCCTGCTGATGTTATCAAAGCAAAAGCGGCAATCAAGAAAGCATTGGAAGTACAGGAGGCAGGACTTGGTTTCTCCTTCGTGGAAGTACTTTGTGCATGTCCTACTAACTGGGGTAAAACACCAGTAGATGCTTTGAAGTTTGTAAAAGATGAAATGATTCCTTACTATCCATTAGGAGTCAAGAAAGATACAACAAAGGAGGGACAGTAATGAGCAAGATTGATCGTATTTTCTGCGCCGGATTCGGTGGGCAGGGTGTTATGAGTATGGGTCAGCTTTTGGCTTATGCAGCAATGCTTGAAGAAAAAGAAGTTACATGGTGTCCTTCTTATGGTCCTGAAATGCGTGGTGGAGAGGCAAACTGTTCTGTAACCATCTCTGATGAAAGAATCGGTTCTCCGCTTATCAACAACGATGCAAGCGTTGGCGTATTCATGAATGGTGCTGCGTACAACAAATTTATCGGAAAAGTGATGCCGGGTGGAAAGGTGTTTATCAACTCTGATTTGATTGATGATGCAAATCCAAGAACAGACATTACATACTATCGTATTCCGGTAAATACCATTGCCACAGAACTTGGAAAGATTCAGCTTGCAAACATGGTTATGCTTGGAGCTGTTAATGATCAGGCACATTTGGTTGACCAGGATATGTTATTAGAGGCATTTAAGAAAGTATTTGGTGCGGCAAAAGAGAAATTTATTCCTATCAACAAAGAAGCACTTGCCAAAGGTGCAGAGGCTGCAGCAAAGATGTTCTAATTCTTTAAAAATTTTTAAAGGAACGCTTTGAAAATAATTGTACGTGAATTAGTACAAAAACTCAATAAATTTTTGGCAAAAAATTTTGTCTTAAATAGGTTACAATAGTCTAGGTGGGTTAACCACCTGGACTATTTTTATTTTAGGAAGGAAATTTGGGGACATGAAAACAGTACAGGATGTATTGGCGTATTGTAAAGAGAACAATGCGAAGATGATTGATTTTAAAATGATTGATTTGAACGGAAGATGGAGACATTTATCTATTCCGGTGGAGCGTTTTAACGAAGATACCATGAAATATGGAATCGGGTTTGATGGATCTAGCTATGGATTTGCACCGGTGGAAAGCTCTGACATGGTATTTATTCCAAATATCGCTACCGCGAATATGGATCCGTTTATGGAAATTCCAACTGTAACGATGATGGGCGATGTATGTATTATTGATCAGCCAAACAATAGACCATTTGATCAGTATCCAAGAAACGTTGCCAAGGCAGCGATTGATTATATGAAAAATGAAGGAATTGCTGATGAGATGCTGATTGCGCCGGAATTTGAGTTTTATATTTTTGATCACGCAAGTTTTGAGTGCAAGAGCAATCGTGTAGGTTTTAGCATTGATACAGATGAATCTGCTGAATGGAACAGCGGAATTGATGATGAGCAGAACTTAGCATATCGTACACCTAAACAGGGCGGATATCACTTGGATTTACCGCAGGATATTACGTATAATTTGCGTTCTAAGATGTGTATGTTAATGCAGGATTGGGGCATTGACGTAAAATATCAGCATCATGAAGTTGGTGGACCAGGTCAGGTGGAAATCGAAGTAGAATTAGCTGATATGCTTGCTATGGCTGATAACACAATGATTACGAAGTACATCATTAAGAATGCTGCAATTGAAGATGGCAGAACAGCAACCTTACTTCCAAAACCAATCGCAGGTGAAGCTGGAAGTGGAATGCATGTTCATATGCTCCTTAAAAAAGACGGAAAACCATTGTTCTATGATAAAGATGGATATTCCTTATTGAGCGATACGGCATTGTATTTCATTGGTGGTTTATTAAAGCATGCACGCTCTATTTGTGCATTCTCTAACCCGTCTACAAACTCTTATAAGAGATTGATTCCGGGATTTGAGGCACCGGTAACAATTGGTTATGCAACAGCAAACCGTAGTAGTGTAGTGCGTATACCTGCATATGCAAAGGATCCGGAGCATAAACGTTTTGAACTTCGTAATGGAGATGCAACTGCAAATCCTTACTATATGTATGCAGCAATTTTGATGGCAGGTATTGATGGTATTAAGAATAAGATTGATCCGGAAAAGAATGGTTGGGGACCATACGACTTTAATCTGTTTGATTTATCCGATGAAGAGAAAAGTAAGATAGAAAGCCTTCCAACAACCTTGGAAGAAGCTTTGGATGCTTTGAAAGAGGATCATGATTACCTTACTGCAGGTGGTGTATTCCCAGAGAAACTTCTTGAAATCTGGGATGATATGAAACGTAAAGAGGCACGTGAGATTAACAACACTCCACATCCGGCAGAGTTTGTAAAATATTACGATCTGTAGGATTGCTTCACGGCAAGATACGTGATAAAATGAAATGGCGGTCAGTGATGGCCGCCATATTTTATGTAAAGGACAGGGCAAAGATGAAATTAGGAATTGGAAATGATCATGCAGCATATAATATGAAACTGCAGATTAAAGAGTATTTAGAAAGTCTCGGACATGAGGTAGTTGATTATGGCTGTCATTCTACGGATAGCGTGCATTATCCGGAATTTGGTGAGAAAGTTGGAAGAGCCGTAGCTAATGGTGAAGTAGACGGCGGTGTCCTGATATGTGGCACCGGAGTAGGGATTTCTATGTCAGCTAATAAAGTGCATGGCGTTCGTGCGGCGGTATGCTCAGAACCGGTAACAGCTCGTTTAACAAAAGAGCATAATAATGCCAATATTATAGCGTTTGGAGAACGAATCGTTGGTATTGAGACAGCGAAAGCGATTTGCAAGGCCTGGTTGGATGCGGAATTCCAGGGAGGCCGTCACGAAACAAGAGTTCAAATGATGATGGATATAGAAATGCGCCCATAATACTATTGAAAGGGCATAAAATAACCAAAAGAATACAAAAAATACACAAAGACGGGTTCTATACATACTAGAAACCGTCTTTTTTCATTGATATACTATATAATATACAATATTCGAAATACACAAATCGTAAAATACAAATCGTGAATAAATTGTTATGCTGAATTTACAGGCGTTCAAGTTGTGATAAAGGACAAATGGGTGTATAATTCTTGTATGGTTCAACTGATATGTGTTTAATGTATAAATATTATGTGAAAAAATTCAAAAATGTTTTTGGATGTAATAAAATACAATATGTTGCGTAGAATATAAGATTATAATTGAATATATATGGATTATGCTGAATATTCATTCGTGCATATAATGTATGTATATTCGGAACAAAACAAACAAATATGATGTATATAAGTACAAATATACAGTTTTACAGAATGATATTTGTGAAAAGTTCATAAAAAAGAAAAAGAAGTATTGCGCGGATTATACAAATCTGTTTTTTTGAAAATTCAAGCAAGAAAGCGCAAAAGTGTGTAACATAATGGATGTGACCGAAATCTGACGCATGATGACCATGTCCTTTTTGAGGATGATGGTTTTGTGACTATGCAGATAAAAAATGAAACATTAGAAAAAAGGAGGACGCAAAGTCATGGCAGCAATTAATGTCAAAAGTGAAATTAAGCCATTAAAGAAAGTGCTTTTGCATCGTCCAGGTAAAGAGTTAGAGAACTTAACTCCTGATACCTTGGAAAGATTACTGTTTGATGATATTCCATTTTTGGAAGTAGCTCAGCAGGAGCATGATGCATTTGCCCAGACACTTCGTGATAACGGAGTAGAGGTTGTATACCTTGAGCAGTTAACAGCAGAGGTACTTGACCTTAGCGATGAAATTCGTGATCAGTTCTTGAAACAGTGGATTAAGGAAGCTGGTATCGAGACTGAAATGTGGCAGAAGAAGATTTATGATTTCATGATCGAAAAATACAAAGGAGATAACAAGGCTTTAGTTGACAAAACCTTCGAAGGAATCGTATTAAACGAAATTAGATTCAACAAAGATGAATCTTTAGTTGATTTAATGAGTGATTCTTCTCAGTTGTTAATCGATCCAATGCCAAATGCGTACTTTACAAGAGACCCATTTGCATGTGTTGGTAATGGTGTAACTCTTCATAAAATGTATTCTGTAACAAGATGCAGAGAAACAATTTATGGAGAATATATTTTCAAATATCATCCAGATTACATAGGACAAGTTCCGCTTTACTATGATCGCTATAACCCATTCCATATTGAAGGTGGAGACGTTCTTAACTTGAACGATAAGGTATTAGCTATTGGTATTTCCCAGAGAACTCAGGCTGATGCAATCGAAATGTTAGCAAGAAAGATTTTTAATGATGCAGATGCTTCTATCAGAACTATTCTTGCATTCGATATTCCGGAATCTCGTGCATTTATGCATCTTGATACCGTATTTACCCAGATTGATGTTGATAAATTCACCATCCATCCAGGTATCCTTGGACCTTTGACTGTATACGAAATTACTCCAGGCCAGGGTAAGGAAGAATTAAAGGTTGTTAAGGTTGAATCTGATCTTGAAAGCGTACTTGCAAAAGCTTTAGGAGTAGAAAAAGTTGAATTAATCAAGTGCGGTGGAGAAGACAGAATCGCTGCTGAGCGTGAGCAGTGGAACGATGGTTCTAACACCTTATGTATCGCTCCTGGTGTTGTAGTTGTTTACCAGAGAAATACAGTAACCAATGATTTATTAAGAAAGAAAGGAATCAAGGTTCTTGAAATCCCAAGTGCCGAACTCTCTAGAGGAAGAGGGGGCCCACGTTGTATGAGTATGCCTCTTGTACGTGAGGACTAATTAATCAATGATTTCATTCTGAATTAAAATAGAAAAGGAGAATTAACAATGGGCGTTAATTTAAGAGGAAGAAGCTATTTAAAATTATTAGATTTCACATCCGAAGAAATCCGTTATTTATTAGATTTATCTAAAAACTTCAAGGATTTAAAGAGAACTCATACTCCTCATAGATACCTTGAAGGAAAGAACATCGTATTATTGTTCGAAAAGACTTCTACAAGAACAAGATGTTCCTTCGAAGTTGCTGGTTTAGACTTAGGTATGGGTGTTACTTACCTTGATCCGGGAAGCTCCCAGATGGGTAAAAAAGAGAGCATCGCTGATACCGCTCGTGTACTTGGAAGAATGTATGATGGTATTGAATACCGTGGATTCAGCCAGGAGTTAGTTCAGGAATTATCTGACTACGCTGGAGTACCGGTATGGAATGGTTTAACTGACCAGTTCCACCCAACTCAGATGTTAGCAGACTTGTTAACAATCGAAGAGAAATTAGGACACTTAAAGGGTGTTAACTTCACTTACATGGGTGATGCTAGAAACAACATGGGTAACTCTTTGATGGTTGCTTGTGCTAAGATGGGTCTTAACTTTACAGCATGTGCACCTAAGGATTTATGGCCAGAACAGTGGTTAATCGATGAGTGCAAGAAGATTGCAGCTGAGAACAACTGCGAAGTTCGTTTAACAGAAGATGTTAAAGAAGGAACTACTGGAGCAGATGTTATCTATACTGATATCTGGGTATCCATGGGAGAGCCGGATGAAGTATGGGAAGAAAGAATTAAATTATTAAAACCATATCAGGTTAACAAAGAGCTTATGGCTAATGCTAAACCTGAAGCAATCTTTATGCATTGCTTGCCATCTTTCCATGACACCAAGACTACAATTGGTGCTGATATCGCTAAGAAATTTGGCGTTAACGAAATGGAAGTTACTGATGAAGTATTCGAGTCCAAACAGTCTGTAGTATTTGATGAGGCTGAGAACAGAATGCATACCATCAAGGCTGTAGTATACGCTACACTTTGCTAATATAAGCTTTAAAGGAGATATAGAACATGGAAAGCAAGAAAATTGTGCTTGCATTAGGCGGAAATGCCTTGGGAAATAATGCAGAAGAGCAATTAGAATTAGTGAAACATACTGCCAAGACAGTTGTTGACCTTATTTCCCAGGGTCACAAGGTAGTTATCGGTCATGGTAATGGCCCACAGGTCGGAATGATCAATAACGGTATGGAGTTTTCTGCTACACATGGTGGAAAAACACCATATATGCCATTCCCTGAGTGTGGTGCAATGTCCCAGGGTTACATTGGATACCACTTACAGCAGGCAGTTCAGCAGGAATTAGCTTCCCGCGGAATTAAGAAAGAAGTAGCTTGCCTTGTAACACAGGTAGTAGTAGACCCGGCTGATAAGGCTTTTGAGAATCCTACCAAACCAATCGGTTCCTTCATGACAAAAGAAGAAGCTGATAAGATTGCAGCTGAAAAAGGTTATACCTTTGTAGAGGATGCTGGTAGAGGATACAGAAGAGTTGTACCTTCTCCACAGCCAAAACGTATCGTTGAATTAGGTGTTGTTAACAAATTAATCGACGATGATGTTGTTGTAATCACTGTTGGTGGTGGTGGTATTCCTGTTATTGAGACACCAAATGGTTTACAGGGAACTGCAGCTGTTATCGATAAGGATAAGGCGTGTGCAAGATTAGCAGAAGATATTAATGCTGATATGCTCGTTATTCTGACTGCTGTTGACCGCGTGTGCATCAACTTTAATAAGCCAGATCAGAAAGAACTTGCTCAGATTACGTTAGATGAATGCGAACAGTATATTTCTGAAGGACATTTTGCTCCAGGAAGTATGCTTCCGAAGGTAGAGGCTTGCATGAATTTTGTTAAGTCTTCTGATGGAAGAGCAGCACTCATCACATCTTTAGAGAAAGCCGGACTTGCTATGAGCGGCGAGACTGGAACTAAGATCGTAGCAAAATAATAGGTGCTATATAACCTGATAAGAATAGCTTTTCTAAAAAACGAATAAATGAAGTAGTTCCCGTTTCTACTGTGATGGTGGAAACGGGAAACTTAAAATTAGAAAGGTATTTTTATGTAAAAAAAGGTTATAAAAATAAAAGAAAAGAGGAGAAAACAATGGAAAAGAAAGGTTTTAAAATGCCTTCCGCTTTTAGCATTTTGTTTATCATCATTGCTATCTTAGCGGTTATTACGCACTTGATTCCAAGTGTAAAGAGTGCAAGCATGGCACAGTTTATTATGGCTGCGCCGAAAGGATTTGTAAACGCTATTGATGTTTGTGTATTCGTTCTTTGTATCGGTGGATTCTTAGGAGTTGTAGCAGATACCGGAGCATTGGATGCAGGTATTGCAGCAGTTGTTAAGAAAATGAATGGAAATGAATTAATGTTAATTCCAGTGTTGATGTTAATCTTCTCCTTAGGTGGAACATCCTATGGTATGTGTGAAGAGACCATGGCTTTCTATGTATTAATTGTAGGAACCATGATGGTAGCTGGATTTGATGCAATGGTAGGATGTGCAACAATCTTACTTGGTGCGGGCGTTGGATGTTTAGGTTCCACGGTTAACCCATTTGCAGTTGGTGCTGCAGCAGATGCATTAAAAGGTGTTGGTGTAAAAGTTAACCAGTCTGTTGTTATTGGTCTTGGTGCAGTTCTTTGGATTTCTTCTTTACTTATTGCAATCTTCTTTGTTATGAGATATGCGAAAAAAGTTAAGAATGAAGGAAGAACCATTCTTTCCGCTGCAGAGAAAGCTGCTTCTGAAGCAGAATATTTAAGTGGAAAATCTGGTGATGCTGTTGAATTAACAGGTTCTCAGAAAGTTACACTTATTCTTTTTGGTTTATCTTTCGTAATCATGATTTTAAG
>SVEW01000071.1 GCA_015057205.1 Lachnospiraceae bacterium | reverse complement strand
GTAAATCGAAATTTAGCTCCGTCAAGAGAAAAAGCGAAAGCTTTGATTATGGCCGGAGATGTGTTTGTTGATGGGCAGAGGGAGGATAAGGCAGGTGCTAGTTTTTCTCCGGATGTTTCTATTGAAATTCATGGAAATACGTTGCGCTATGTAAGCCGCGGCGGCTTGAAATTGGAAAAGGCCATGAAGGAATTTCCAATTGACTTAACGGATGCCATTTGTATGGATATTGGTGCGTCCACCGGTGGGTTTACAGATTGTATGTTGCAAAATGGCGCAGCAAAGGTCTACTCGGTGGACGTGGGCTATGGCCAGTTTGCCTGGAAATTACGGCAAGACGAGCGGGTAGTATGTATGGAAAAAACCAATATTCGCTATGTGACACCGAATGATATTGATGATATTTTGGATTTTGCATCGGTTGATGTATCCTTTATTTCCTTAACAAAGGTGTTGAAGCCGGCTTACGATCTGCTGCGTGAAGGCGGAGAAATGGTTTGCCTGATTAAACCGCAGTTTGAAGCTGGCAAAGAGAAGGTTGGCAAGAAGGGGGTAGTCAGAGAGCCGGAAACACATATCGAAGTAATAGAGAATGTTCTTAACTTTTGTGTAGAGACCGGTTTTGAAGTGTTGGGATTATCTTTTTCACCAATCAAGGGACCGGAAGGAAATATTGAATATTTAACGTATATTAGAAAAGCAGCAGTAGGAAAACGTGACGGAGAGATTGATCCGGTAGCAATTGTGAAGCAGGCACATGGATTGTTGAATGAATGATGAAAAAGTATTTGATTATTGCAAATGGATTAAAAGATAATACAAAGGAATGCGTACAGCAGTTGGATGCATTTTTGGAAGCACAGGGCGCGGAATCGTTTGTAAAATGGATTGCCTATGATACGGATTTGTCGGTGGATCTTGCGGATATGGATTTGTCGGAGTATTCCGCCGGTATTGTGATTGGTGGCGATGGAACCCTGATACGTTCTGCCAGAGCACTGAAGGTACGTAATTTGCCTTTAATTGGAGTGAATGTAGGTACGATTGGTTTTTTGTGCGAGATAGATACAGCGCACCTTGAAAGTAGTATGAGGGGATTGCTGGAAGGAAATTATCGCATAGAATCTCGTATGTTGTTGGAAGGACGTGTGGAAGATACGGTTGACCAGGCGCTGAATGATATTGCCATCTATCGTGGGGGCAATCTTTGCGTTATTTCATTGGAACTTTATGTAAATGGTCGCCATCTGACGACATATCGTGGGGATGGTGTGGTGATATCAACACCAACAGGGTCAACGGGATACAGCATGTCCTGTGGTGGTCCGATTGTAGATCCGGTTTCCAGTATGATTGTAGTGACACCGATTGCACCGCACACCATTCAGTCTTCTAGAAGCATTGTGTTAGATTCGTCAGCAGAGATTGAAATTCGTCCGGTTTACAGGAACTTACGGGAAACGGAAGAAATTCTGGTTAGTTATGACGGTGTGGTGACAGTGCCGTTAAATGACTCGGTATTTATTAAAAAAGCGCCATTTCCGGCGCAATTAATACGATTGGGAGAAACGAGTTTCTTAGATGTTTTGAAACAGAAATTATAAAGTAATAGAGGGAAAAGGAATGTTACAAAGCTTACATGTAAAAAATTTGGCTTTAATCGAAGAGACAGAGGTGGAATTTGATTCCGGTCTAAATATTTTGACCGGAGAAACCGGCGCCGGTAAATCCATTATTGTAGGATCCATGAATCTGGCTCTTGGAGAAAAAATACCAAAAGATATGGTGCGTAATGAGGAAAAGCCGGCACTTGTGGAGTTGATTTTTCAATTGGACAATGAGGAACAGGCAAGGCAATTACGAGCTATGGAAATCGAGCCGGATGAGAATCAGGTGGTTTTGAGTAGACGTATCGCAGCAGGACGCAGTGTTGCCAGAATAAATGGCGAAACGGTTCCGGTGTCCGTATTAAAAGAAGTTGCGTCGATTTTTATCGATATTTATGGACAACATGAAAATCAAACACTTTTAAACAAAAAGAAACATCTGGTATTACTGGATGAATATGCGAAAGATGCACTTGCGAATGATTTGGAGGTGCAACGGAGGCTTTATAAAGAATATCGGGATTTAAAGAAAAAGCGAGAAGAAAGTGTTACGGATGAAAAGGAACGAATTCGGGAAATGGAGCTTTTGCAGTATGAAATTTCCGAGATTGAGGCAGCGAATCTGACAGAGGGTGAGGATGAATCCTTGGAGGAGCGATATCGCCTTATGAGCGGGTCGCAGAAGGTGGTTGCGGCGTTAGATGCTTGCCATCAGTTGCTCATGGGAGATGGCGAAAGCGCATCTGCACTGGTTGGACGTGCCACAAGAGAAGGGCAAGTGGTGCAAAGCTTCAGTAAACGAGGCGAAGAGCTCTACAGCCAGTTGTTGGAGGTAGAGGATTTGTTGACACAGACCGGTCGTGATGTGGCAGACTATATGGAAGAACTGAATTTTTCGGAAGAAGAGTTTTATGAAGTGCAGGAACGGTTGAATGCCATTAATCATCTAAAAGATAAGTATGGCGATACGGTGGAACAGATTTTTGCGGAACTGGATAAGCGGGTACGCCGGTTAGAAGAATTGAGCGATTACGAGAATTTCCTGTCGAATCTTGAAAAACAATGGGAAGCGGTACAGTCGAAAATGCAGATGCAATGTCAGAAGCTGACGACTATTCGTAAAAAGTATGCTGCCGAATTGACGTTTAAGGTGACGCAAGCCCTGATTGATTTAAACTTTTTGGATGTGAAATTCGATATGCAATTTGGAACAACGAAAGAACCCACTTTATTGGGAGTGGATGAGCCGGAATTTGTGATTTCCGTTAATCCGGGGGAACCGTTAAAACCCATTGAGCATGTTGCCAGTGGTGGTGAATTATCGCGTATTATGTTGGCAATGAAATCTGTTTTGGCTGCCAACGACAAGATTTCCACTTTGATTTTTGATGAAATTGATACGGGAATCAGTGGAAGAACAGCCCAAATGGTGGCAGAGAAAATGAATGATATTGGAAGAACAACGCAGGTTATTAGCATAACACATCTTCCACAAATAGCTGCCATGGCAGACCAGCATTTTTTGATTGAAAAACAGGTGGTGGATGCAGTTACTATTTCAAACATTACACGATTAAACCCGGAAGAAGAAATAACGGAACTTGCCCGTATGCTGGGTGGTGCCGTGATTTCTGATGCAGTTTTGATGAATGCTAAGGATATGCGTGCCCAGGCAATTCGCATGAAACAATAACATATACTACATATTTTTTCATAAAAATGTGCAACCTAGAAAGAAAGCTTGAGAGGAGTCTTAAGCTTTCTTTTTCCTAATTTAGGAGGTTTTTATGAAGTGGAAAAATAAAATGCATGTAGGATGGACAATGGTTGGAGTATGTGTGTTGATAGGTGTTTTACTTGGGAATAAGGATTGGCAGAGTCGTCGCTATCTGCCACTGGAAAAGGTGAAAGCAGTGTCGGAACCGTATTTAACATCCAAGGTAGTAACCCGTGCCAAACCCCTGGGGATGGTAATGGGAATTTACGTGAAAACACAGGGAATTGTGGTACTGGAAGTGACGGATGTTTATGGCGGAAAGAAGGTTAAAAGCCCTGCAAAAGGGCTATTGAAAAAGGGCGATTACCTGATTCGATGTCAGGGAAAGAAAGTTAGCAGTAAGGAATGCTTAATGAAGCTGGTGGATGAATCTTGTGGGAAACCGGTGTCATTGGTTATATGGCGAGATGGAAAGAGACGTAGTGTTTCCGTTAAACCCATAAAGCAGGGAGAGCATTATCGCCTGGGAGTATGGGTGAGGGATGATATGGCAGGCCTGGGAACCATGACACTATGTACCCAGAATAATGAATATGTGGCACTGGGCCACGCTATTAGTGATATGGATTTAAATACCCGGATTCGCATCCGACAAGGAAGCATTCATCCATGTCGCATCACCGATATTCGAAAAGGAAAACCGGAACTTCCGGGAGCTTTGATTGGTTATATTGATTATTGCCCTGAAAAGCCGGTTGGAACGATTAAGAAAAATACGGAGCGGGGGATTGGAGGGCATTTGCTAAGACTGCCACGTTTTATGCAGGAAGAGCCTTATTTGCCGATTGCATCACGTAAGGAGGTGCATACGGGAGACGCAGAGTTTATCAGTGATTTTTCTGGGAAAAGAAAGCATTATGCGCTGAAAATAACACACATTAATCATTTTACAAAGAGGGCGTCTAAAGGATTTGTAATAGAGATTACCGATAAAAATTTAAAACAAAAAATTGGTGGAATTGTACAAGGGTTATCCGGTTCCCCTATTGTGCAGGAAGGCAAGATTGTAGGGGCAATTACCCATGTTTTTGTGCATAGTCCTCATAAAGGATATGGTATTTTTGTGGAAGATATGCTAAAACAGTAAAAAGTGCGGTATGTTGAGGTGTCGAAAACTGCGAAAAGTAATTCTTGATAAACTTTTTGCGAATCCGTATAATATACCTTGCTCGGGTAATGTGAGAAAAGTTGGGGGGATGTGATGAAAAAGAAAACTTTCATAATTGTAGATGATAACAAGTGCCTGGTACAGTATTTGGAAAATGTGCTGAAAGATGCAGAGGGGTTTGAATGCACAGGAAAAGCGTACAATGGAGCAATGGCATGTTCTTTGATTCGTAAGGTAAAACCGGATATAGTGCTTTTGGATTTGGTTATGCCTTGTATCGATGGTATCGACGTGATGAAACAAATTAATGCTGATGCGGAAATAAAAAAGAAGCCGTATTTTATGGTAATTAGCGCAGTAAGAGATTCTGATGTTATTCGGGACGCCATGAATGCGGGGGCTTTATTCTTTTTGCAAAAACCGATAAAGGGAAATCGCTTGATTGCTCAATTGCACCAGGCAATAGATTGCCCGAAAGAAACGAAGAGGGAAACAGTAGATGATAGATGTGCAGCGGTTATGGTAAATGCCGTAACAAAAAGCCCTGTTACGCAGGAACGAGTGAGCCTGGAGCAGGATATAACAAAAATTTTGCATGATATTGGGGTTCCGGCACATATTAAAGGGTATCAGTATCTTAGGGATGGAATTCTTTTTGCAGTTGAGGATACAGAAATGCTTAGTTCTATTACTAAGATTCTGTATCCAGCAATTGCTAAAAAGTGTGATACTACAGCCAGTCGCGTGGAGCGAGCCATACGACATGCCATAGAAGTTGCATTTAGTAGGGGCAATCTTGACACGATTGATGAGTTGTTTGGTTATACCGTCAGTACCGGAAAAGGAAAACCAACAAACTCTGAGTTTATTGCTTTAATAGCAGACAAAATTCGTCTTGAGCAAAGAGCCGGTATCTAATGCGATTTTAAATTAAACTAACGATGTCTCCGGATTTACAATTGTAAAAGTAAGCATGATTCGAAAGAATCTCAGTAGGTTCTAATACTGTGTCATTGACTTCTTGCACAAGCTTGGTTAATTCCCTGTGGCGTGCCATGTTAGGAGCCGGAAGTAAGATACACTCATGAATAGAACTTGGCAGAATAAAATAGGAACTGTTGAATTGGTTAGCCAGATCTTTTAGAAGATGATTGTAAGCAATGCAGGATGCACCGCATATGCCGTATTGGTTGGTTAAAATATACATATCCTGGGGCACCTGTGTACCCGGTGGAAAGGAGGGTAGAAAGGAATCCATTGTTCTTAGGCGAGCAGGCAATAAGTGGGGTGTGTTAATTTGTGCCTGATCGTATAATTCGGATTCTGTAACGCCCCATTCTTCCATGATACGATTCGTTATTTGAATGGTTCCGTATTCGTTCCCCCGGTTTGGCAATAATAAACTAAAATAAATAGCAAGATCGGACAGCGGAAAATGAGGAATGTTTTTGAGCAACTCCTGATTAGCGTCCTGATTAATTACTTTTAGAATAACATGGTCTTTGGCCCAATCGTAAGAACTGATAAAGTTTACATATTGGGAAAGCGGATTGCTCTCATCGACAAAAGCGTTGTCAAGCTGTTGGATTAGCTGGTCGATAGGAATTGGTTCTTTGCGGTTCATATCGAAAATTTGACGCGGATAAATGGTGGGGGCAATCATGCTTCCCTCTAAGTGGATGCGAATAGCGTCCATTTTTTGTCCGTTGTTTTTAGTGACCACATCTGTTTCAATGCGATATGGTACAGTGTAGTGTTTGTGTAATGCTAACAATAATTCTTCTTTAAATTTGTAATATTCCATAAAATCCTCCGATTAAACTTTTTCATTGCAACAAATTGAAATTGATACAATCATAGACATCTCCCCTTTCATACAAAACAATACGTGAAAAAATGAATTCATTGCACGAAACGTGCAGATAATTCGGAGTACTGCGATTGCAGTAAAGTGATAATACCATGAATGAATCTGAAAATCAAGAGGAAATTATTGGAAAAATAGTAGAAGGTACTTTCTTTTTTTGTGTAATTGTGGTAAAAATATATATAGACTGCAAATGCGAATGCGTATTTGGGGAAAAAAGAGATTGGAGAGAATGAGATGTCAAACTATGCAAAAAGAAGAGAGGCAGAAGCTCTCGAAAAGAAGCAGAACAATCAGAAGACAGCTGTTAAGGCACTGATTGTCATTGCCGTTTTGGCGATTTTAATCGGCGGCGGATATTACTTAAAAAACAAATCTTCCAAGAACCAGAATGGAGCTACCGCAACAGGTGACCCAAACTACAACATTGATGATTATGTTAAGTTAGGTAAGTACGAAGGCGTTGAGGCAAATCGTATCAAAGCAGAAGTAACAGATGAAACATTTGAAAACAAGAAGAAATCTTTATTGGATGCAGCGGTAGAATATGCAGATATCAAAGACCGTGGCGTACAGAAAGGTGATAAGGTTACCATCGATTTTGACGGAACCATGAATGGAAAAGCTTTCAATGGTGGAAGTGGTAAAGACCATGAGTATGTTCTTGGCGAAGGCAGTATGATTAAAGGCTTTGATGAAGGCCTTTACGGAACCAAAGTTGGTGAGAGCAAGACACTGAACTTAACCTTCCCTAAGAAATATGATAACAATCCGGATCTTGCAGGTAAGGATGTTGTTTTCGAAGTAACCGTTAACAAAGCACAGGAAGTTAGCTATCAGCCGAAATGGGATGATTTGTTTGCTAAGAAGAGTACCAATGGTGAGTACAAAGATATTGCAAGCTACGAGAAGAAAGTAAAAGAGGATCTGTTAGCTGAGGCTAAACAGAATTCTGAAGATACGTTAAAGAACGATGTATGGAAAGTGGTTGTTGATAACGCTAAGATTGACGGCTATCCTGAGTATGTATACAACACCGTTAAGCAGAAAGTTTCTGCAAATATTCAGAGCGTAAGCCAGATGTATAATATGTCTACCGATGATTACCTGAAGTATTTTGCAGGCGGAAAGACAATGAAAGAATACGTTATGACTTATGTAAACTCTCAGTTAGTATCCGAGAAGTTGATTAAAGATTTGAAGATTAAGGTTTCTGATAAAGAATATGCGAAACTTGCAAAGGCTGATCTTAAGACATATGGTGCGAAGAACGTGAAAGAATTGGAAGAAAGCTATGGCAAGGACAACCTTATGGAGCATTATAAGTCTGAGAAATTGTACAAATACCTGGTTGAAAAGGCAAATGTAAAAGAAGTTACACAGGATGAGTACACCAAGATTCAGCAGAAAGCTGCTAAGAAAGAGTCAAAAGAAAAGTAAGTTATGATGTGCAATCCCTAATTTTTTTGAAATTGGGGATTGCACTTTCGTTAAAATGTGATATAATATTTAAGTGTTTGAAAATGCTTCGATAGCGCAGTTGGTAGCGCAACTGATTCGTAATCAGTAGGTCGTCGGTTCGAGTCCGATTCGAAGCTCTGAAGGCCTTGGAGTTATCAATGTGGTGGCTCACAAGGCTTTTCTGTTATTATAATTAGAGAACGTGAGAGAATGAGAAATGAAAAGCAATTGCCGGTTCAGAAGCGAATGGACCGGTTCCTGGAGGAACTAAAGAACGAGGGACGGGTACCGAAACTGTTGCTTCACAGTTGTTGTGCACCCTGTTCTAGTTATGTATTAGAGTATTTATCCCCGTATTTTGAGATTTATGATTTTTTCTATAATCCGAATATTAGTCCCCGGGAAGAGTACGAAGAACGTGCAAGGGAATTGAATCGCCTGATACAGGCGATGCCGCTTGTAAATCCGGTTCATTTTGTGGAAGGTAACTATGAGCCGGAACGCTATTATGAAATGGTTCGGGGCTATGAGCAATGCCCGGAACGTGGAGAACGCTGTAGTATTTGTTTTTCTATGCGTCTTGAAGAAAGCGCGAAGAAATGTAAGGAATTGGCGTGCGATTATTTTGCAACGACGCTAACCATCAGTCCGTTGAAGAATGCAGAGATAATCAATGACATTGGAACGCGGATTGGTGAGAAATATGGCGCGTTGTATTTGCCGTCGGATTTTAAGAAGAGGAATGGGTATCAACGTTCTATTGTACTTTCTAAAGAATATGAATTATACAGACAGTCGTTTTGTGGATGTGTATTTTCGAAAGGAGTTAACCATGAAGAAAGCTAGAGTAGGTATTCTTGGAGCAACCGGAATGGTGGGACAGCGTTTTGTAACACTGCTTGAGAATCACCCATATTTTGAGGTGACAGTGCTTGCTGCAAGTAAGCGAAATGAGGGAGTACGTTATGAAGAGGCGGTACGTGACCGTTGGAAGATAGAGCTTCCGATTCCTGAATATGCAAAGGATATGAAGTTGAAAGTGGTTCAGGATGTGGAAGAGGTAAGTAAGGACGTAGATTTGGTATTTTCTGCAGTGGATATGGATAAGGCAGAGATTGTTGCTTTCGAAGAGGCATATGCAAAGCATGATGTTGTTGTTGTATCCAATAACAGTGCGAACCGTTGGGCAGAGGATGTGCCGATGCTGATTCCGGAGTGTAATGCAGAGCATCTTGAGGTAATTGAGGCACAGAAGGCACGTCTTGGTTCTAAGAAGGGATTCATTGTGGTGAAACCGAACTGCTCTATTCAGAGTTATACGCCGGCATTGATTGCACTTAAGAAGTTTAAACCAAAGCGCGTAGTAGTAACTACCTATCAGGCGATTTCCGGCGCCGGTAAGACGTTTGAGACCTGGCCGGAAATGGTCCAGAATGTTATTCCGTATATTGGCGGAGAAGAAGCAAAGAGTGAGAAAGAACCCCTCAAGGTAATGGGACATGTGGAGAATGGCAAGATTGTGAATGCCACAGAACCACTTATTACTTGCCAGTGTGTACGAGTGCCGGTTGTAAATGGGCATACTGCCGCTGTTTTTGTAGAGTTTGAGAAGAAACCTTCTAAAGAAGAAATCCTTGAGTGTTTTGCACAGTATCGCGGACTTCCGCAGGAGTTGGAACTTCCGCATGCACCGAAACAGTTGATTCATTACATGGAGGAAGAGGACCGTCCACAGGTGAAATTGGACTTGAACGCTGACGGCGGCATGGCATTGATGATTGGACGTCTTCGTGAAGATACTATGTTTGATTATAAGTTTATTGGTTTGTCCCATAATACCTTGCGCGGAGCTGCCGGTGGTGGGCTGTTAAGCGCCGAGCTTTTGTATGCAAAGGGATATCTGAATTCGTAATCGAGAAAGGGGAAGGTCATGGCAGTTAGAACGGCAGAAATGGAAGCGTTACAAGAGTTATACGATACAAGAGAGAATAATTTGGTTTTTCTGTATGGAAGATGTGGTATGCAGCAGTATGAACTGGTGCGCCAGTTCATAGATGGAAAGAAGAGCGTGTTCTATTCCGCCTGCGAGTGTTCCAATGAGATGCAGCGGGAGTATTTTGCTAGGTGTATCAGCGAAAGCTGTAAGGTAGATATTGTCCGTAATAATTACGAGTCGTTGTTTAATCGTATCAAGAGCGGGGAACCAACGAAGCTTGTACTGATAGTGGATCACGTTGAACATATTTTGAAGAAAGATCCGGATTTTTTGGATAATATTGTAAAGTTAAAACAAAAGAAACTGTATCCTGGTCCGGTTATGATTCTCTTTATGACAGATTCCCTTGTTTTTGCAAAACAGGATTTTGCAGAATTGATGGGCAAACATGCCAAGAAAGTGGATTTGGTACTGCGTTTAAAGGAACTGAAATTTTTAGATGTTGTGCGTAAATATCCTCATTACAGTGTGTCCCAGTCTGTGGAAGTATATGGTGTTGTTGGTGGTGTTCCGGAGTATTTGGATCATTGGGATGATCGTCGAACGGTTAAGCAAAATATCTGTAATTTGATTCTTGCGGAAGATGGATATTTGCGTAATGAGGCACATCGATATCTTTCAGCCGAGCTTCGTGAGTATAGTGTATATCAGACTATTCTTGCGGCTATTGCGTCTGGGCATGAGAAATTGAATGATATCTTTCAGTATACCGGATATTCCAGACCAAAGATTAGTGTTTACATGAAGAATCTGGCTGGATTTGACGTGGTTGACAAGGTTATGTCATTTGAGACCGGTGGATGGGATAATGCGAAGAAAGGTGTTTATTGTATTTCGAATACGTTCTTGAATTTTTGGTTCAAGTTTGTTTTTCCTTATCAAAGTCAGTTGATGATTCTGAAACCGGAAGAGTTCTATGATCGTTATATTGCAACTGAAATTGATGGATACTTTAATAATACCTTCCGCAA
The DNA here is from genome assembly GCA_015057205.1 of Lachnospiraceae bacterium. Lineage (GTDB taxonomy): Bacteria > Bacillota > Clostridia > Lachnospirales > Lachnospiraceae > XBB1006. The sequence continues at coordinate 1,212 of SVEW01000071.1, read as the reverse complement.
GGTATGCGGAGAGTTTTTAGAGCTTTCCAGTGCCGTGAATCAGCTACCAATTCAGATTGAGAAGATGGGAACCTGGGTTGGAAAGAAAGGTACTATTGATATAATTGCGCAGGATAAGATTCGGAATACGATCGTAGGTATGTGTAGCTGGTCAGAAGACAGCTTTACCTATGAGATGTATGAGCAGCTTCAGAAGAATATGAAAGATGCAAAAGTGAAATCCGATTATCGATATTTGTTCTCAGCAAAGAAATTTGATGAGAAACTTGTGGCGGCATCCAAAGAAGATTCTCGTATTGTGATTGTAGATTTGAATGAGATGTAGTAAACAAGTTACTATTTGCAGTGTATATACAACCAGTACGGTAGGTAAGCTTGCTTACCTGCAGTACCCGGTTGTATATACGCTGCGAAGCAGGGACTGCCCCTCTATGAGGAAAGTCGCTGCAACGCAGCAGTAGAGCAGCGAAGCTGCGGACTTTCCGAATAGGGGGCAGTCCCTGCAAATAGTACCAATAGAAAAAGGAGAGAAATTTGGGTAAGTCACTAATTATAACGGAGAAACCGTCTGTTGCCCGTGACTTCGCCAGAGTACTTGGCGTAAGCGGTCGCGGCGATGGCTATATAGAGAATGAACAATATGTTATTAGCTGGTGTGTAGGTCATTTGGTTGGAATGGTTTATCCGGAGAGTTATGATGAACGATTGAAAAAGTGGAGATTGGAAGATCTCCCTTTTTTGCCGAGAGAGTATAAATATGATGTAATTGAAAACGTTCGTAAACAATATGAAGTTGTCCATGGGTTGCTATTCCGTGAGGATATCGATACCGTTTATTGGGCAGGCGATGCCGGAAAAGAAGGACAGACCATCGAGGAAAATATCCGAAATTATGGTGGTGTAAAGGAAGGCATGAAAGAACTTCGTGTTTGGATTGACTCCCAGACGGACGAAGAGATGCTTCGCGGAATTCGGGAAGCAAGGGACATGAAGGAATATGAGAACCTGGGATTATCCGGTATTATGCGTACGATTGAAGATTATGCCATGGGAATCAATTTTTCCAGAGCAATGTCGGTTAAATACGGTAGTTTATTAAATCGTGCTGCCGGAACCAAACAGTATGTGCCGATTGCGGTAGGGCGTGTTATGACCTGCGTGCTTGGCATGGTGGTTATTCGTGAACGAGAGATTCGTAATTTTGATGAGACA
>SVEW01000070.1 GCA_015057205.1 Lachnospiraceae bacterium | reverse complement strand
AGCAGGTGGGGAGAAAAAAATAGTTTATTACAAAGATTGTTTTCCTTACGATGATGATGAACAGCCAGAAGTTAATGGGCTTCAAGTAATCATATGTGAGGCAAGCTGTAATTAAAATAGTATTAGGGAGAGAGGCTCGGGAGAAATCCAGGGCCTTTCATTTTTGGGGGGCGGTTGAGAGTAAGTTGAATTTTGGGATTGCATATTTCTTCCCAATGTGGTAAAGTAATTTTTGTCTTTTGAGGAATTACCTCAATCATAGGCGCGAAAGCGTCTTTCTTTTTTCAAGTAAGGAGTCCTTACATTAACCGATGCTACAGAGAATGGTGATAATAATAGCGGGTCAGTTGCATTTTGGTGGACGACCATTGTATAATAATTGTAGTGGCAAACCTTTCTCTGTTTGTAAATAATACAATTTGAGAAGGGAGTATACGTGAGTACAAGAGAAACAAATTTAAGTGGACAGATTGATGTAGGAGAGTATAAGGCGCAATACGATGCGTATGTAAAGCGCATTTTGAGTGATAAGCAGGTTTTGGCTAATATTATGGTGGGCGTAATACCGGAATATGAAGGATATACTATCGAAGAGGCGATGGCTTGTATAGAATCAGAACCGGAGGTGGCTAAAGTCAGAATTCGTCCGGGAGAATCCATCCGTGGTGTCAACACGGAGAGTGCAGTTCCGCATGAAGGAAAGGTGACTTACGATATTGTTTATACGGCAAGGGTAAAGGTGCGGGGATACCAGAAAATATATATTAATGTGGAGGCACAGAAAAATTATAGGCCGGGATACGATTTGACGACAAGAGGTATTTTCTATAGTGCTAGGTTATTGTCTACGCAGATGGATACTGAGTTTACGGATGAAAACTACGATGATATTAAGAAAGTGTATTCTATTTGGATTTGCATGAATACGCCCGTGGAGACGAATAAAGGAAAGAATTCGGGAATGCAGGTGTCGGATTCTATTGTAAAGTATTCGATTGTCCCAGAAGTAGTATATTCGGAGAAAAATCCAGAAAAGGTTTTCATTGGGCGGTATGATTTGCTTACATGCATTTTTGTTTGCTTGAAACCCGATGAGACGGAAAAGTCTAAGAACAAATTAATCGGGATGTTGTCTGTTTTTCTATCACAAACGAAATCGGCAACAGAAAAGAAACAAATTTTGGCGGATGATTATGGCATGAAGATGTCAAAGACAGTGGAAGAGGAGGTCAGCAGTATGTGCAATCTGAGCGATTTGATTGAGGAAAAGGCAAAAATTGAGGCAATTAGAAACATGTTGAAGTTCGGTGTCTCAGAAGAAAAGATTCTAGAAGTATATACAGCTGAGGAACTTGCCAAAGCAAAAGAAGAAACTGTGGAATAATGACAGCATTGGATAAATGTGTTACAATACTCTTAATGACTTAATTTCTATGATTTACAAGGAGAAAAAAGATATGCAGTATAACACATTAGGGAGAACAGGGTTAACAATTTCGAAATTAGGATTTGGAGGTATTCCAATCCAGAAGAGTAACGAAGAAGATGTAAGAAAGTTGTTTCAGGTATTGATTCGTGAAGGTGTCAATTACATAGATACAGCGAAAGGCTATACCGTCAGCGAGAAATTCATTGGCTATGCCATGGAAGGATATCGTGACAAATTTATATTGGCAACGAAGAGTATGTCTAGAGACTATGAGGGAATGAAGAAGGATATTACCACAAGTTTAGAGGCGTTGCGAACCGATTACATCGATTTGTATCAGGTGCATAATCCAAGCATGGAACAGCTCGATAAGGTACTGTCTGAAGATGGTGCATTAAAGGCTTTGCAGGAAGCAAAGGAAGCGGGCAAGATTGGTCATATCGGTATTACGGCACATTCTACAGAAGTATTTGAACGTGCACTTTCACTTGATTGGGTAGAGACCATTATGTTCCCGTACAATTTGGTAGAGCAGCAGGCAGCAGAGCTAATCAAGAAATGCAAAGAGAAAAATATCGGTTTTATCACCATGAAGCCGCTGGCAGGCGGAGCTATTGAAGATGCCACGTTAGCACTTCGCTACATTAATCAAAATGATGCAGTAAGTGTAGTAATTCCGGGCATGGCAGAGGAAAAAGAAGTGCTTCAGAACAAAGAAGCAATTGAGAATACAGCGCCTCTTTCCAAAGCGGAAGAGGAAGCAATCGAAGTTATTCGTAAAAAACTTGGTAATCAGTTTTGCAGAAGATGCAATTATTGTGCACCTTGTACCGTTGGAATCAGCATTCCAAATGTATTTTTGTTCGCAGGTTATTTGGAGCGCTATGATTTGGCGGATTGGGCGAAGAGCCGCTATGAATCTTTAGCGGTAAAAGCGTCTGCCTGTGTGGAATGCGGTGCGTGTGAATCACGTTGTCCGTACAATTTGCCAATTCGTGAGATGTTAAAGAAATGTGCGAAAGAATTTGAAGGATAAGCAGACAAAAGGAGTAGTGTCCAAATGAAGATTGTAGTGGCCATGGATTCGTTTAAAGGGAGTGTAAGTTCGCTGGAAGCCGGACGGGCAGTGCTTTTGGGAATTCGACGGGTCATGCCGGATGCAGAGGTAATTGTGCGACCAATGGCAGACGGTGGCGAAGGAACGGTAGAAGCCTTGACGGTTGGTATGCGGGGACATTTTGAAGCGGTTGCCGTTACCGGCCCTCTGGGGGAAAAGGTAACGGCAACCTACGGTATATTAGGAGATCATCAGACTGCTATTATGGAAATATCTTCGGCTGCAGGGATTATGCTGGTGGATGAAAAGGATAGGAATCCGCTACATACCACATCCTATGGCGTGGGAGAACTAATACGTCACGCAATTAAGCAAGGGTGTCGCCATTTTATTATCGGATTGGGTGGAAGTGCCACCAACGATGGTGGAATCGGCATGCTTACGGCGCTGGGCGTTTCGTTTTTGGATGAATGGGGCAATCCGGTGGAATACGGAGCACAGGGGCTGTCCCAAATAGCCAGGATTGATACTACACAGGTTATGCCGGAGTTATCGGAGTGCAGTTTTCGGGTTGCCTGCGATGTGACAAATCCCCTTTGTGGTCAGCAGGGGGCGCCCGCTGTTTTTTCACCGCAAAAGGAGCAACCCCACAGATGGTGGCGGATATGGAGAAAGCTATGGTCCGCTACGCACAGCTGGTAAAGCGGTTTTACCCAGAAGCGGATGCGGAGTATCCGGGAACCGGTGCGGCCGGTGGGCTGGGATTTGCATTTCATACGTTTTTACCGGCACGCTTAGAGCCGGGAGTACAGATTGTGCTAGATGAGACGGGACTTGAGAATTATCTGCCGGATGCAGATTTGGTAATTACCGGCGAGGGTCGTTTGGATGGACAGACTGTTATGGGCAAGGCACCAATTGGTGTAGCGAAACTTGCCAAAAAGTATAAAAAGAAGGTTATCGCATTTACAGGTTGTATCACGGAAGACGCTGCAAAGTGCTTAGATGAAGGCATTGATGCGTATTTTTGTATTTTGCCAAGACCGGTACCCTTGAGCAAAGCGATGCAACAGGAAAATGCTAAGAAGAATTTGACAAGAACAGCCGAGCAGGTGATTCGCCTGCTATTGTAAGGAGCTCCTTAAGGAAATCTTAAGGAGTTTCCTTCTTTTTTCTTAAAGATAAAAGGACGTATAATGGGAACATGAAGGGAGACGAAGGATGCCAAACATATTACTTTGTGATGACGAAAAAGATATCGTCAATGCGTTGAAAATTTATTTGTCTGAGCCGGACTATCAATTGTTTACGGCGTATAACGGACAGGAAGCACTTGAAATAATGGAGAAAGAGGACATTCACCTGGTGTTGCTTGATATTATGATGCCGGTAATGGATGGGATAACGGCCATGGCCAAGATGCGAAGCTTTAGCAACATCCCAATCATTCTTTTAACAGCTAAAAGTGAAGATACGGACAAAATCTTAGGGCTTAATGTAGGAGCGGATGATTATATCACCAAACCGTTTAATCCCATGGAGGTTTCTGCCAGAGTCCGTTCACAGCTGCGGCGTTATCTAAGGCTTGGCAGTCATCCGGTGGAAGAAGATACCATTACCATTGGGGGAATTTCACTAAATGACAAGCGCAAGGAAGTGTCACTGGATGGGGATGCAATTTCACTGACACCGAAGGAATATGAAATTTTAAAGCTTTTGATGTCAGATCCGGGAAAAGTTTTTTCGCCAAAGGATATCTATAAAGCCGTGTGGCAAGAGGACCCAATGGGTGCTGAGAATACGGTTGCAGTGCATATTCGTCACCTTCGGGAAAAAATAGAAATCAATCCGGCAGAGCCACGTTATTTACAAGTTGTATTTGGACAGGGCTACCGGATTGAGAAAGGACGGGAATGATGAAAAACTTTTTTTATACCGTGGCGGGCAAGACGGTATTGTTGATTCTCTGCACGGTGTTGACGATTGTAAGCCTTTTATCTTTGGGTGTTGGCGTAGGATGCGTAGCATTGAAAACATACTCGGAAGAACAGGCGGTGGTAGAAAAGCAGGTGGAGGACGAATGGATAAAACGAATGGCAGACATCTGTTTTCAGGATGCCAAGGTTAGCAAAAAGAAAGTGGTTCAGGTAAAGGCAAATAATAGTGCAACGTTGGCAATGTATGCTTTTTCAAATAAGAGTGGTGCGTATGATGAGCTTTGCGTTAAAACTTCCGATTATCAGAAAAAAGCAACGGCAGATAGTATCTGGTGTGAAGGTTATGTGCATGTGGACGGGAAAACATATGCCCTGGATGGAATCGATAAAGACGGTGATTGTACCAAAAAGCTGGACCTTGTGAAAAAGGCATTTCAGTATCGATATAAAACCTGGGGAGTGTTTGCTTTTTCGGTGTTATTGTTGATAGCACTTTTTGTAACATTGCTGACGGTTTCCGGACGAAGAAGACCGGGTGGAGACCTGGAGCCGGGCGTTTTTACGGAATGGCCGGCAGACGTGATACATGCAATCGTATGGGTTGCGTTTATTGGGGGGATTATGGGCTTTCAGGATATGAGATATTATGGGATAAGCGATGTGGAAGGGAAAATAGCATTTACACTTTTTGCTTTAGCAGGGGGTGGCTGGATAGCCACTTTTTACGGCCTTTGCATGAATCTAGCAGTGCATTTGAAAGCGCATAATTTGCTAAAGACAATGTTCATTTATCGAATCGGAGCGTGGTGTATTCGTATTATTCGCAGAATCTGTCATGGGGTAGTGAGCCTTTTTAAGACTATTCCACTGGTACCGAAAACCGTTGGTGTGCTGGGAGGGATTACCCTATTGGAATTAATTGGCATTTCTATGTTTTTATACGACGAAGAGCGGTTATTTAGTTTGTGGATTTTGGAAAAATGTATTCTTTTACCATTCTTTGTGTATTTGGCAGTGATGCTGAAACGCCTTCACAATGGCGCAAAGGCTTTGGCAGAAGGGGATTTGGCGGAAACAGTAAACGATAAGTACATGGTGGATGCCTTAAAGGAGCACGCGATGTACCTGGGAAGCATTGCAAAAGGTATGAACCTTGCGGTGCAAGAGCAGGTGAAAAGTGAGCGCATGAAGACAGAACTTATTACCAACGTGTCTCACGACTTAAAAACCCCGCTGACATCCATTGTTAATTATTCCGACTTGATTGGAAAAGAAGAGACTAATAATGATAAGATTGCTGAATATAGTAAAATTTTATTGAAACAGTCCTGCAAATTAAAGAGACTCATAGAGGACTTGGTAGAAGTGTCGAAAGCAACCACCGGAAATCTGGAGGTAAATCTGGCACCATGCAATGCAGCAGTTTTTTTGGAACAGGCGAATGGGGAATATCAGGAGAAATTAGACAAGGCACATCTGGAGCTTATTGTGGAAAAACCAGAGATGGAAGTTAACGTAATGGCAGATGGCCGGCGGATGTGGCGTATTTTTGATAATCTGATGAATAACATATGCAAATATGCAAAAGAAGGAACGCGCGTATACCTTTCCCTTACAAAATGTGGTGATGAGGCGGTTATTTGTTTTAAAAATACATCGCGGGCACAGCTTAATATTTCAGCGGAAGAATTGATGGAGCGCTTTGTACGGGGCGAACAGTCTCGAACGACGGAAGGGAACGGTCTGGGGTTATCGATAGCCCAGAGTTTGACCGAATTACAAAACGGAAAGATGAAGATAGCAATTGATGGCGATCTGTTTAAGGTGATGATTACTTTTCCATGTCAATAGAATTTTTGGGGTCAGAGTAGAAAAAAGAGCAAAAGTTCTGATTTTATAGAAATTTCACACATTATTGTGAAAAATCTTGTAAAATGAGAATAAATAACAAGACCCTAGAAATAGTATTAGGAGGAGTAATATGAAGCGTAGAAAAATAAGCATTAAACTGATTGGTACGATCGTTCCGATTGTCATTATTGCTCTTGTGATTGTTACAGTTGTTAGTGCAACGACTGCACGAACGATCGTAAATAGTCAAATTTCAAAACGTATGGAGGCGGAGTTAACTACCCAGGAAAATGCTATTGAGAAGTACATGGATGGTGTATCTTCCATGGCGACAACGATTTCACGTGTGGTGGAAGAGTCTTATAAAACCACATCGTGGGATGTATATGAAAAGATGTTGGGCAAAATCGTTAACGACAATGAGCTTGTTTTGGGAAGTGGATTGTGGTTCGAACCATATGTTATGGATGCAAAACAGGAATACTACGGCCCATACGTATACAAAGATGGTGGAAGTCTTGTTACAACTTGGGACTATAGCAATGCTGAGTATGATTATTTTAATCAGGAATACTACATGAATGCAAAAACATCTGATCATGCAGTGTTTACGGATCCATATTTTGATGAATCATCCGGAATTGTTATGTCTTCTTGCTCTATGCCAATTATTGTGGATGGAAATTATATTGGCTGTGTAACGGTTGATATTAAATTGGATACGATTACGCAGTTAGTTAATGATATTAAAATCGATAAAACAGGAAAAGCTATGATGGTTGATGCCAAAGGTATTTATATGGCGGGCGTTGATCAGGAAAAGATTGCAAAAGCAGAAAATATTCAGGACGATCCGGTAAAGAGTGTGGCACAAGCCGGAAAGGAAATGTTGGCTAAGGGTTCAGGAGAAACAAAGGCAACGTTTAACGGCAAGGATGTTAATATGTATTATGGTACAGTCTCTGCTACGAATTGGATTTTGGCATTGGATATTACGCAGGAGGAATTGAATCAACCAATTAAAAAATTGACGATGCAATTGGTGCTTATTGCAATTTTGAGCGTATTGCTGGTAACCTTTATTATTATTATACAGGTACAGGCCATTGCAAAGGGAATTGTGCGAGTAGAACGCTTTGCAAGAAAGCTTGCAGAAGGTGATTTTACAGTTGACAGGGTTACGGTTAAGTCAAAGGACGAAGTCGGTGCCATGGGCGATTCGTTGAATGATATGTATGACAGTAATAAGAAGATTATTACGAGCATATCGGAGCATTCTGTAGAGTTAGACGAAGCAAGCAGTCAGTTGCGTCAAGCTTCGGATGAATTGATGCATCAGTTTGGCGAGATTAAGGAATTCATGAGTCATGTAAATGAGGCTATGATGACTAGTAGCGCAGCTACGGAACAGGTAAATGCGTCTACAGAGGAAGTTTTGGTTAATACGGATTCCTTGGCTGAGGAGACGGAAGATAGCAAACGTATGGCGAAAGAAATCCGTGGACGTGCTACGGAAGTTCAGAATAGTAGCAGGCAGGCATATGAATCGGCTTCAGAGCTTGGGCAGAAGTTTGAGAAGAATCTTTATCAGAGTATTGAAAATGCCAAGGTGGTTCAAAGCATCAGCGAACTTGCTAACGTAATTTCCGGTATTGCAGAGGAAATCAATCTGTTATCGTTGAATGCGTCTATTGAGGCGGCACGTGCTGGAGAGGCTGGACGAGGCTTCGCAGTAGTTGCAACGGAAATTGGTCAGTTGGCCGGAAGTACAGGTGAAGCGGTTAATAAGATTCAGGCAACCATTCATGAAGTACAGGTGGCATTTGATATTTTATCAAAGGATGCAAGAGATATGCTTGGCTTCCTGACAGACAAGGTTACGCCGGATTATCGCAATTTCGTGGAGGTTGCAGAGCAGTATGGCAAGGATGCGGAGACCATCGATCATTCAGCTGCGAAGATTTCCGGTATGGCAGAAAATATTCGAGGCATCATCGGTGAAGTATCGGATGCAATCACTAACATTGCCGAGGCAACACAGGATACGACAAATCTTAGCAACAACATTATGGAAGGCATTGAAAATGTAAGTGAAAAAGCTGAAAATGTTGCAGAAATGTCTGGTAAACAGCAGGATATAGCAGAAGAATTGAATACAGTAGTAAGTCAATTCCATTTATAAAGAATGACGTGAAACCCCGGCCTGGTGCCGGGGTTTTTTGCGTCGGTTTGTTTTACCGCTGCTTTGGTGGGTGTTACGATGTTGGTGGTATTTTTCCTGTGGGCGAGCTGGGTTTTACCCCTGCTTTTGTGGGATCGATCAGTCTGGTGGTAGGAATTTTGCCTTGCTTTCGAAATTCCTACCCCTGCTTTTTGAGGAGTGTCGAATCTGGAGGTAGGAAATCCTTATGGCACATGATTTTCCTACCACCATTTTCGAGAGCTTGATGATAGCGGTGGTAAATTTCCTGCGGAAGGGCTGAGCTTTACCGTTGTTTCTGTGTGAATGGCGATTTCGTGGGTAGTTGAATTGGTTTGTGAAGGTTGACTTAAAGGAAACAATTGGAAGTAACTCTATCTTTTGTGTCCAAAATATGTTATAATAGGTGGCGTAATTCAATTTTTAGCAAAAAGAAAAGAGGGAAAGCTATGAAGACAAGCAATGTTTTAAAGAAACTGGCTGCAGCATTTCTTGCAATTGTTATGGTAATTACATTAATTCCTGCAACACCTGCAAATGCAGCCAAAGCAAAGAAATTGACCATGTATGTTGGTGAAACATTTTGGGCAAGTAATTACACAACCGTTAAGAGTGTTAAATCTTCTAAGAAGAGCGTTGTAAAGGTTAAGAAAGATTCTTCTGCAAATTACAAAGCACTTCTTACAGCTAAGAAGGCTGGAAAAGCAACTGTAACCATTCGTACACAGCGTGGAATTATCAAATATAAAGTTACAGTTAAGAAGTTAAATTTTAAGGTATCTGCAAAGGATCTTGGAAAAGGAAATGTATTATTGACAGTTACCAACAAGACCAAACAGATTTTTGATAGCGTAGATGTTCGTTATACGGTTAAAGATCCCAATGGTAATATAATTACCAGAAAAACTGTACATGTAGACAGTTTAATCCCTGGAAAGGCAAGTTATGCGAAGGCATACTTTACACTTGGCGCCGGTGTTACGGTATCATCTATTAAAGGTGGAGTTATCAAAGCAAAGAGATATCCGGACAGAGCTTATAAGAATCGCAGCGGAAAGGTAAACGTAAAGGCAATTAATGAGCAGAACAACGGAAGCGAAGTTTCTTTCCAGATAAATGCAGTAAATAACTGTAGTGCGAGAGTAAGTGGTAATGCATTTATCTTAGTTGAAGATGCGGCTAATAACATCATTGATGTAAAGTCATATACCATTTCTTTACAGGAGCATGCAGTAGATTCTTCTATAACAAATAAAATTAACAAGAACCTATGCCCGGATTATGATCATTATAAGATTGTCGTTAGAGCATATTCTTGGACATATTAATAGGAATTAAATAAAGCTGTCACTTAAGATGATTTGTGATCTTGAGTGGCAGTTTTTTTTGCATTCACACACTTATAACACATCCTTGTTGCATTGGTCATAGCACTATGGTACAATTATACGAGTTTCATAAGAGTAACCGGTGCCGCTTTGATGGAAGCGGGTAAAAGGGAAACAGGTGCAAAGCCTGTGCGATCCCGTCACTGTATAAGGGAGCAGGATAGCAATTGTCACTGAGGAAACTTGGGAAGGCGCTATCCGGCGATGAACTTAAGCCAGGAAACCTGCCGGTTATGATAGTACAGGAGGAGACTCTAAACCACGAGGGATTGGTTGTACTGCTAGAAAGAAGCCCGGCAGAGATGCGAGAGCTTTTGTAGCTATGCCAATTACTCCGTTTTTTGTTTTTCAAACGGAGTTTTCTTTTTGTGCAAAATACTTATGAAGAAAAGAAAAGGAGATGTACAAAATGAAAAGAAAAACTTTAGCACTCTTGTTGGCATGCACCATGGTAACAAGTTCCTTTGTAGGATGCGGTAAAGAACCGGCGAAGGATGAGACCAAAAAGGAACAGAAGGTGGACGATCAGGCGAAGGCTGATGAAGTAGCAAAATTAATTGATGCAATTTATGTACAGGAAAGAACTGATAAGACGGATGAACAGTGCGAAGCTGCAAAGAAGGCCTGGGATGCATTAACAGATGCACAGAAGGCATTGGTAGAAGGAGAATTTGCAGATCCGGATTATTTTGGAAGAGATACCGGAGATGCATCCAAAGATGATCCACGCAACGCAGATGATATTGGCGAGAATGAAATATTAGTTGTAAGTTTTGGAACGTCCTTTAACGATAGCCGTGCACAGGATATCGGTGGCATTGAGAAGGCCATTGAAGAAGCAAACCCGGATTGGGCAGTAAGACGTGCATTTACTGCACAGATTATCATCAACCATGTGCAGGCAAGAGATGGTGAGAAGATTGATAACATGGACCAGGCTTTAGAGCGTGCCATTAAAAACGGCGTAAAGAACTTAGTTGTACAGCCGACACATTTGATGCATGGCGCAGAATACGATGAGTTGTGCAATGCTATTGGTAAGGTAGCTGACAAATTTGAATCTGTAACCGTTTCCGAACCATTGCTTGGTAAAGTAGGAAAAGATGGCGAAGAAATCAATAAAGACAAAGAGAATGTTGCAAAAGCAATTACGGCAGAGGCAGTAAAGACAGCAGGTTTTGAAAGTCTTGATGCTGCAAAAGAAGCAGGTACAGCATTCGTGTTTATGGGACATGGTACCGCACATGCAGCAAAGGTAAGTTACACACAGATGGCTTCCCAGATGAAGGCATTGAAATATGAAAACGTATTCGTTGGAACTGTAGAAGGCGAACCGGAAGAAACCGCTTGCGAGAACATCATTGAAGAAGTAAAGAAGGCAGGATACAAGAATGTAGTTCTTCGCCCATTGATGGTTGTAGCCGGGGATCATGCAAACAACGATATGGCTGGAGATGACGATGATACCTGGAAGACCATGTTTACCAAATCCGGAGCATTCGATAAGGTTGACTGCCAGATTGCAGGTCTTGGTGGAATTGCGGATATTCAGAAGATTTATGTAGATCACATGAAATATGCATTGAAACATCAGGGTAACTTTAAAATCGCAGGAAGCGCAAATGAAACCTTGAAAGAAGGAACTTATAGCGCAAAATTTGATACTGACAGTTCCATGTTTCATGTAAACGAAGCATGTGACGGACGTGGCGACTTAACCGTAAAAAAAGATGGTATGACAATTCACATCAGCTTAGTATCTAAGAAAATCGTAAAATTATTTTTAGGAACAGCGGAAGACGCAGAAAAAGATGGTGCAAAGGTAATCGAACCGACAACGGATAAGGTGAAGTACGATGACGGAACTGAAGAAGAGGTATACGGGTTTGACGTACCGGTAGAAGCATTGGATACCGAATTTGATTTAGCAATTCTGGGAGAAAAAGGAACCTGGTATGACCATAAGGTTTCTGTATCCGATCCACAGGCGAAATAAGGAGTAGAATGAAAAAAAGAGGTTGGCTGGCCATTTTATTTGGCCTGATGATTTTGACACTGGTAGGATGCCAGACAAAAAAAGAAGATAAACTTGCCGATGGTAAGTATAAAGCAACCTTAACCATGGAGGGCGGTACCGGCAAGGCCAGTATCGCCTCCCCTGTTGATGTGACGGTTAAGGATGGAAAATTGACGGCTACCCTTGTATGGAGTAGCACGCATTACGATTATATGATCGTGAATAAGAAGAAGTATATGAATGAGGCGAAAAGTGGGGAAAACTCCACCTTCACTATCCCGATTAAGGAGTTGCCTTGCAAAATGAAGGTGGTAGCGGATACCACCGCCATGAGTGTGCCACATGAAATTGAGTACACCTTGAAATTAGAACTGGCGGAAGCGGATTTTAGCC
>SVEW01000069.1:7719-12398 GCA_015057205.1 Lachnospiraceae bacterium | reverse complement strand
TGCCGAAATAGAACGCTTCAGACTCTGTCTAACCTACTCTGTCAAAACATCCGTATCACGAGATGTAGTGGCATGATCCGCTAAACATTCAAAAATCGTAAGTAAATCACGTATCGAAATCTGTTCAGCAAGCAAATTCTGTAATACTTTCTGAATTTCTCCAAGTCCAAGCAACTTCGGTGTTAACTCGTCCACCAATACCGGATTGGTTTCTTTTAAATTGTCCACTAAATTCTGTACATCCTGACGAGTTAAAAGCTCTGCAATGTGCTCCTTTATAACCTCTGTTATATGCGTTGCAATAATAGACGGAGGATCTACAACGGTATATCCAAAACTTTCTGCACGCTCCCTTTGACTCTCTGTAATCCAGATTGCAGGCAAATGGAAAGACGGCTCAAATGTTGGAATACCGGAAATTTCTTCTTCCACATAACCGGGGTTCATCGCCATGTAATGATCGAACAATATTTCGCCCTCTGTTACCTGTATTCCTTTAATTTTAATAATATATTGATTAGGATTCAACTGAATATTATCACGCAAACGGATAATCGGTACTACTGTACCAAGCTCCAGCGCAACCTGTCGGCGAATCATAATAACGCGGTCTAACAAATCCCCGCCTTGATTCACATCAGCCAATGGGATAATTCCATAACCAAATTCTAACTCTATTGGATCAACTGACAAAAGCGATACCACATTTTCCGGTCTGCGAATCTCATCTGCCTGTTCTTCAGCTGCTTCCACCTCATCCTCAATTGCTTCAATCCGGCTGTTGGTCGCAATGTTCCTTCCGGTTACCAAAAATGCACTACCGAAAAGCAAAAACAATACGGTATTTAACGGTGTCGCAATACCAAGTAACATCATCGTTCCACCTACGATGTACATAACCCTTGGAATTCCAAACAACTGTTTTACAAGAATACTACTAAAGTCCGCTTCTTTGGATGCTTTGGTTACCAAAATACCGGTTGATAAGGAAATCAACATAGATGGAATCTGGCTGACCAAGCCATCACCAATTGTAAGGATACCAAATTTCTGAATTGCGGACATTGCATCCAATCCCAAATTTGACATTCCAAGAATTGTACCACCAATTAAGTTAATCATTGTAATGATGATACCTGCAGTAGCATCTCCTTTTACATACTTCGTAGCACCATCCATGGCGCCAAAAAAGCTACTCTCCTGCTGAATCTTCTCACGTCGCTCCTTTGCTTGCTGATCCGTTATAGCTCCTGTATTTAAATCCGCATCAATTGCCATCTGTTTACCCGGCATAGCGTCCAACGTAAAACGCGCTGTAACTTCAGCTACTCGCTCGGAACCTTTGTTGATTACAACAAACTGTACAATTACCAATACGATAAATACAATCGCACCAATTACCAGATTATTGCCTCCAACGAATCCACCAAATGTCTGCACAACGTTACCCGGATCACCTGTGGTTAAAATCAAACGGGTCGAAGAAACGTTTAAAGAAATTCGGAAGATGGTTGTAAACAAAAGTAGTGTCGGAAAAAATGACATGTCCAGCACTTCTTTTACAAATAAAGCATTAAACAAAATCATCAATGCCATGCCTATATTAAACGCTAACATTACATCCAATATAAAATTCGGAATTGGGATAATAAAGAATAAAACTGCAACAAGCAAATAAACCGCAACACCAAGGTCTGTTTTCTTCACCCTTATTTCCTCCTTTCATCTAGTATTAGGATGCCTCGCGCTTCTGATATACCAAAGCAAGAACTTCCGCAACCGCCTGATACAACTCCGGCGGTACCTGTTCGTCTATTTCAACATTTGCATACAACATTCTTGCCAATGGTTTATTTTCTACAATCTCTACGTGGTTTTCTTTTGCTATTTCTCGAATTTTTAAAGCCACGTAATCCTCACCCTTTGCTACTACAATCGGCGCACTGGCAATTTCCGTATCGTATTTTAGTGCAACCGACAAATGCGTAGGGTTGGTAATGACGACATCCGCTTGTGGCACGTTCGCCATCATACGTCGTTGTGATGCCTGTCTCATTACCTGTCTCTGACGACCTTTGATTTCCGGATTACCTTCTGTATTCTTGAATTCATCCTTTACTTCCTGTTTGGTCATCTTCATGTCCTCATTGAATTTGTGCTTACTGTACAAATAATCAATGATTCCCAATATGATATAAAAGATCGAAATTTTCAATCCTGTATCAATGATAATCTCACCCACCAGGCCAATTGCCTGCTTAAGCTCAATTTCATAAAGTATAAACAGTTCATCCTGATAATTGCTGATATTTTTGTATGCAATGATACAAATCAATCCAATTTTAGCAATTGACTTAACCAACTCAAATAATGAATCCTTAGATAAAATCTTCTTTGCACCCTGCAAAGGATTCAATTTTCCAAAATTAGGTTTCATTGGTTTAAAAGTTACTTTCCATTTTACCTGAATGATAGAAACTACCAACGTAATTCCAACTCCCACAATAAAAACCGGAAACACTGTCCAAAATATATGACGCAACCCGTAACTGGTAAGCATCATTGCCTGCTTATTGGAAAATCCGCCAATACTGTCATTTACAATATCCGGAATCCTGTTGTAGACCCCGAAAAATCCTTCCATCAGGTTATTTCCCAAATAGCCGATAAGTAATTTAATCACTATAAAAAGTGCCAGCAGTTGAAAGGCAGAATCCAATTCCTTGCTTTTCGCAACCTTACCTTCATCACGAGCATCTTTTAGTTTTTTTGCAGTTGCAGGTTCGGTTTTTTCTCCACCGGGACCGTCTTTTGCAAACAACTGCAGATTATACGCATATTTAATATCCATACATTATGTCATTCCTTTTATGAAAAGTACGGTAATTACCTTCATCTCCCGGAATATATAATTCGCAATATCCGGTAGCAGGAACACGGTAACAAACATTACGCCAAGTCCTACAAGCAATTTAATTTGCATACCCACAGAAAACATGTTCATCTGCGGTGCCACTTTTGATAAAATTCCCAAAATCACGTTTAAAATCATCGTTACCGCAAAAACCGGCAAAAAAATACGAAAAGCTATCACAAAAGTATCCGACATGAACTGTATCATCGATTTTAGCAAATAATCCATGTGAAAGTTTACCCGCCCTAATGGTATCAAGGTAAAGGAATCACAAACTGCTCGCAAAATATAATGATGCATATTGGTTACTATCAAAAGTATAAGTACAAAATAATTGTACATATTGGCAACAACGCTGGCCTGCGTTCTCGTCATTGGATCATACTCAGTTGCCATGGAAAGGCCAATATTCATATCAATCAACTTTCCGGCAGTCAAAATAATCGTATTACAAATATTTCCCGCATATCCAATCAAAAGGCCAACCATTACCTCCTTAAGCACCAATGCCGAATAATCAAAAACACCGGAATAAGTAAGACCTGTTTTCGGCAATATGACTTGATACAACCATAAGGAAATCATCGCTGAAAAACCGATTTTAACTCTACCCGGTGCACTAGAGATTCCATAAAATGGTGCAACAACCATAAAGGAGGTAATACGCACCAAAATAAGAACATAATATTCAAATGTAGCTATATTAAAACTATACTGAACCATCCATCAATTCCTACCGCAAATATGTGCTGATATTACTCCATAGATTGGTCATGAAATCTGACACCAGACCAAACATCCACGATCCACCAATCAAAACCGTCACAAACACAGCCAGAATCTTTGGCACAAACGTAAGCGTCTGTTCCTGAATGGACGTAACCGTCTGGAATATACTAATTACAAGTCCCACAACCAGAGATACAATCAAAACCGGAGCCGAAGCCAGAATGATTGTATAAATTGCATCTCTTGCTATATCCAAAACCTGTCCTTCTGTAATCATTTCTTATCACACTCCACTTTTTACATAAAGGTCTTTACAATGGCACCGATTACCAAATCCCATCCATCTACCAAGATAAACAACAAAATCTTAAATGGCATGGAAATCGTAGTTGGAGGAAGCATCATCATACCCATAGACATAAGGATAGAAGACACAACCATATCAATTACAATAAACGGAACATAAATACAAAATCCCATTATAAACGCTGTTCGCAACTCGCTTAAAATAAACGCCGGTACAACCAGAGTCATAGAGATTTTATTATACTGCTCCTCGTTGGTCGGAACATCGACTTTTGATATATCGCATAGCAGCGCCAAATCCTTTTCCTGCGTCTCTCCATACATGAAATGGCGAATCGGAGCAGTTCCAATTTCAATGGCTTTCTCCTGACTAATTTTCCCCTCATCAAAGGGTTTAATCGCCTTTTCGTTAATCTGGTTAAAAACCGGAGACATAATGAATACGGTCAAAAACAGCGCCAGTCCGATTAGAACCTGATTGGGCGGAGCCGTCTGTGTTCCCAGTGCCTGTCTTAAAAAGTGTAGCACAACAATGATTCTCGTAAAAGAAGTCAACATAATCAGAATGGAAGGTGCCAACGACAAAACCGTCAGCACAATCAAAATTCTGACTGTACCGGATAATTCTCCGTTATCATTGTTATAGGATATTGACAATCCATTATTAATATCATGCTTAGAATCTGCCACGTCTTTCGATGCCGATTGGTTTGGTACCTTTGTAGGTTCT
>SVEW01000069.1:0-7709 GCA_015057205.1 Lachnospiraceae bacterium | reverse complement strand
ACTACTAAATATAGGCGATGCCAAGCTTAAGGTTACAGAGAGGAAAAGAAATCCCAGCATAAGAGATAAAAGAACTACTTTTTTCTTTATTTGCTTCATTTTACTTTCTTCCTCTTCACTTTTTCAAGAATGTCCTGAAAACCTTCCTTTAAGTCCGGTGTTGCAACACTCTCAAATTCCTTTAAATCCGG
This sequence comes from Lachnospiraceae bacterium, assembly GCA_015057205.1. GTDB lineage: Bacteria > Bacillota > Clostridia > Lachnospirales > Lachnospiraceae > XBB1006. The sequence goes on along the minus strand of SVEW01000069.1, from coordinate 7,518 downwards.
TAACTCCTCTTTGGTCAATTTTGCAATTGGTGTAATCTCATCCTTGCCAACGCCCACAACAAGATATACTTCGCCAACCTCAAGTAAACCAATATATTTACTGTTACTTAAACGCAAAGATTCAATCATTCGAATATTCTTATTGCTCATCTGCATCTTCTGGTACCCACCAATAAATCTGGTAGTTAAAACCGTTATGGCAAGTACAAACAGAAAGATTACCAACACGACCAAAAGCTGTACAACATTATCCAACCCGGTAGAACCAATGATTGTATACATACCGGATTAACCAATCACCTTTTTCACTGCTTCTAATACACGGTCTGCCTGAAATGGCTTAACAATAAAGTCTTTTGCACCTGACTGAATTGCCTCAATAACCATCGCCTGCTGACCCATGGCAGAGCACATAACTACAGTCGCATTTGGATCCAGCTCACGAATTTTCTTTAATGCCTGAATTCCATCCATTTCCGGCATTGTAATATCGAGTAATACCAAATCCGGTTTGGTTTCGCTAAATTTTTCAACTGCAATTTTGCCATTCTCTGCTTCACCAGCAATTGCATATCCATTCTTGGAAAGAATGTCCTTAATCATCATTCTCATGAAAGCTGCGTCATCACAAATCAAAATACTCTTAGCCATTGTTTATACTCTCCTTATTCTTGAATAAATTAATTATGTTCCTTAATGATATCGGTGATTCTGACTCCAAAGTTCTCCTCAAGAACAACAACCTCACCTTTTGCAACATATTTTCCATTGACTAATACGTCTATGGACTCACCGGCTATCTTGTTTAATTCAATAATCGTTCCCGGTGTGAACTCTAAAATTTCTTTAATGGACTTACTCGTCCTTCCCAACTCTACCGTTACCTCAAGAGGCACATCCATAATCAAATCGATGTTCTCTTGTTGTTGTATAGGATTGAAATCTCCCATAAACGGAGTAAATTGTGCAGGCTGTACATTTACCGGTTGCCCCATCATCGACGGATCCATATACGGCATCTGGTACATTGGCTGTCCCATCATAGGTTGTCCCATCATAGGCTGTCCCATCATAGGTTGTCCTTGCATCGGCTGCCCCATCATAGGCTGTCCCTGCATCGGCTGTCCCATTGGTTGTCCCATTGGTTGTGCCGCCGCAGGTGCCGGTTCTGATGCTGCCGTTGCCGGTGTCTCATCTCCTGCTATATCTACTTCCATATTCTTCGCAATACTATTGTACATCTCTCTTGCAAAAGAATATGGATAAAGTTGCATAATTGTACTATCAACTAAATCTCCAATTTCCATTCGGAAATTAATTCGAACAAATTCACCCTTTAGGAAACTATCAATTTCCATCACATCGGTATCATCCGATAAATCAATCAAATCGGCCGATGGCGGGCTAATATCAATCATCTTATTTAACATTGATGAAAGAGATGTTGCAGATGAGCCCATCATCTGGTTCATTGCTTCACTGATTGCACTTAAATGAAGCTCCCCTAACTCTCCATCGGTATTTGTTCCATCTCCACCCATCATCAAATCGGTGATAACCTTAACATCATGCTCTTTTAATACCAAAAGATTGCTTCCATCAAGACCAACGGTGTATCCAATTCGAATGAATACACAGGGCCTTTCGTAGTTTGCAACTATGTCTTCCCACGTAGCCTCCGATACAATCGGCGTCGAAATTTCAACCTTCTGATTAACCAATGAAAACAAAGTGGTTGCAGCAGTTCCCATGCTGATATTGGCAATTTCGCCAATGGCATCTTTTTCTTCATCAGTCAACTGGTCTCCAGAGCCTGAGCCGGCATCATCGGAATTCGATAATAAAGCATTGATTTCTTCTTGTGATAACGTTCCGTCCATCGCCTTACTCCTCTCTAATTATTTCTGTAACCTGGACAGCGTACTTATCACCGGATGATCCAGGTAAAGCTTTGAACTTCTCAATATTTCCAACAAAGACTGATAATTCATCCTCTGCACCCTTATCAAGTCTAATAATATCTCCAACCTGAAGGTTGATAAAATCGTCTACTGATATGACACTGTTTCCGAGAACCGCCTTCACCGGCATCGGTGCTTTACTGATGAGGCTCTCGATATTATCTTTGTAGACTTCCTCAGATTTCGTCTGAATATTCGAATACCAATACTTTGTATTCAGTTTATCCATAACATTCTCTAAAGTCAAATACGGAAGACAGATGTTCATAAGTCCTTCTATCTCTCCAACCTTTATATTGATTGTTACAATTGCTATCATTTCACTTGGCGAAATAATCTGTGCAAACTGAGAGTTCGTCTCAATTCGCTCAAGTCTTGGGTGAACATCAATTACATTTTCCCATGGCTCTCGTAACAATTCAATTGCAATCGTCATGATTCTTTCAATAATCAATAATTCTATCTCGGAAAAATCCCTACTCTTCTCAAGCGGTTCTCCCGGGCCACCAAGCATACGGTCTACCATTGCGTATCCCAGATTAGTGGCAAGCTCCATAATAATGTTACCATTCAGTGGTTCAAAGTTCACAATTCCAAGAATAACCGGATTGGATAATGCATTGCTGAACTCAGAATAAGTAACCGCTTCGGAGTTCATAATTTCTACCTGTACGGTTTTTCTTAAATACGCCGGCATTGTTGTAGACATCAATCGTCCATAATGTTCAAAAATAATTTCCAGCGTTCTTAAATGCTCTTTGGAGAACTTGGCAGGTCTGGCAAAATCGTAATTCTTTGCCTGCTTCTCGCCAGTGTCTTTCATCTCTTCAACATCCAATTCACCGCTAGACAAGGCCTGCAGCAAACTGTCTATCTCATTCTGAGATAAAACTTCTCCCATGTTCTCTCACCACCATTCACTCTAAACTTCTACTATGCTAAAAAACTACTGTAATAAGAAGTCTGCAAAACCAACCTCTACAATCCATGCTGAGTTATATAAAGACTGTAATTCTTCTAAAATTTCGCCAGCAACTTCATCTTTAATGCTCTGATCGCTTATCTCCTCTTTTGTACGAGAACCTACTGCCTTTGTAATCGCTTCACGGAATATCTGGTCCTTTTGGTCAACAGTAGCTTTGTAGGTTGAATATTCCTCATCCTTAGTGTTAATTGACAAAAATGCTTTCACTACCGCATAATGATCTTTGCCATCCGCACCTTTCTTTAACAAAATATTAATAGACTCTCCGTTATTAATAGAATACGTTTCCAAATCTGCCATGGATACATTTGAAACTCCATTTGGTTTACCTGCGCTCAATTCCAACTTAATCGCCTTCGCAACGTCCTCTATCAACTTGTTAGCATTCTTAGTTGCCGGTAGAATGGAAAACGTCATTACTGCTGTGAATGCCAAGTTTACCAATACCAAAGCAAATATAAGTACTGACATCAGATTTTTCTTCATGTTATCTTGCCCCTTTTCTAATTCTTTGAATAAATACTGTTGTATACCTTAATTTCAACACGTCTATTCTTCGCGCGTCCTTCAGCGGTTGTATTCTTAGCAACCGGCACATATGAACCACGTCCCGAGAACTTAAGCAACGCCGGATTTACGTCGGACACTTTCTTCATATAATCTGCAACCGACAATGCACGAAAAGTTGATAGTACATTGTTATTCGCAAATTTTGCGCTATGAATCGGCACATTATCCGTATGGCCTTCCACTTCAATAATGTTCTCATTATACTGGGCGACCACCTTCGTAAGCTTTCTTACAAACGGTTTCGCATTCTTCTGCAAATCAGCCTGTCCGGATAGAAATAAAATTCCTCCGTTCAAGGTCAGTCTCACATACTGCTCATTAAAATCAATATTAACCTGTTCTGCAATTCCTGCTTCCGATAATTTCTGCTCGATTTCTTCTGCCATTTGTTCTGATTCATTATTGCCAGCCTCTTTGACTTCCTCTAGCGCCTTATCCGTTTTGCCACCGGAATCGTCACTATCCTCGTCTTCGCCTTCCACACTCTTCTGATGCATCGCTTCATGAAAGTATACATCCAGTTCCGGCAATTGACTAATTCCGCTTCCAACCATTGTTCCGTCGCCTATGGACTGACCGCCTGCCGGAAGAATGGAAAATGCACTCTGTAAAGAAGCCACAACCTCATTAAACTTCGCCACATCGGTACTCGACATGGAGAACAGCAATACGAAGAAGCAAAGAAGCAAATTCATCAAATCGGAGAAAGTCGCCATCCACGCCGGTGAACCAGCTGGTGCTTCTTCCTGCTTGCCTTTTGCCATTATTCGCCACCTCCATCACTGCCTAACGACTCTCTCATCTTCGGTGACAAGAAGGATTTCAATTTTTCTTCAATAACACGCGGGTTCTCACCAGCCTGTATGGACAAAAGTCCCTCTACGGTAACTTCTTTCATCATAATCTCTTCTGCATTCTTAACCTTTAATTTAGAAGCCGTTGGGTTACATAACCAGTTTGCAATCAAAGAACCATACAATGTGGTCAAAAGTGCAACTGCCATGTTCGGTCCAATTGCAGATGGGTCATCAAGCATCTTCAACATATTAACCAGACCAATCAGGGTACCAATCATTCCCCATGCAGGTCCAAGCTCTGCCCATTTCTCCCAAAGAGCAATAACCTTCTTATGTCGTTCTTCAATACAAACCAAATCAGTTTCCAAAATACCACGGACCAACTCCGGATCAGTACCATCGACTACAAGCATAACGCCCTTTCGCAAAAACGGGTCCTCAATTCCATTCGATGCTTCATCTAATGCCAAAAGTCCTTCCTTACGGGCTACATTAGACAAATCAATGATGCTCTTAATCACTGCTCCGGCATCTTCCTTCGAACCTTTAAAGATTAATGTAATACCTTTAAATCCACTTATAACATCCGGCATGGCATTACATCCAATAACGCCGGCCACGGAACCTCCGATTGTAATAATTACGGACGGTATGTCAACAAAGTTTCCTAATGCACCAAAACCCTGATCTCCGGATACAATTCCGAAAAGAACCATGGCCGCACCAAGTCCCATACCGATTAAAGAAGCTATATCCATATACGTACCATTCCTTTGCCTTATACACTTTAACTGTGTCTATTCTACCAAACTTTCCTATTCTTGTCTATGCTGTTTTACAAGATTTGCTTGTATTATACCACATCTTGTTGGAAGTTTCCATGCCTTGATACAAGATACACCAAATTTTAATATTTTGTCTCAATTGTATGAAAAATATGTTACTCCTAATCCAGCTTAAAGGTTGCAACATAATTGTTAATTGCTTCCGCTGACTGTGAAACGGTACTAGCACTACTACTTACATTCTGGCTTTCCTCAGCAACTTCACCGGCACTGATAGCAAGATTTTCAACGGTAGCCGTTACTTCTTGCGAGCTTGCTGACTGTTCTTCAGAAATTGCTGCCACGCTGCTTGCAATATCATCAATTTCGTTCATCATTTCAATCATGCGTTCCATAGATTCTCCGGTAACATCAAGGTTTTTGAAAATCTCCACAAAGGTAGCTTCTGCCGTCGTAACCGATTCAGAACTCTTTTGAATCTCATCAACACTTGCTGCCGATTTCTGTGCCAGATTTGTAATCTGTCCAATAATGTCACTAATAATAGAACTAATCTCCCGGCTGGCTTCTGCAGAATCATTTGCCAACGAACCAATTTCTGTTGCTACGACTGCGAATCCTCTTCCGGCTTCACCGGCTCTTGCAGCTTCAATGGATGCGTTTAATGACAAAAGATTGGTTTGTCCGGCAATAGAGTTAATCATTTCCACGATACCGTTAATCTGTTTTGCACTTTCTTCTACTGTACTAACAACATCATTCATCTCTTTCATCGCAAAAGAAATTGACTCCATACTGGATGTAACCAGTTTCATATCTCTCTGTCCTTCACCGGCCTTTTCAACCAGCTGTTTCATAGTTTTGTCCGCTTCGCTTCCTTCACGAGTCAAATCAGAAACCATTCCGGCAAGTTGTGTAGCATTATTTGCCAATTCAGAAACTGCACCCGACATTCCGTCCATAGCTCCACGAATCTGCCCCATTGCATCCGATTGTTCTCTTGCCTGCATGCTCATGTTTTCGGAAGAATTTCTGCTGTTATCCGCTTCACTGGAAAGTTGCGTTGTTTCCGTACGCATTCCTGTAAGCGTGCTTCTCATGTGTTCAATGAACTTCTTCATGTTCTTATTCATGAGACCAATTTCATCATCGCCCCTATCATCCACGTCAACAGTAAAATCATTCTCGGTAATTCGTACGAGATCTCCCGTAAGTTTTTTAACCGGCTGTGTAACAATTTTTCTAATAAGTACAACCAAAACAGCACCAATTGTCACTAAAACAGCAACAGCTATTCCCCAGCATATATATTGGAACTTATTTAAATTTGACAAAACATCCGATTTCTTAATGGAAGATATCAACGTCCAATTTGTTCCCGGAATATTTTCAATTCCAGCGTAGTATGCTTTGCCACTATCTACAATTTCTGCAACGCGACCCGGATTACTAATTTCTGCTTCTAACTTCTGAAGATAGGTATTATCTGTATGTTCTGATACATCCGTTCCGTTAAAACTAGGATCAAAAAAAGAAATAATTGTTGGACCATCTAACAACATTGTTCCACCGTTTCCCATTGGATTCAGACCCGTCATGGTATCCATAATACTTGCCAGGCTCATATCTGAAGCTGCTACACCGCTTCGTCCATCTGCCAATGTAATTTTTCTCACTACCGGCACTACAAGGCTATTCGTAACAGAATCCAAATACGGTTTTCCAAGTGTAAAGTTATCATGTTTTAACCCTTCCTGATACCAAGGTCTATCTGCTGCTACATAATCCTCGTCCGGCATCCAGCCACTTGGGGCAATCCATGACCCATCCTCTAACGATATGTAAATGCCATTTGGTGCATCCTTAGAAAACTTTGTGGTTTTTTCCGTCAAAAACGCAAGTATTTCTTCATTCGAATCAAACTTATGGGTTTCTAAAGTTGTTGCTGTCGCATCCAACTGCCCTAAAAAAGTACAAATATCTGATCCAAAAGCTTTGGCATTCGACTTTGTTTCATAAAGCAAGCTACGTTTCGATAAATCAACAATAATACCTTTTGCCCGATTTGACAAAAACAAAACGATAAATATCGTTGCAACCGCAATCATTGGAATAGTGACCATCAAAAGCTTTCCTGCAATTGTTCTTTTTGTACTTTTTGCCTGTTTTTTTGTTTTTTTAGTTTTTGCCATCCCATGGTTCCTCCTTTATTTTTCATAACAACTCATGTATAAATAATACCATAGAATTGTTCAAAATATTGAGAAAACACAGAATTCGCATGCTAATTTAAAAGAATTTTCATAATTTACATTTATTCATTCTAAACTATATGTATAACCGTAATCGAGTAGGAGGAATTTCTCTTGATTGAGAAATTCCGACCTCTCACACCACCGTGCGTACCGTTCGGTACACGG
>SVEW01000068.1 GCA_015057205.1 Lachnospiraceae bacterium | reverse complement strand
AAACCGGCAGTTTTGGCAAAGGCAGAAAGTGATAAGCTTACGGAAACCTCCCAGAAGCAGATGCAGAAAAGACTGTTTCAGATCTTTCGCGTGTTTATGCTTTATTTTGCTATTATCGGAATTGTGGTTATCATGTTGTCCTTTGCGGTTGCGGGAACGATTACCAGACCAATCCAAAAACTGACAAGCAGCGTCAGAGAAATTGGCGAGGGAAATTTTGAGCAAAAGATTGAAGTACAGTCAAAAGATGAAGTTGGTCAGCTTGCAGCCCGGTTTAACGAGATGCAGGATAATCTGAAAGACTATATGGAGAATATTCGTAGAGTTACAGCGGAAAAGGAAAGAATCGGAGCGGAACTTAATGTTGCAACCCAGATTCAGGCAGATATGCTGCCACGTATTTTCCCGGCGTTTCCGGAACGCACAGAATTTGATATCTATGCCACTATGACACCGGCAAAAGAGGTGGGAGGCGACTTTTACGATTTCTTTTTTGTCGACGATGATCATTTGGCATTGGTTATGGCGGATGTGTCGGGAAAAGGAGTTCCGGCGGCCTTGTTTATGGTAATTGCTAAAACGTTGATTAAGAACCGGGCACAGATGGGCGGAACACCTGCAGAGGTACTTGCCGATGTGAACGATCAGTTGTGTGAGGGAAATGAAGCAGAGCTTTTTGTAACGGTATGGTTAGCAATTATCGAGGTTTCTACAGGAAGAGGATTGGCTGCCAATGCAGGACACGAACACCCGGCCCTTCGACGTGCAGGTGGAAAATGGGAGCTTGTGAAATATCGTCATTCTCCGGCTGTGGCAACCATGGGAGGAATTCCTTTCAGGGAGCATGAATTCGAACTTCATCCGGGGGACTGCTTATATGTCTATACCGATGGCGTGGCAGAGGCGACGGATGCAAATAATGAACTTTTCGGAGATGAAAGAATGTTAGAGGCGTTAAATAAGGAACCGGTTGCAAAGCCTGAAAAACTTTTACAGAATGTAAAAGAGGGCATTGACACCTTTGTAAAAGAGGCACCGCAGTTTGATGATATTACCATGCTGGGTATTGCATGGTTTGGAAAGGAAGAAGGAGCATGAAGGAAATAAGTGTAGAAGCAAAGACGGATAACTTAAATAGTGTGATTGCTTTTATGGAAGCTTTTTTAGAAGAGGCAGGGGCATCTCCCAAAGCATCTATGCAGTTATGTGTTGCGTTGGAAGAGATGTTTGTCAATATTGCAAATTATGCTTATGAGGGAACAGATATAGCAATGGAGCAAAGGACAGCGCAGATTGCGTTGGACGTAATAGAGGCTGAGGATGGTAAACGGATTTGCGTAACCTTGACGGACGAAGGGGTGCCGTATAATCCGTTGGCGAAGGTGGATCCGGATATTACGTTATCTGCGCAAGAAAGACCAATTGGCGGGCTTGGCATCTATATGGTTAAAAAGAGCATGGATGCGGTGTCCTATGAGCGGCAGGACAATAGGAATGTTTTTAAAATGGAAAGACGGCTTGGGTAAATGAAACTTGCGGTGGAGGAAGGAGGAATCATTCATGTTACAAAAAAACATACTTACACGCTCGAATATTATTACATGTATGCTTTGTCATGAGGCACCTTGCACGTCATCCTGTAAGCAGATGCATCCGGCAGAGGCACTTCGGAGCATTTGGTTTGATAATCAGGATGTGGCGGCATTAAAACTTCCTAAGGATAATCCGTGCTTTACCTGTAGTGCGCCTTGTGAGCAGGAGTGTGTTAGTACGCCAAACGTGCCGATTCGCAAGATAATGACCACATTAATGGAAGAGGTTCGGGGAAAAGCCGAGATTGCACTACCGAAGGATGAGGAGCGTCTGGCTTGTGATCTGTGCGGTGTGCCATTGGAAAACCCGTTTTTACTATCTTCTTCAGTAGTAGCGTCTACTTACGAAATGTGTGCGCGAGCTTTTGAAACCGGATGGGCCGGAGCTTGTTTTAAAACCATCTGCTCCTTTGATATTCACGAAGCATCTCCACGTTTTGCGGCTACTTATGGCGATAATGGAACCATTATGGGGTTTAAAAATATAGAACAGCTTTCTGATCATAGTGTGGCGGAGAATATGGAGATTTTCCGACGCTTGAAAGAGAAGTATCCCACAAAGTTTATTTTAGCATCCATCATGGGGCAGGATGAGGCAGAGTGGGAAGAACTGGCAAGAGAGTGCGAGAAAAATGGCGCAGATGCAATAGAACTTAATTTTTCCTGCCCGAATATGCAGGAAGATGGTTTAGGATCTGACATCGGCCAGATTCCGGAATTGGTTGAAAGGTATACCAAAGCGGCGAAGCGGGGAGTTAAGATTCCGGTGCTTGCCAAGTTGACACCAAATGTAGCGAACATGAGTCTTGCTGCAGAAGCGGCACTTCGAGGAGGAGCGGATGGTCTGGCGGCAATTAATACCATAAAAAGTATCGTCGGCGTAAATCCGTACACCTTTGTGTCGGCACCGGCAGTAAAGGGGCAGTCTGCCATTGGCGGATACAGCGGAAATGCCGTAAAGCCCATTGCGTTGCGTTTTATTGCGGAATTAGGAAAAAACAAAGCGTTGCAAGGCATGCATATCAGCGGCATGGGAGGTATAGAGACCTGGCGGGATGCGCTGGAATTTATACTGCTTGGTGCAGGGTCCATTCAGGTGACGACTGCAGTAATGCAGTATGGATATCGAATCATTGATGATCTGAAGGCAGGTTTAAATTATTATCTTCATCAGATGGGGATTGCTTCGGTGAAAGATATTGTAGGTGCCGGATTAAATACAGTGAGTGATACCACGGATGTATTAGAGCGCGACAGCATTCTCTTTCCACAATTTGATGCAGAAACTTGTGTTGGTTGCGGACGTTGCATTATTTCCTGTATGGATGGTGGACACCAGGCGATACATTTTGAAAATCGCAGGCCGAAGCTTGACGGTAGCAAATGTGTTGGATGCCATTTGTGCATTCTGGTTTGTCCGAAAAAGGCAATTCGACCGGCGAAAAAGAGAATTATTAAATGAACAATGAAAGAAATACGAAGAGGAGGCAATGTGAGGCGTGGAAAAAGCGAAACGAAGAGGTTCTATAAAATTCAATCTTTTAGCGATTATTATTCCAATCGTCGCGTTTATGATGATTGCATTAGTAGCAATATCGTATCAGATTTCTTCAAAAAGTTTAAGAAAAGAGGCAGAAGAATTATTGAAAACTTCTATCAGAAGCCAAAAAAGTGATATTGAAGCATGGATGAAGGATAATTTGGATTCCTTCAAAATTGTAAAAAATACTATCGAATGTGCAAATGCGAATGAAGACACTTTGAAGGCTATTTTAGATGGAACAGTTGGATATAGCAGTACATTTGAGGATGGATTTTACGTTGGTAGAAGTGATGGAAGATTAATTACCGGCAAAGGCTCAGCAAAATCGGAAAGTGATGTTTTAGCATCAAACTGGTACAAGGAAGGCTCTACCAGGATTAACATGGCATACGGTGAGCCGTATGAAAATGCTAAAGGAGAAAAAGTTATAAGTGTAACGGGAATGCTTAAAAATGACGAAGATACAATAAGCGTTATCGGTGTCGATGTTGCACTTGATAAAATAAGCGTCATTGTAAACTCTAACGTCGAGATGGAGAATGCAGAGACGTTTCTCGTGCAATCCACTACAGGCACGATTATCAGTAATCGAGATTCATCAAAAGTAGGGGCCAATATAGCGGATTATAGTTCTGATAAGTTTTACAAAGGCGTTAAGGCGGCCATAAGTTCATCTGATTTTTCAACAAAAGAATTAAATGGAAAAATGACAGCATTTTGTGAAGTGGATGGAACCGATTGGATATTGGTATCATTCATTCCTTCAAGCGTTATTTTGAACGATGTGCAAACCCTTGGAAAAGTAATGGTAATTCTTGTGATTGTAGGAATACTAATTTTAATCCTGTTGATTGAAAGAACCGTTCACATATTAATCAATCCTGTAAACAAGCTTTCAGGAGTAATCAATACCATGACAAATGGTGATTTTACGATGGAGGTTAAGGTAAAAGGAAATAACGAAATTTCCTTCATGTCAGAGGGAATCAGAGAGTTTGCAGGTACAATGCAGGGACTGATAAGTAAAATAGGAAAAATTGCAGTCAATTTAAATAACCAGGCCGATGAAAGTAATAAAGTATCGAAGGAGTTGTATGATGCATCGAAATTACAAGAGACGTCAATGCAGGGGTTGAATAAAACCGTAGACGGGTTGGCAAGTTCAATAAATGAAATTGCCAATAGTGCAACGACACTGGCGATGGTTGTAACCGATACAAGGACGAATGGCGAGAGTGTAAGCCAGCAGATGTCGGAGACCGTAACGGTTGCTAATAAGGGGCAGAAAGAGATGGAAAAAGTTAGTGATGCCATGGGTATCATTATTACATCCATTAATGAACTTCAGACAGCAATAAACGATGTAGGCGTTGCATCTAATGAGATTACGGATATTGTAAAATTAATTGGCAGCATTGCAGAAGAAACAAATCTATTATCACTTAATGCATCCATTGAGGCGGCCAGAGCGGGCGAAACAGGAAAAGGATTTGCCGTTGTAGCAAATGAGATTGGTAAATTAGCTCAAACAAGTACTAATTCTGTTCAGCAGATAACAGAACTTGTTGTAGGAATCGACAATTTAGTAAAGGATGCGGAAAAGAAAGCAGAAGAAAGTGTAAAAAGCATTGATGAAAGCAGCGGATATATCAACAATGCGGTTGATACATTTAGCCTAATTTATCAAAATATTCAGCAGACGAATGGGCTGGTTGCTGATATGATTGAAAAAGTAGGAGAAGTAGATGCGGTTGCAACAGATGTAGCGGCTATTTCTGAGGAGCAGGCAGCAAGCGCTGAACTGATTTTAGCGACATCAGAAGAAATAGTTAAGCAGTCATCAATGCTAACAAGTAATAGTGAGCAGGTTGCAAAAGAATCGGAAATGCTTGCGTCAACTTCAACAGAATTAGACAAGCAAGTAAATCAATTCAAGATATAAAGGAGACAATCAAGATGAAAAAAACAATACTATGGGTAATTATATTATTATTAACAGTTTGTATTTCCGGTTGTGGCTTTTCTTCTTCAAAAAAGTCTTCTTCAGCAGGTGATGGCGTGAAAATTATGTTTACCTATTCTCAAGAAGAGGGCAATGCCTTTAGAGATATGCTGGCAGAAGGAGCACAGGAATATGCATCAAGTGTTGGTGCAGTTGTAGAGTGTGCATATGCCAAGCATTCGTTAGAAGAACAGATTGAACAAATAAAAAATGCCAAAAGCAAGGGATACAGTGCAATCATGTGTATACCGGAAGATGCATCTACCGCGCGACAATTAGAAGCTGCAGCAGGAGACCTTCCCATCATATTTTGCAACGATGCACCGGATGATGCTACCTTGAAGGAGGATAAGTATGTATATTGTGCATCCGATGAGGGGGTAGCAGGAGAACTTCAAGCAGAATATATTTTGAACCAATTCGCTTCGAAAGACGAAATCAATGTGTTGCTATTAAAGGGGCTAGATGGGCATACAGCTACGGTAGGCAGAACAAAAACGTTAAAAGAAGGATTAAATGCCAGCGGGAAAAAGATAAATTATGTGTTTGAAGATTTTGCAGATTTTGATACCGATAAGGCAAGAGAAGAAGTTGATTTTGCCATACGTAAGGGAATAAAATTTGATTTAATTGCATGCAATAATGATGCGATGGCAAGAGGTGCAATCCTGGCATGTCAGGATAACAAGATTGATCTTAAGAAGGTTCCAATTCTAGGTGTGGATGCGACTAAGGATGGATGTGAAGCTATTTTGGCAGGGGAGATGGTATTTACGGTATATCAGCCGGCAGAATCACAGGGAGCAGAAGCGGCAAAAGCGGCAATCGAATTAGCAAAGGGCGGAACAATTCATGATTATAAATCACTATCAGAGGATAAATTGCATTTATGGGTTCCGTTTGAGAAGGTGGATGCTTCAAATGTGAAAGAATACTTAAAGTGATACCAGCTTTATGCCGGCGCAAGCGGAAACACCGATGAGGTGGTGGATGCATTTTTGGCAGGAACTCTTTCTGCTTGTGGTGAAGCGAACTGTTCACATCATGATGAAGCGCATGGCGAGGGACATAGTTGCCATGGACACGGAGAGTTGCCACTAAGAATATTGCGACAATACCCTGAATATTGTCGGTAAATGGCAAATAATTTACGGACAAAAAACGTATTGTTTCAGAATGGTTGTAGTAGGGTCTTGTGTTGAGACATTATGTGTGATAGAATAATGAACATAGGAGAAGATTAAATAGGAATGTCCTTGGGTGCCATGTTTGGTGACCAAGGGCATTTCAGCGTTCTTAGGCAATAGGAGATTCGGAGAAATGTCTTATTACATAAAAAAAAGACAACCTGTCGATCGGTTGTCTCTTAGGAGAAGGTATTTTTACTATGGGGTTAGCAAAAATTATATAATGTATTGGGGGGTTTTACATTTATTATCATACCATAGCGTGACAGGGAAGTGTTTACAAATGTTACAAAAAATAAATGTAAAAATTGTGCAATATCAACAATGATTATAAGTTATCCCCAGCTACATACACACGCTTGGTATATCCGCCAAAGCCCAATTCATAAGGGCCAAAGCATACGCAAACCTTACCTTTCTTGGTGATATAGAAGTTGAAATCGGTTGCTTTCTTGTCTTCGATTTCGGTGGTTTCGTAATTCTCATCCAGTTTCTTTACCTTGCGAATGATGAGCTTTTTCAATTTTTTCAAAGATTTCTCTTTGGTAATCGCAGTAATTTTCTTAACGCGTTTACCGGTTTCGAGGTTATATTTGATTTTTTATTTCGTCACATGGATTAGATGGTGTGGAGTGAAAAAAGTTTCATCTATCGGATTTTGATTCAATGGTTGACAATATTTGTAAATTGTGAAAAAATGGTGTTGTCGATACTTTTATAAGAACATCGGCCAAAAAGTATATAAGGAGAAAATTATGACAAAATTTAGGAAAAGTGTAGTGGCAGCTTGTTTAGCAGCGGCGTGCGTTTTCAGTAGTGTTACCGGCGCAGCGCCAATCAAGTCTAATGCGGCAAGCGCAAGTGTTAGGGGAGGCATTCAGGATTATAATGCCGCACAGGAATTGGACATCTTAACAAATGGAATTAGCGGGGAACTTAGTGCAAAAGGTGAAGCGACCTTATGCTACAAGTACACACCAAAGAAGAACATGGTTGTGAAATCATCCCTTGCCATCGAAGGAGACGGAGACGTACAATGGAAATTTAAGAAGAAAGTTAACGGTGTATTTATGGCCGTTGAGAGCTGGTGTAAGGAGAAGAGAGATGGAATATCTTTCGCTACCACACCACTTGCGAAGAATACCCAGTACGTTGTTGAAGTGAAGTATAAGACAACCTACGGAGACAGTATGTCTTTCGCACTTGCTTTTGAAGATGCAAAGGATGAAGGTGAGAAGCGGGCCGATGCAAAGAATACAGTTGTAAAAGTAGGCGGAGGAAAAGATGGTAAATTCAATTATCAGGGAGACCATGACTATTTTTCCGTAAATACCGGTAAGTACAACGGTATTAAGGTAACGTTAGATGCCGGTAAAGGAACCTATCCGGTGTTAGAGGTAATGGATAAGAAAGGAAAACGTGTTTCCGAAGTGAATACCATTTACGTTAATTCTTCCGGATACGTTTATACCAACAAGACCTTAAAGAAACATACCGATTACGTGATTCACGTATACTGGTGGAACGGATGTGGCCTTAAGATGGACGAAGGCGATTATCACTTAAGTGTGAAAGGTTACAACGAAGTTTCCAACAAGGCAAGAACTGCCAAGAAGATTAAGATTGGCAAGAAAGTCAAAGGTAGAAGCGAGTACAAAGGAGACAAGGACTACTACAAATTTACAGCAACCAAGACAACAACGTTATCCATCAAGGGCGTTAACGTGGGCGCTGAGGCAAAAGACGGACAGACAGTATCTGTTCTCAAAGCAGGATCTAACCACAGATTAGTAAATCGTGTTGAATTTGGAACGAAGAAGAAATTCAAAGTTGAGAAGGGAAAGACTTACATCGTAGTAATTGAACGTGTAGGAAATTACAAAGGTATTGATGGAACGTATTCCTTCATAATTAAATAAGCATTTTATGAAAACTGTCCCCAGGCTTCATCGGAGTCTGGGGGCATGTTTTTAGAGGAGAAGAAAGAATGAAAAATAGTATTGGATTCGTACTTGCTGCACTGATTGCCCTGCAATGTGTGGTGTCGCCGTTTACGGTGAGTGCGAAAGGGAAAACAGGTGCAGAGTTAGAGGATGCTTGCGTATATGGGGATAATATTTCGTTGGAATTAGAAATTGGTGACTCCATCCATGTCAAGCTTGGCTATTTAAAAATGAACGGAAAGTATCTTGATGGTACGAGTTGGCGCAATGCAAGTGGCGAAGAGTATGAGAAACGGGAGGCGGAACTTGGTCCGTACGATTATTACTATGACGATGCCGGGAATAAGGTGGAATATGATATGGATGAACCGATTCCGGAAGCCGCTTTTGGCAAAACATTGCATAGTATCTGGTTGCTTTATAATCGTGAGGATAAGAAAATCTATCCCTTCGATATTGCATCACGTTCGACGGTTATTGGAACGCCAAAGGAAACGGATGTATGGGGGATGCGCATAAATGCAGACAAAAAGACAGTAACGGCGTACTGGATGTATATGCCGAACGCGACTTCGTATACCGTCAGCGTTCCGGAGACGGCAACCTTTAATGATAAACAATACAAGGTGACCGCTGTTGGCGGTGAGTCGGATGGCCGTTGGTTGAAAGCATTGAAATTACCGGCATCGATTCAGCGGATTACAAAAAAAGCCTTTTATGAGAGCACGGATCTTAAGAAAATATATATGACCGGCAATGTTCGCAAGATTGGAAAGCATGCTTTTGCAAAAATCCATAAACATCCGGTGTTCTACATTAAAGCAGACAATGCGGATTTCAAACGAGTGGTGCAATTGATTAAGGATTCCGGTGTGTCGAAACATGCCGTTTTTAAACGAAACACGCCAATGGTGAAAAAAAGATCCGCGTATCTGGAGAAAATTCCGAAGATTGTGATTAAGGACGTGAAGGATGCACCGATTGTAATGCCGAATGTTACAAGCAAGATGAGTGACAGTGAATACGATCTTCCAACTCCGGCCTATCTTGGGAAACGAATTTTCATATTGGAGCGTCGCAGTCAAAAGGCAAACGCGCTTTTATCGACGGAAGATGGAAAGCAGTTTACGAAGCAGGTGTTTACGGAGAAATTTTTAAAGCAGTTCGACATTCCGAAAAAGTATAGCTATTACCTTGGTGTAGAGGACATCAAAGAAGTAAATGGGGAAATCGTCATTTATGGATATGGCTACGAAAAAATGGGGAACGATAGCAAAGATTTTTCCTTTAAAACAAAAGATGGAACACATTTTTACGATTTTCAGGTGATGGATAAGCCGAAACAGAGTGAGAATCTGAAAATTGGAAAGTACTATGTAAAATCGTGGGTGGATGACTACGATGCTACCATCAAAAAAGATAAGACAACAAAGACCTTTACAAAGAATATCCCGATTCAGGTGTCCGAGGACGGAGAAGAATGGAAGGAAATCTATTTTTCACTCCATGGAACCATAAAGGGCCGCGATTATTTCTATGATGATGTGCAGCATCGCTATAATACGTCTGTAAGGTTGGATGAAACCTGGCATGATGATACCTATATGTATTTTGATATGCGCTTTTACGGGGACGACCGGAAGAACAACGAGGAGACGGATAAACAGGCGGAAGAGGAATATGATTGGAGTGAAAGCTACGTATACCGTACCAAGGATATGATTCATTTTGAAAAGCTGAATCTGCCGGGGAATACGGACTCTGATCGTTTCCAACATGTTGAAGAAATGGTTTACGCGGGTAAAAACGGCGCACTTGCGGTGACGTATGATAATCCGTTTATTGGAACCTGGTATGAGGATGGATTCTATATGCAACATGTTACGTTTTGCGACCCCAATACGATGAAACCGGTTTTAACCTATGATGCTGCGCAGTATGATGATAATAAAGACAATAGGAATTTTACCAAAAGTTGGGCGATAAGAGTCAGTGAACAGACCGGGAAAACAGCTATTCTCTTAGACCGGGAATACGAAGAGGAAGTTTGGGAAGAAAATGATATGAAATTCTGGGAAGAGTATCCGACGTCGATATTCATTTCGCAGGATGGCAAGCATGATTTCAAAGAGTATAAGAGCAAAATCCGAATTGAAAATCTCGGAGAAGTGCACGATGATGTGGAACATGGTTACCAAATTCTTGAGCGTACTGAATTTCCGAGAACCATCAAGTACTTGCTTTTTTCGAAGGATGGATTTGCCCATAGCTTCAAAGTGAAGGTGCCAAAAGATACCCGGTTCATTACGCTGCATGGCGATTTGCTAATTGGCGTGAGTCTGACAAAATATTTTTCCATACCGCTAACAGAGTTGTATAGTAAGATGGAAAGACCTGCGGAGCGAAAGTAGCCGCAGGTCTTTTCAGAGTGAGTGGGTGTTGTCGTTACGCTACCCTTCCGTTTTTTACTTCGATGATCTCATCATACAGCGACCGGATTTCATCGGTTGCATGATGGGAGATGGAAATAATGGTCTGATCTTTCTTTTCCAGTAATTTCTTTTCGATCTGCTGGCCCATTTCGGCATCCAGGGCGCTGAAACCCTCATCCAGAATCAGGATATCCTTGTGAGCGTGTAAGGCTCTGGCAATGGCAATTCGTTGTTTTTGTCCGCCGGAGAGTTGGTCGCCGTTTGCACCTACCACAAAATCCATGCCTTTTTCGGAAGTGACTTCTATAAGCGCCGCCTCTTCCAGAATTTCCGGCACATCTCCATCGTTAGGATCGCCCATCAGAATATTGTCCCGGATGCTTTCGTTAAAAAGATACACGTTTTGCCATACTCCGGAGGAGATGCGCTGTAACACCGGATTTCCGGAAGAAAGGGCATTGCCGTCCAGCAGAACCTCACCACCGCAGGGAGACAGCTTTCCGGATAAAATGTTTACCAGCGTAGACTTTCCGCAACCGCTTTCCCCGACGATCAGGTATTTCTTTCCGCGCTCGATATTTAAGTTCACGTCATGTAAAATCTTCCGCTCCCCTTCTTTATAGGAGAAAGATACATCCTGAAGGGAAAGCTCCTTCCAGTCTGATGCTTCCGGGGAAGAAGTGGAACTGTCTGCACAATCCGTGTAACTTGCAATTTTTTCAAAAATCGGTTTGAAGGCTTTCAGCGATGGAATCAGAGTGAAAAGCTGAAACAGCGGATTGACGATGCTGCCGGATACCTGGATAACACCCACCATGCTGCCGTAGCTTAAACTCTTTTTATAAATGAAATAGCCTGCCAGAATACAGATCACCATCTGCATGCCGCTTCCGAGACTGTTGGAAAGACCTTCGTTGGTAGTTTTTAATAACTCCAGATGCTTGGTACATTTTTTGAGATGCTGATTGCAAAAAGAAAACTTTCCGAGGCGATAGTCTTCTTTTTGGAAGGATTTGATTACCTCAAAGCCAAGAACCACTTCGCTGACACCCTGGGTGAGACCTTGCTGTGCGTCGGAGACGCTTTCGGTCGCCGCTTGCAGTAGTTTGGAAAAAATGGCGGGCACTACAAACATGGCAATCGTCATGCCAAACATGGTAAGCGTAAAAATCGGAGAATAGTTGGTCATTACAAGGATGGCAAGTACCAGCTGTGTAAATGCGCCGATACTGGAAAAAATGGTGGTGAGGTAGGTATCTTCGATTCTTTTCACGTCGTTTTGCACAAGGGAAATGTAATCTGTTTCATTGTGCTCATAGAATTCCTTTGTGCTTTTTTTTAAGATTTTTTCCATAATAGCAGACCGAAGTTCGGTCATAATGGTTGCATTGAGCGTTACCCGACCGGAGCTTTCCAGAAAATATACAAAGGTAAAAAGTGCCACATAGCCAACCGACAAAAGAGAAGCAGTAGCAATTTTACCTTCCAAAGCGTAGTCGATGACATATTGCAAAAGCAGGCTGACCCCCACAAGAATCCCGGAATATAGAATCATAAGCAGACTGACCAAGGTAAAAGAAAGCCAGTGTTTTTTCAAGTAGTATTTCATAGAACATTCCTCCGTTTCTTTTTGTTGGCTTTATTATAGAGGATTGGGTCGACACCACGTCAATGGGGAGATTTCCTCGTGATTTTGAGAGAAAAGAGCGGAAAAACAAGAAAACCTTGGGCTAACCCAAGGTTTCAGAGTGTAGACAAAGTCCGCGGCGATTGCCGCGGATTTTTCTCATATCAAGATATATTTTTACAAAAAGGAGT
>SVEW01000067.1 GCA_015057205.1 Lachnospiraceae bacterium | reverse complement strand
CAGCTTCACATGGGACATGCCCTGGATAATGCGATGCAGGATACTTTAATCCGTTATAAAAAGATGCAGGGCTTCAACACCTTATGGCAGCCGGGAACCGACCACGCAGCTATTGCTACGGAAGTTAAGATTATCAAGACCTTAAAGGAACAGGGCATTGATAAGAACGAGCTGGGCCGAGACGGATTTTTGAAGCGTGCCTGGGAGTGGAAGGATGAATACGCCGGTCGTATCGTTGGCCAGCTTAAGAAAATGGGGGCTGCCGCTGACTGGGAAAGACAGCGTTTCACCATGGATGAGGGATGTTCCGAAGCGGTTGCGGAAACCTTTGTTGCTCTTCATAAGAAGGGACTTATTTACAAAGGAAATCGTATCGTAAACTGGTGTCCGGTATGTAAAACATCCATCTCTGATGCAGAGGTTGAACATGTGGATCAGGCAGGACATTTCTGGCACATCAACTATCCTATTAAGGATTCCGATGAATTCGTAGAGATTGCCACCACCCGTCCGGAGACTATGATTGGTGATACCGCTATTGCCGTAAACCCGAAAGACGAGCGTTTCAAACACCTGATTGGGAAAAAAGCAATTCTGCCATTGGTTGGAAGAGAGATTCCGATTGTGGCAGACGAATATGTAGATATGGAATTCGGAACCGGCTGCGTGAAGATTACACCGGCACATGACCCTAACGATTTCGAGGTTGGTAAGCGTCATGACTTAGAAGAAATTAACGTTATGAATGATGATGCCACCATGAACGAGAAATGCGGTAAATATGAGGGCATGGATCGTTATGAAGCCAGAAAGGCCATGATCGAAGATTTAAAGGAGCAGGGACTTCTTGTAAAAATCGTAGACCATTCCCACAATGTTGGAACCCATGACCGTTGTAAGACCACCATTGAGCCAATGGCAAAGCCGCAGTGGTTTGTAAAAATGGATGAACTGGTAAAACCGGCGATTAAGGCTATCGACAACGGCGATTTGAAATTTGTGCCGGAGAATTATTCCAAGATATATTTAAACTGGCTGGCAGGTATGCGTGACTGGTGTATCAGCCGTCAGCTGTGGTGGGGACACCGGATTCCGGCATACTACTGCCAGGATTGCGGCGAAATTGTAGTAGCAAAAGAAGCACCAACGGTTTGTCCAAAGTGCGGTAAGAATCATTTTGAACAGGATCCGGATACTTTGGATACCTGGTTCTCCTCCGCATTGTGGCCATTTTCTACCCTTGGCTGGCCGAAGGAAACCGAGGAATTAAAATATTATTATCCGACAGATGTGTTGGTTACCGGATATGATATCATTATTTTCTGGGTAATCCGTATGGTTGTTTCCGGATATGAACATACCGGAAAATGCCCGTTCCATACCGTTTTGATCCATGGCCTGGTTCGCGATGCAAACGGTTTGAAGATGAGTAAATCCTTAGGAAACGGAATTGACCCACTGGAAATCATTGACCAGTATGGTGCCGATGCCCTTAGAATGGCACTTTTGACAGGAAATGCGCCGGGTAACGACATGCGTTTCCGTGATGAGAAGATGGAAGCAAGCCGCAACTTCGCCAACAAGGTTTGGAATGCATCCCGTTTTATAATGATGAACTTAGAGGGACAGACGATTACCGAGCCGAAGCTTTCCGAATTAAATAACCTGGATAAGGCGATTTTATGCAAAATCAATAATCTGGCAAAAGAGGTTACAGATAATCTTGATAAATATGAATTGGGTATTGCATTAACCAAGGTATACGACTTCATCTGGGATGAGTTCTGCGACTGGTACATCGAGATGAGCAAGCCGGTTCTTTGGGCAAAAGAGGAAAATCCGAAGGCTGCCAATGCAACCCTTTGGACCTTAAAGACGGTACTTTCCGAGGCAATGAAGATGCTTCACCCGTTTATGCCATTTATTACTGAAGAAATCTATTGTACCTTACTGCCGGAAGAGGAAAGCATCATGCTGACTTCCTGGCCGCAGTTTAAGGAAGAATGGAATTTTGCGGAGTGTGAGTCTCAGTTTGAAATGGTAAAAGAGTTGGTTCGCGGTATCCGTAATACAAGAACCGGTATGGATGTTCCGCCAAGCCGAAAGGCAAAAGTGATTATCGTAGCAGGGAAGGAAGAGGTAAGAAATGCATTTGCCGCTTTTGAAAACAGCTACAAGAACCTAGCTTCTGCTAATGAAATTGTGATTCAGGCAGAAAAGACAGGTATCGATGAGGATGCGGTATCCGTAGTAACTGCCGATGCGGTATGCTATATTCCGCTGGCAGAGCTGATTGATTTCGAAAAGGAAAAAGCGCGTCTTACCAAGGAAAAAGAGCGTCTGGAGAAAGAACTTGCCCGTTCTCACAACATGTTGAACAACGAGAAATTCGTAAGCAAGGCTCCGGCAGCTAAGATTCAAGAAGAAAAAGATAAACTTGCCAAGTACGAGCAGATGATGGAAGAAGTTACGAAACGTTTGGAAGCGTTGAAGTAACTATAGAGGCTGCCACTTTGGATGTGAAGAACATCTAGGGTGGTAGCCGTTTTTGGCGCCTGAAAACGGAGAACCTGGAGTCGGATATGATCGCGAAGTATAAGGATTACTATTTGCATGAAGAAAAGCTAGAATAGAATAGCAAATGGATTTTGAAAAGTTTATGAAAAAATACAGAATACTTGCCTAATATAAGGTTGGATGGTAGAATATTTTATATAGTCTGCCATCTTTATGTTATGGAGACTGTGGGAGAAGTAGGACGAGAATTAGAAAGAAAAGGAAACGTCGATGAGCATTTCAAAAGAGAGTAAACCAGAAGTACGATTTGGAATGAATAATATGGAGGCCTATCTGACTATTCCGATTCCACAGGATGGAAGAGAGTATTCTGTGCGTGAATTGGTATCGATTCTTGAGATGAAAGGCATTAAGCATGGCATTGATCAGGAGATGTTGATGCGTATGGTGGCGGAGAAAACGTACCATATTGAGCGTCGTGTAGCAGTAGGTGAGCAGCCGGTTGAGGGGTATGACGGTTACTATGAGTTCCTTTTTAATAGGGATTTTAATCGCACGCCGAAGATTTTGCCGGATGGGGCAGTGGATTATCATACAATTAATCTGATAGCTACGGTAGAAGCAGGAGAGAAGATTGCAATTTACCATCCTTGCGTACAAGGAAAGAATGGAATGAATGTCAAGGGCGTTCCGGTGAATGCGAAGCGCTGCAAAGAGTTGCAGCCGTTACGTGGAAAAGGGTTTACACGTAGCGATGACGGAACGGAGTATTTTGCTGAAATTTCCGGAAAGATAGATTTTGTAAATGATCGACTCATAGTAAGTCCCGTATATGAAATTCCGGCAGACGTTGATATGCATACCGGGAATATAGATTTTAACGGTGATGTGGTGATTCATGGAAAAGTGAAGGCTGGAATGGCGATTCGAGCTACCGGAACCATAACCATAGATGGAATTGTAGAGGCGGCAAATATAAGTGCTGGCAAGGACATTGTATTAAAGAGTGGATTGATGGGAAATTCACATGCAATGCTTTCTACAAAGCAGAATTTGTATGCAAAGTTTGTTGAGTACACGAACATTGACGTACGAGGAACGATTAATGCGGAGTCGCTTTTGTCTTGTGATGTTCTTTGCGGAGAAAAAGTGATAATCGATGGAAAGCATGGGGGTATCGTAGGTGGAATCGTGCGTGCCGTTGGTGGTGTAGTCGCTAATTCCATTGGGAACGATGTGGAAATTCGTACGGACATAATCGTAGGTGCTGAGGCGGATGTTTACCGTCGATTTAAAGTATTGGAGCAAAAGATTGCAAACGCTAGACGCCAACTTGAAATTATTGACGAGAAGATTAAGGAAATTGACCAGGAAAATGCGAGAAAATCCGTGGTTGAACGGCCAAAGAGCGATCCTCGAAAAGTGTCGCTTTTACGCAGTAAGATACACGAAAACTCGGTACTTCAGGAAGACCAGTTAGAGAAGGAAGAGTTGGAGAATATTATTCAGCGTGCGGAAGGCGCATGCGTAAAGGTTTCAGGAACCGTATATCCGGGAACGTCGGTAAAAATCGATGAAAGTCGTATGGAGATTAGGACGGAGCGAGGAGCGGTACAATTTGTGAAACGAGTGGATAGAATCCAAATGGAACCTGTTACCGGTCTTAGTTAAATAATACGTTGAAGCGAGAAGAGTCACCCGCCGGTGGCTCTTTTGTCGTATAAGGGCGACAAAAAAGCAAAAAACTTCCAAGAAAACGCTTGAATTTCACTGTATACATATTATAATGATAAAGAAACGAAAAATGAGGACAAAAGGTGTACAACATGACATATAAAGAAGCGGAAACCTATTTATACGAAACGCCAAAGTTTACGTCTAAGAATCCGACAGAACATACGAAAGAATTCATGAGACGATTAGGCGATCCGCAGGAAGCGTTTGCTACGATTCACGTAGCCGGCAGTAATGGAAAAGGAAGCGTTTGCGCTATGATTCACAGTGCGCTTTGTGAGAGTGGGCATAAGATTGGATTATTTACCTCTCCGCATTTGGTGGATTTAACGGAGCGTTTTTACATAGGCAGAGAGCAGTGCAGCAAAGAGGCGTTTATGGATGCCTTTGAGCATGTTTTGACAGTGGTAAAACAGATGGAAGCAGAGGGACTTGCCCACCCAACATTTTTTGAAATGATATTTGCCATTGGAATGGTGATTTTTAAAGATGCGCAGATGGAGTATGTGGTGTTGGAAACCGGGCTTGGTGGAAGGTTGGATACCACCAATGTGGTGAAGAAACCGAAGGTATGTGTAATTACGTCTATTAGCCTGGAACATACGGAATACCTTGGAGATACGTATGCTGCCATTGCCGGAGAGAAGGCAGGCATTATTAAGGCGGAAGTTCCGGTGGTGTTTGACGCGAAGAACAAAGAAGTGGCAGATGTTATTTTTGAAAAAGCACGACAGATGCTTGCACCGGCGTATCCGGTTTATCCGGGGGATATTCTGGTAATGGACAAGCGGGGCGACAGCATGGAGTTTTGCTTTGATTTAAATGGGCATACGACGCCGATAACCGTACCTTTTGTAGCAGATTATCAGGCAGAAAATGGAGCACTGGCCATGCAGGCCTGCGAAATTTTGATGGCCCAGGGCGTTTTGACCTTTTCGCAGTTTGTGGAAGGAATGAGGAAAGTAAGCTGGCCGGGACGAATGCAGGCGTTGAAGCCTGATTTTTATGTGGATGGAGCCCATAATCCGGACGGAATCCGTGTTTTTTTGCAGGCAGCAGGAAAAATTGGGACGGACCCGAAGTCCTTGCTATTTGGTATGGTTAAAGAGAAAAATTATGAAGACTGCGTTCGACAGATTCGGGAAGCGAAGATTTTTCAAACCATCGTGGTGACGGAAATTGAAGGGGATCGGAAGTTGCCGGCACAGGAACTGGCGAAACTTTTACGGGAGGATGCAAGCCTTCAGGTAGTGGTTAAGCCGGATTTAAAGGAAGCACTTAGAACAATACAACAAGATAGTAAAGGATGCGTTTTTTGTGCAGGATCCTTATACTTAGCAGGTGAAATTATAAAGGAGTTTAGAAATGATTAATTTTGAAGAGGAATTGAAGAAGTTTAAGCCGAGTCTTGAGGTTGATCAGGCGGAGCAGGCGATTTACAGTCAGGAATTAGATGATATGACAGACCTTTTGCAGAAAATGATGCAGGAGACGACAAAACGGAATAGATAGGAGACGGGTTGGATGAGTGTATATGATAGTATTCTTGCGCGTTCCAATCTCTACTATAATCAAGGATTAGAATGTGCGAAGCTTCGGAATCTGACCGGGGCTATTAGCGCACTGCGAAAGAGTGTGCATTGTTATAAAGGTAATATTGATGCAAGAAATTTATTGGGACTATGTTATTATGAAGTTGGAGAATATGTTCTTGCGTTGCGGGAGTGGGTTATCAGCGAGAATTTGAAACCGGAGGAAAATCCTGCTTCCGGCTATATTGCACAGATTAAGCCGGATATGTCGCGAACCGGAAAGTATAGCCAGTACGTTAAGAAATATAATCAGGCGTTGGAATATGCCAAGGGTGGAAGCGAGGATTTGGCAATTTTACAGCTGAAGAAAGCGGTTTCCATGAATCCCAAGTATTTGCAGGCATTGCTGCTTTTGGCGCTTTTGTATATACATGAAGGACAATTTCCACAGGCAAAGGATGTTCTTACGAAGGCCAATAAGGTGGATGTGAACAATTTGCAGGCTCAACTTTATATGGAAGAAGTAAAGGCCGGACTTGCACTTAAGAATACCAAGAGCAGAAAACGTAATGTTTCGGATGATTCGGTGGAATATAAGAGCGGCAGTGAGACGGTAATTCGACCGGCCTATTTTAAAGATAATGCCACGATTAGTACGATTATCAATATTATTTTTGGTATTGTGGTGGGATTTTTGATTTCTTTTTTCCTGGTGGTTCCCGGGGTGCGTCGGCATGCAACGGCAGACAGTGCGGCGAAGCTGGTGGAGGCTAATAACAAGATTTCCACGAAAAATGTGGCAATTCGCAATTATCAGGAACAGATTGATGAACTGAATAAGAAGATTGAAGATGCTGAGAAGAACAGTTCGAAATCAGAAGGTTCCATGAATCTTTATAAGGGGATTTTGAAAGCTTATATGGACTACGAAAGTGGAAAATATGAGAAAGCGGGAGAGACCTTGGCGGAAATTGATGAGAACGAGGTAGACAAGGATTTCCTAAAATCTTTTAAGAAATTAAAGAAACTGGTTAACGATCGATATTTACGCATTTTATATAAACAGGCCGCTGGATTTTATAATCAGGCTGAATATGAGAAAGCTATTGAAACCTTTGAGACAATCATTAAGATTGATGAAGAATATGGCGATGGAGATGCATTGTACTTTGGTGCCCAATCCTATCGTATGAATGGCAATTCCCAGAAGGCAATCGTGATGTATCAGCGGGTAATCAATATGTATCCGGATACGTACAAAGCACGTAATGCGCAACGGTATCTGGATCAATTGAAGAATCAATAATTTTACGAAAGACAATCGGAGTGTGTATCCGGTTGTCTTTTTTTTCGGGAGGCGAAGGAGTATGGAAGCAAAATATCAGGTGACAGATCAATTATTGCTTATTTATGTGCCAAAGGAATTAGACCATCACGCGGCGGATAAAATACGGCGTGAAACGGAAGTGCTGATTGAGGAGCGGGATATTCGTAAAATTGTTTTTGACTTTCATGATACACGCTTTATGGATAGTTCCGGGATAGGAATGGTTCTTGGGCGGGTGAAAAAAATGAGAAAACGTAACGGAAGCGTGGAAGCGGTGGGGGTGACGAACAATGTGGCACGCATTTTTGTCATGGCGGGACTGCCTAGCGTGTTGACGATTCGTTAGAAAGGAGTGTGTATGGGCGACGTGGATAATTATATGAAAGTGGAGTTCGAGGGAATCTCGGAAAATGAGAGGCTGGCAAGGCTTTTGGTAAGTGCCTTTGCGGTAGCCTTTAACCCGACATTGGAGGAATTGGAGGACGTGAAAACGGCTACGTCCGAGGCTGTGACCAACAGCATTATTCATGGGTATGAACAGTTGGGCGGCCCGGTTGAGCTGACGTTGGAAAAACGCGGACAAGAGTTGTTTTTGCAGGTTGCTGATTACGGTGTGGGGATGGAAGATGTAGAAAAAGCGATGGAGCCGCTTTTTACCACGAAACCACAATTGGAGCGTTCCGGAATGGGTTTTACTTTTATGGAAGCCTTTATGGATGAAGTGAAGGTGCATTCTGTAGTGGGAAAAGGAACGGTTGTACATATGAAAAAGAGATTTGGAAGTATTGGTTTGCAGGTGTGATATGGGGGCGGACATGGAGCTTTTTCATCGCGCGCGGTTGGGCGATGAGGAGGCCATGGAACAGCTGGTGAAGGAAAATGAAGGGCTGGTGGTACATGTGGCTAGTCGTTTTTTTCATCGTGGACAGGAGGCAGAGGATTTGATTCAGATTGGAATGATTGGATTGGTGAAGGCTATTCGTGGATTTGATGAAGAACGTGGATTTCGCTTTTCTACGTATGCAGTTCCTATGATTATGGGGGAAATCCGGCGGTTTTTGCGGGATGATGGGGTGGTAAAGGTGTCGCGCAGCTTGCGGGAGAATGGATGGAAAATCCGTTCTTTTCAGGAGTCTTTTGAAAAGCAATGGGGAAGGGAACCGAATCTTTCGGAAATTGCGGAGCATACCGGGTTGTCGATTGAGGAGATTACACTGGCGCAAGGCGTTTTTGTGAAAACCGTGCCCTATCCGGAGGTGGAGGAAACGTTGGGGGATGAGGAACTTGTTTCTCATGCACTTTTGGCGGCTAGTTTGGGAACATTGTCGCCTTCGGAACGTCGATTGATTGGTATGCGTTATTATCTGGATATGCCCCAGAGCAAGGTGGCGGAAGTCATTGGAACCAGTCAGGTATCCGTTTCCAGAATGGAAAAGAAAATCTTAAAGTCCTTGCGGAGCTGCTTAGAATAGGGTATACTAGGAAAAGCTATGTAAGGAGGTACGTATGAGTATTTTAAATGTGGAACATTTGACCCATGGGTTTGGTGACCGGGCGATTTTTGAGGATGTTTCGTTTCGGCTTCTGAAAGGGGAACATATTGGACTTGTTGGTGCCAACGGCGAAGGCAAATCTACGTTTATGAATATTATCACCGGGAAACTGATGCCGGATGAAGGTACGATTGAATGGGCGAAGAATGTTCGCGTTGGGTACCTTGATCAGCATACGGTGCTTAAGAAGGGAATGACCATTGGTGATGTGCTTCGGTCTGCCTTTGATTTTTTGTTTGAGATGGAAGCACGGATGAATGAGATTTGTGATCGTCTGGGCGAGTTGCCGGAAGAGGAAATGGATGCTGCTATGGAGGAGTTGGGAACCATTCAGGATTCCTTAACCATGCATGATTTTTATATGATTGATGCGAAGGTGGAAGAAGTGGCCAGAGCGCTGGGGCTTCTTGACCTGGGACTTGAGAAGGATGTTACGGATTTGAGTGGTGGCCAGCGAACGAAGGTGTTGCTTGGTAAATTGCTTTTGGAAAAACCGGATATTTTGCTTTTGGACGAGCCTACTAACTATTTGGATGAGGAGCATATCGTATGGTTGAAGCGTTACCTGAATGAGTACGAGAATGCCTTTATTTTGATTTCCCACGATGTGCCATTTTTGAATGCAGTGGTGAATTTGATTTATCATATGGATAATCGGGAATTGAACCGCTACGTGGGTGATTATGATAAATTTATGGAAGTCTATGAGATGAAGAAGGCCCAGCTTGAGGCGGCATATAATAAGCAACAGAAGGAAATTGCGGATTTGAAGGATTTTGTTGCGAGAAACAAAGCCCGAGTGGCGACGCGTAATATGGCCATGTCTCGCCAGAAGAAGTTGGATAAGATGGATGTCATTGAGCTTGCGAAAGAGAAGCCGAAGCCGGAATTTCATTTTCAGATGGACCGGGCTCCGGGAAGGTATTTGTTTACCACGAAGGATTTGGTGATTGGCTATGACGAACCGTTGTCTTCTCCACTGAATCTGGAGATGGAACGGGGACAGAAGATTGTTCTTACCGGCGCCAATGGGATTGGTAAGACGACGCTTTTGAAGAGTATTCTAGGGCTTAACCCACCGCTTTCCGGTGAAGTGGAGCTTGGAGATTACTTAAGTATTGGCTATTTTGAACAGGAAATGGATCAGAGTGTGGAGACTACTTGTATTGAAGAAATCTGGAAAGAATTTCCTGCATATTCTCAGTATGAGGTGCGCTCTGCTCTTGCAAAGTGTGGTTTGACCACCAAGCACATTGAGAGTCTGGTTCGTGTTTTAAGCGGTGGTGAGCAGGCGAAGGTTCGCCTTTGTAAATTGATTAATCGCCCAAGCAATTTGTTGGTATTAGATGAGCCGACGAACCATTTGGATGTGGATGCGAAGGCTGAATTGAAACGTGCATTAATGGAATATAAGGGAAGCATTCTTATGGTTTGCCATGAACCGGAATTTTATACCGGTTTGGCGACAGATGTGTGGGATTGTACCCAGTGGACCACGAAGGTGTGGTAAGATGGGGCCGGCTTTGCCGGTCCTTTTTGTATGGGTGCGCTCGGTATATGAAAATTATGGGGAGCCAGATACCGAGAAGTTGATGTATGTGATGGAGAGGAGGAGGTGCGCTCGGTATATGGAATTTGGGAGTCCAAGGTACCGTTGATTTTCGGGAAAAAAGGTCGTGATTCGGTATATAGGATTCCACGAGTGTATGTACCGTTGAAATTGCCCCAAATACGAGAAAACCTCGGTACATGGAAATCTGAAAAACTATATACCGAAAAATGCCATGAAAAGGCAAACATTGTAGGTATATAGGATTTGGGAATTCTATGTACCGAGTTCCCCCCCATACTATAGGAAAAACTGTTGAATTAGCATTTCCACGTATTCATAATCGAGCGGGGAGTCCTTGGTTTCAAAGGTAAATATTAGATTTTTCTGAGGAAGAAATCCGTTTTGGATATATTTGCTAATTTTGCGATACGTTTTTTCTGCATAATAGGGATCGTCCATTTTTCCAAAATGCTCCCAATAAATAAATTGACCTAATTTGGGACTGTAAATCTTGAAATCCGGATAGAAATAGCTGCCATCCGAAAAAGATAAAATCTCTTCGTAATGAAAGAGAAGATGATGGCGACTAAGCAGTTCGTCAATCAGCACTTCTGACTTGGAACGCAAATAGTTGCCGGAACTGGATTTAAAAATACGTTGATTCGGATACTCCGGATTGTTGGTAAAAGAATTATGAAACCATTCCATAATGGCGTCTTTGGATGTGTTAGAAAAAATTAATGGATAATATGGACTGGTTTTTTCCGTAAATTTTGTGATTGCAGATGGTTTATTATGGGAACGAAGATACGCTTCGCAAGCGAATTGCTCTTGCTTTAAATCTTTCAACTTTGCATCTACGTAGCGTTTCCTAGCCATCGTCTTTGCATACTCCACATTCTTTTTGGGAATAAGAATTTTCTCGCCGTCCAAAGAACAATACCATTTGTTCCACTTTCGGTCCTTTGCAACAAGTAGTTTTCCGGGTGGAAATTTCTTGAATTCCTTTTCTAAAATTTGCTTTTCCTGAATTACCTGTTCTAATTGATTGGTAACAATTCGACTAAGATTTGCCATGAATAACTCCTTTGATTTCATTGATTTTAGTTGACGAAAGAAAAGTCAACGACTCGCCTAGTATAACAGCATTTTTCAATCTATGCAATAATTTTTTTGCATAAAATGGATTTTTTCGGGTAACCTAAGGCCAGAATACTAGGAGGTTGAACATGGAAAAACCGACAATTTACCTCTGCCCGAAAGAGGGCGTGGTGGTACGCAATCCCGTGGTTTGTGTGGGGGATGTTGTAACCGTTTTTTGTAAAAATAAAGCAATTGGCGAAAAAGCAAAGAAGATAGTTCTTTTCGATTTTTCAAAAGAAACCCACCCGATAACAGCCATTACCGCGCTGTTTATTTTGCGTGAAATTCTTAAAAAAATCCCGGATGCAGATCTGCAAATACTTGGGCCCTCCGAGTTGGTTGTAGAATATGTACCTCGAACTCCCCATCCGGTTTTGACTTTTTTGAAAATGACATTTGTATGCATGGTATTGTTTTTTGGAGGCGCTTTTTCCATGATGTCCTTTCATACGGATGTTGGACTTAGGAGCACCTTCGACCGCTTGTATGTGCAATTGACCGGGCAGGCAAAACCGCCGGTTACGATTTTGGAAATCAGTTATAGTGTCGGTGTTTGTCTTGGAATTCTGGTATTTTTTAATCATGTCGGAAAGAAAAAACTGACCCACGATCCTACGCCAATTCAGGTGCAGATGCGTCAATACGAGCAAAATGTGGAGCAGGTGTTCATGGCGACCAGCGAAAGAAAGGGGCGAACGAAGGATGTTTGAAAAAATTGCATTAGCGTTTATGGGATTAAGTGCAGGAATGGTCATTGCAGTGGGAGCCGCTTCATTGGCTGCAGCCATTGGAATTTACCCGCGGCTTTTGGCAAAAGCAAATGGAACCCGTGCCAGCATGCTTGCTGAAAATACAGCGATGTTGGGAATCCTGTTTGGTAACGTATTATCTGTTTTTAACTTTTTATTACCAGCGTTGCGTTGGTTGCTTCCCTTTGCCGGTTTTTTTATGGGTGTCTATGTCGGATGTTTGTTGATGGCTTTGGCGGAGGTTTTGCAGGCATTTCCAATCATGTTTCGCCGCTTTCATATCAAGCGTGGCATGGGCGTAATCATAATTTGCCTGGCACTGGGAAAATTGGTTGGTAGTTTGTGCTTTTTTTTTGCAGGTTAGTAGTGCAAATTTCCCATTTTTCGTGTATGATGAAAAAAGCGACAAAGGGGAAATACAATGAAGGAACAGGATTTTTTAGCGCAGTATACGGCGCATTTAAATAAAGAGCAGAAAGCGGCA
>SVEW01000066.1 GCA_015057205.1 Lachnospiraceae bacterium | reverse complement strand
AGTCTTTAGACTCAGTGCCGGTAATATGCCCTTATAGGGCAAGAGCAAACCACCGGCTAAGCCGGTGGTGCTGATTTTGAAAATTTTGTGAGAATTCAGAAAAAGAATTTTCGGATAATTAGAATTATGATATGATATTGTTAGAGTAGTACTAATATTTATAGGAGGAATGAGTATGGATTTGGAAATTAGCCAATTGAGAGAGAAAAATAAGCTAGGGGCGATTATGAATTTTGTAATTGCTGCCAGCGTAATCGTTGTTACGTGTGCGGAATTAATGGATAAAGCCACATTGCCAATTGTGCTTAGAATGGTTGTTGCTATTGCGGATATTATTGGCAGTGCGATTGCACTTGTTATATATCGCGAGTCTGAACATTACCGGCATGCGTGTGGAGTGGGTATGTGTATATTGTCTGTAGTTGTTTTAGTAACCAGTACTCAGGCATATGCATTGATTTTGGTTTTTCCAATTGCGGTTATGGTATTGATTTTTCAAAATATGCAGATGACGATGGCCGGTAGCTTGCTGGCATTGATTGAAGCGGTTGCGTATATGGCATATGGAGTTGTAAAGGGAACGGTTTCTTTCCAATCTGCGGTTGTAAATGTTGGTGTTGTTGCTATGACGGTGTACTTGTGTTTTGAGGTGACCAAGCAGTTACATGCGCATGGCTCACAGCGTCTTGAAGCAGTAAGAGAAGGTGCAGAGGCCCAGACACGTGTGGCAGAGCGTATTGTGGCGTTAGCGGAAGAATTGAAACGCAAATTTGACGATGCACAGGAAGTGTCGGACAACTTAAATGAATCGATGAAGAATTCGTATGATGCAATGCAGGAGATTGTGAATAGTACACGTGTGAATGCAGAGGCCATTGTACAGCAGACAGACAAAACTTCAGACATTCAGAGCAGTATAGAAGTTGTTGGCGATGAAGCACAGAAGATGGAAGAGGTTTCAGAAAAGACCAATGCAACGGTAAAAGACGGTGTTGATTTGGTAAAGCAGCTTGAAAAGCAAGCTGAGGAAGTGGTGCAGATTAATGTTAAGACCAGAGAGACTACGAAGGGCTTAAATGAGAGTATTAAGGATGTAGAAGCAATTACCGCTACTATTCTTGGAATATCCAATCAGACAAACTTGCTTGCATTAAACGCATCCATTGAGGCTGCCAGAGCAGGTGAAGCGGGCCGTGGATTTGCGGTTGTTGCGGATGAAATTCGTGAATTGTCAGAAGGAACCAAGGATGCGACAGAACAGATTACGACGATTATTGATCGTCTGGCTCGTGATGCGGAAAGTGCAGCCGATAGTATGACACAGTCTGCAGAATATGCTGACAAGCAGCATGAACTGATTAATGAAACCGGAACCAAGCTGGTAGATATCAAATCAGAGGCAGAAATGCTTTACGAGGGAGTTATACAGGTTCGTAAGTCTGTAGATAGCGTTATCAATGCAAACCATGCAATTATGGATAGTATTACTAATTTGTCGGCCACCGGTGAAGAAGTGGCGGCATCTACGGACACTACCATGGAGGTAAGCGAAGCCAGCATGCGTGGTCTTGAACAGATGAATAAACTATTACATGAAATTCATGATATTTCCAATCAAATGCAGGAACTGGCCATGAAGAAGTAACCAATGTTATACGGAAATGCGAGAAAAAGGCTTGCACTTTTGCGAATAAAGAGGTATCATAGAGATTAGTCAAAACGTTGAAGAGAAGAGTAGAACACAGTACGGTGTCAACAGAGAGGGACAACATGGCTGGAAGTGTCCTGGCATTATGTGTTTGAAGACCACCTCTGAGTGACCCCAATCCGGTCCGGTGACACCGTTATCGTCAGAATTGAGAGGTTCGTTCCGGTAGTCGGAAGGAGCAACTTGGGTGGAAACGCGGTATATTATCGTCCCTTGTATCATTAGCATGATGCAAGGGATTTTTTTTGTTGAATTACATCTTGCGTCATACAACACTACCGATTTTTTGAAGGAGGAATGAATATGAAGATAACATTGAAAGATGGTTCCGTTAAGGAATACGCAGAAAGCAAGAATGTCTATGACATTGCCATGGATATCAGCGAAGGTCTTGCAAGAGCAGCTTGTGCCGGTATGGTAAATGGTGAAGTGGTAGACTTAAGAACAGAGATCAAAGAAGACTGTGAATTGCAGATTTTAACAGCGAAGGATCCGGAAGGACTTCGTGTGCTTCGTCATACGGCTTCTCATATTTTGGCAGAGGCTGTGAAGGTGGTTCGTCCGAATGCAAAGGTAGCCATTGGACCGGCTATTGATACCGGATTTTATTACGATTTTGATACAGAGCCTTTTTCTAGAGAGGATTTGGATGAAATCGAGAAGGTTATGAAGAAGATTATTAAGAAAGGTAATCGTTTAACCTACTTTGAACTTCCAAGAGAAGAAGCAATTCAGAAGATGAAAGATTTGGATGAGCCGTATAAGGTAGAATTAATTGAAGATCTTCCGGAAGGAGAAACAATTTCTTTCTATTCTCAGGGAGAGGGATTTACCGATCTTTGTGCGGGACCTCATTTAATGAATACCAAGGGAGTGAAGGCTTATAAATTAACATCTTCTTCCATGGCTTATTGGAGAGGTGACGAGAATAAGGCAAGATTGCAAAGAATCTACGGTTCTGCGTTTGGAACCAAAGAAGAGTTGGAAGAATATTTAGAGGCATTGGAAGATGCGAAACGTCGTGATCATAATCGACTTGGTCGTGAGATGGGACTGTTTACCACGGTTGATGTTGTGGGACAGGGACTTCCGCTTTTTACACCAAAGGGTACCAAGATGATTATGAAGTTGCAGCGTTGGATAGAAGACCTTGAGGATAACGAGTGGGGTTATGTTAGAACCAGAACACCGCTTATGGCGAAATCGGATTTGTATAAGATTTCCGGACATTGGGATCATTATAAGGATGGTATGTTCGTAATGGGTGACGAGGAAGTGGATAAGGAAGTATTTGCCCTTCGTCCGATGACCTGCCCGTTCCAGTATTATGTTTATAAAAATGAGCAGAAATCCTACCGTGATTTACCATATCGTATGAGTGAGACTTCTACGCTGTTTAGAGCAGAAGATTCCGGTGAAATGCATGGCTTGACCCGTGTGCGTCAGTTTACAATTTCTGAAGGACATTTGGCAATTCGCCCGGATCAGTGTGAGGAAGAGTTGCGCAACTGTTTAAATTTGACACGTTTTGTTTTAACAACCTTAGGATTGCAGGATGATGTAACCTATCGTTTGTCAAAATGGGATCCGGCAAATAAGAAGAAATATCTTGGCGATGAAGCATACTGGGAGAGTACTCAGGGTGTACTTCGAGATATTTTAATTGAGCAGGGTGTTACCTTTGAAGAGGCAGATGGAGAGGCAGCTTTCTACGGACCAAAGATTGATATTCAGGCCAAGAATGTATATGGAAAAGAAGATACCATGATTACCATCCAGCTGGACTGTGCAATTGCAGAGAATTTTGATATGACCTACATCGACCAAAACGGTGACAAGGTTCGTCCTTACATCATCCATAGAACATCGCTTGGATGCTATGAGCGTACCCTTGCGTGGTTGATTGAAAAATATGCCGGAAACTTCCCAACCTGGTTATGTCCGGAACAGGTGCGTGTATTGCCAATTTCTGATAAATATATTGATTATGCGGAGAAGGTGGCTGCACATCTGAAAGCAAACGGTGTGGATGTTACGGTTGATAAACGTTCTGAGAAGATTGGATACAAGATTCGTGAAAGACGTCTTGACCGTGTACCTTACCAGCTGGTTGTTGGTGAAAAGGAAGAAGCAGATGGACTTGTCTCTGTTGGCAGCCGTTACGAAGGTGATGAAGGTCAGATGACATTCGAAGAATTTACAGATAGAATCTGTAAAGAGATTCGCACCAAAGAGATTCGTGAAATTAAAGTGCAGCCGGATCAGAAGAAAAACTAATTGGAGGAAGCGATAGATGGAAGATGCGATTCGTTTTCCTAATTTGCATATTACGTTGCGACATGTAGGGAAGTCCATACAGGTGGGCAACTTTACGATAGCGTTTTATGGTATCGTGATTGCGATTGCAATTATGGTGGGTATTATGCTGGCAACAAGGGAAGCAAAGCGCACCGGGCAACGGGAAGAAGATTATATGGATTTGGCACTTTACGCCATTATCTTTTCCGTGCTGGGCGCCAGAATCTATTACGTGATTTTCTCATGGAACTTGTATAAGGATGACCTGGCAAGCATTTTTAATTTGCGACAGGGCGGACTGGCTATTTACGGTGCCATCATAGGTGCCGTGATAACGGTATATGTTGTTGCTAAGAAAAAGCAAAAGCCGGTTGGATTAATGTTGGATACCGGGTGTTTTGGCTTGGTGGCCGGACAGATTATAGGACGCTGGGGGAATTTTTTTAACCGAGAGGTGTTTGGAGGATATACCAATAACCTGTTGGCTATGCAGTTACCAGTGTCAGCAGTGCGCTCTAGCGGAGATATTACCCAGACTATGTGGGAACACGCAAAGACCATAGAAGGCGTTACCTTTGTACAGGTGCACCCAACATTTCTTTACGAAGGACTGTGGAATCTGGGTGTATTGATTCTTCTGTTCTTGTATCGGGATAAGAAGAAGTTTGATGGTGAGATTTTTATGCTGTATATGGGTGGCTATGCCTTGGGCAGATTATGGATTGAAGGCATTCGTACCGATCAGCTTATGATTGGTAGCGTGCCGGTGTCTCAACTGTTATCAGGTATTCTGGTAATAGCGGTGGTGGCAGTTGATATTTTTATACGGAAGAAGCGAGTAGGATTAGCAAAATAATAGTCCTCCACTTTGAACCACTTTATAGAGTCGGAAGTGAATTCCGGCTCTATTTTTTTGGCTTTTTTCACGAAAATCTCATTTTAATTTTGTTAAAAACCTTGATTTTATGCGGTTTTTGTAGTATATTATTTATGTAAGTGGAGGAAAGTGGTTGGAAATGCCACAAAGTGGTGGATATGTTGATAACTTTGTGGAAAGCGCTTTTCCTAAAAGAGGTGATCGTGGAAAGGCAGGTGAAGACGAATGTTCATGGGTGAATATAATCACTCCATTGATGCAAAGGGACGTGTGATTGTACCATCCAAGTTCCGTGAGCAGTTAAAGGACGAATTCGTCATCACCAAGGGTTTCGACGGCTGTTTATATGGGTATACCATGGAAGAATGGGCCAACATCGAAGAGAAATTCAAGACCGTAACACTTACAAGTAAAGACGCAAGAAAGTTCCTGCGATTCTTCTTTTCCGGCGCAGCTACCTGCGAGGTGGACAAGCAGGGAAGAATTTTAATTCCAACGAATCTTAGAGAATATGCAGGACTTGAGAAGGACATCGTAACAGCCGGTGTTTTTTCCAGAATCGAAATCTGGTCGAAGGAGCGCTGGCTTGAGAATACTTACGAAGATATGGACGAGATTGCCGAGCATATGGCAGAACTTGGTTTGAGCATCTAAATTAGGAGAGAAGCATGGAATTTAAGCATATTTCAGTTTTGTTAAACGAAACGATTGATGGACTTCATATTAAGCCGGATGGAATCTATGTGGATGGCACCCTTGGGGGAGCCGGTCATTCCTATGAGATTTGTAAACGTCTGGGCGAAGGTGGAAGATTGATTGGAATTGACCAGGATGAAGATGCTATTTGCGCAGCGACGAAGCGCTTAGAACCTTTTGCGGATAAAGTGACCATTGTGCGAAGCAATTATTGCGAAATGGCGGCACAACTTAAGAAACTGGGCATAGAGAAGGTAGACGGAATTTTGTTGGACATTGGAGTGTCTTCCTATCAGTTGGATACGCCGGAGAGAGGCTTTAGTTATATGGCGCAAGATGCACCACTTGACATGCGAATGGACAATCGACAGAGTTTGACGGCAGAGAAGATTGTCAATGAATACAGCGAGATGGAATTGTTCCAGATTATTAAGGACTACGGAGAAGACCGGTTTGCGAAGAATATCGCGAAACATATTGTGAAGGCTAGAAGTAAGGCACCGATTAAGACGGCCGGACAACTTGCAGATATTATAAGGGGTGCCATTCCTATGAAGGTACAGGTCACCGGAGGACATCCGGCCAAGAGAACCTTTCAAGCAATCCGCATTGAGTGCAACAGAGAATTGGAGGTTTTGAAGGATTCGTTAGATGAGATGATTTCACTTTTGAATCCGGGAGGACGCCTGTGTGTAATTACCTTCCATTCATTGGAAGATCGTATTGTAAAGAACATTTTTAAAAAGAACGAAGATCCTTGTATCTGTCCGAAAGAATTTCCGGTATGCGTATGTGGAAAGGTAAGCCAGGGCAAGGTGGTAACCAGAAAACCGATTCTTCCATCGGAAGAAGAATTAGAAGTAAATGCACGATCACGAAGTGCAAAATTAAGAGTATTTGAAAAGAAATGAAAGGGTGAAGTCAATGAATGACAACACAAATAGAAACACAAACACAACTTATATGTACGGGGCAACTGCGCCACAGTATTTTCCTGGTTATGAGCCGGGAGAGGCTTATGAAGAGGCGCTAAGAGAAAGAAGAAGAGAGGTTCAGGAAGAGGAAAGACGACGCGCATTAAGAAGACAGCGTAGAATCTTAGAAAGAGAAAAGAGAGCCAGCCGTATGAATATGATGGTAATGTGTTTTGCAACGGCTATGGTTCTTGGCCTTTGTGCTGCTTATATTGGCTTACAGTCCCGTTTGACTGCAAATAAGAATCAGATTGCAGAATTGAAAACGAAGGTATTAAACTTGACACAGGAAAACGATGCCAGAGAAAAGAGTATTGAAACGAGCGTGGATTTAAACGATATCCGTAAGAAAGCAATGAAGAATCTGGGAATGGTATATCCAAAAGAACGTCAAATTAAGTATTATCATATTGACAATACGGATTATATGGAGCAATATAAAGATATCCCAAGTGGAAATGGGAAATCCATTTTCGGATTGTTATTTTCAAATTAGTTAGGAGAGTATTACATTGGCAAGAAGACGAAGAAGATTAAGGAATAACCGTTTAACCAGGCCAATGCGTAAGAAGTTGATTGTAGTGCTGGGAATTGTGTTTTCAGCACTCTTCTTTTTGGTAGGACGTATTGTTTATATTCAGCTGGTGGACGGTGATCGCTATGAAAGGACGGTACTTGACCAGCAGGAGTATAGCTCCCAGGTACTACCGTATAAGCGTGGAGATATTGTGGATCGTAACGGAACCATTTTGGCTACCAGTAAAGATGTGTTTAACGTAGTGCTTGACTGTCGTGTGCTGAATGCAAAGAAGGCTTGTATTGATTCCACAGTGGAGGCTTTGGTGAACTGTTTTTCACTGACGCAAGAAGGAATCCGGAAACAGCTGAAGGATACGCCCCGTAGTCAGTATTGTATTTTGGCAAAGAAGGTTTCTTATGATAAAACGAAGGAGTTTCGAGAATTAAAAGAGAAAAAAGACAGCCATATTACGGGAGTTTGGTTTGAGAAAGAGTATGAACGCGATTATCCGTATAAAACCTTAGCATCGTCCGTCATTGGTTTTGTAACCAAAGGAAACGAAGGAATCAATGGATTGGAGCGTTCCTATAATGGAATACTTAATGGCGAGGATGGTCGCCAGTACGGTTACCTGAGCTCTGATAATGATTATGAGAAAACCGTAGTGGAAGCCAAAGATGGTAAAACCATCGTATCCACCATTGACATGACCATTCAGTCTATGATAGAGAAGAAAATTGAAAAATTTAATAAAGAACATAGTGGCTATAAGGGACGTAAGCAGGGTAGTGCCCATACGGCGGTATTGATGATGAATCCGAATAACGGAGAAGTACTGGCTATGGCACAGTATCCATTTTATGATTTGACCGCTCCGAGAGATTTGACGCATGTTTATAAGAAAAGTGCGATTAAGAAGATGTCGGATAAGAAGAAACTGGCGATATTAAATGATTTATGGAATAATTACTGTGTAACCGCAACCTATGAACCGGGGTCTACTGCAAAACCATTTACGGTGGCTACCGGACTTGACAGCGGAAAGCTAAAGGGAAGAGAGACATTCATTTGCAATGGTTCCGAGAAAGTGGGCGATCACCTTATCCATTGTGCGAATCGTAACGGACATGGAAAAGAAACCATCGAAAAGGCAGTAAATAATTCCTGTAATGATGCATTGATGCAGATGGGACGTAAGATTGGTATCAGTACCTTTACCAAATACCAGTCGATTTTTGGCTTTGGAAGAAAAACAGGAATTGATCTTCCGGGTGAAGCAAGAACGGATACCCTGATTTATACCAAAGATACCATGAACGCTACATCCCTGGCAACCAACTCATTTGGACAGAACTTTAACGCCACCATGATTCAGCTTGGCAGCGGGTTTTGCTCTTTAATCAATGGAGGAAACTATTATCAGCCACATATGGTAAAAGAGATTCGCAATGCAGATGGAAGTTTATACGAGGAAGTGGAGCCTACGCTGTTGAAGCAGACAATCTCCAAGGAGACAAGTCGTTATTTGCGTCGCTATCTATATACGACGGTGAAGGAAGGTACGGCGCATAGTGCTCAGGTAGAAGGATACACCATGGGTGGTAAGACCGGAACGGCGGAAAAGCTGCCGCGTGGTAACAAGAAATACTTGGTATCCTTTATTGGATTTGCACCGGCGAATAATCCGCAGGTCATGATTTATGTAATTATAGACGAACCGCACTTGAAGGATCAGGCGCAAAGTTCGTTGGCAACCAATCTTGCAAGGGAGATTCTGACGCAGGTTCTTCCATATATGAATATTTATCCGGATGCGAACAAGAAGGGCGCTGTGCCGCAGATTAAGGCACCGGAAGAAAAGTACGAACAGGGAATTTTTGAATAGACGCATAACCTCATAGCAGTAATCATACATAAATAGAAAGCTGTTATGAGGTTTTTTATGAAAACATACCAGCGAAGAAAATTGATGATTGTTCTCTTGCTATGCGTGTTGGGACTGGGCATGCTGTTTGCACGATTGATGTATCTGATGGTGTTGGGATCTGCGTATTATGAGAAAAAAGCACAGAATCTTCATGAACGGGAGCGATATATCAAAGCGCCACGGGGAAAGATATAT
Source organism: Lachnospiraceae bacterium (assembly GCA_015057205.1). GTDB lineage: Bacteria > Bacillota > Clostridia > Lachnospirales > Lachnospiraceae > XBB1006. Next base: position 3,678 of record SVEW01000066.1, on the reverse strand, counting down.
GACAGGAATGGAATTTTGCTGGCAGATAATCTGACAGTTTGTACTGTGTCAGTGATTCATAATCAGGTGAAACAGCCAAAGAAGGTGGCGCGAATGCTGGCAAAAGAATTGGAATTACCGTTCTTGTGGGTGCAAAAACGGGTGGCAAAGGTGACAGCCATTGAGAAAATCAAATCCAATGTGGATAAAACCGTGGGCGATAGAGTATTAAGTTACGGGTATGCAGGAGTGAAGGTGGATGAGGATAAAAAGCGTTTTTACCCGAATGGCAAATTGGCTTCTAAAGTACTGGGATTTGCCGGTGGTGAGAATCAGGGGATTCTTGGATTGGAAGTGCAATATGAAAAGAGGCTGAAGGGAAGAAATGGATGCATTCTGACCTTGACGGATGCAAGAGGAATGGAACTTTTAAATGCGCCAAAACGACGAATTGCGCCAGTTCGAGGGGCTGATTTGTACACGACATTGGATTACACGATTCAGTATTATTGCCAACAGGCGGCAGAGAAAATCTGCAAAGAGAAAAAGGCGCGTCATGTCAGCATTATTGTTATGAATCCGCAGGATGGTGGAATTTATGCTATGGTGGATATACCGGAGTATAATTTGAACAGGCCGTTTATGAAAAACATGAGTATGAAGCAATTAAACGAGCGTTGGCGAAACGGCTGTATCAATGATACGTATGAGCCGGGTTCTATTTTTAAAATTATAACCAGTTGTGCGGGAATGGAAGAAGGCGTGGTATCGGAAACAGACCGGTTTTACTGCCCGGGGTATAAAATCGTGGGAGATCGCCGTATTCATTGCCACAAAGTGAAAGGGCATGGATCCCAGAATTTTGCACAAGGTCTAATGAATTCCTGCAATCCGGTGTTTATTGAACTGGGATTGCGATTGGGAGTGGAGAAATATTTTAGGTATTTTGAACAGTTTGGCTTATATGGGAAAACCGGTATTGACCTTCCGGGGGAAGCAAAAACTATTATGCACGATAAAAAGAATGTGGGACCGGTTGAACTTGCCACAATATCCTTTGTGCAATCTTTTCAGATTACGCCCATAAAACTTGCAACCACCGTTTCATCGCTTGTAAATGGTGGCCGACTGATTACACCTCACGTGTGTGGATATTTTAAAGATTCCAAGGGGAAGAAGATGTATTGCCGATATAAGCCGGGTCGAAGGATTGTATCGAAAAAAACATCGAAAAAGATGGCAAAACTTCTTAGAAAAGTGGTGGCGGAGGGAACCGGAAACAAAGCTGAAATTGAAGGATATGAGATTGGAGGAAAAACAGCAACTTCTCAGACGCTTCCCAGAAGTGCCCACAAGTATATTTCTTCGTTTTTGGGCTTTGAACCGGCAAAAAAGCCTACAGTTCTAGCGTTGATTACCGTTAAAGAACCCAAAGGAATCTATTATGGAGGTACCATTGCGGCGCCGGTAATTCGAAATATTTTCGAAAACATCCTCCCATACTTGCGTAACCGGTAAAAAAGGAATATAATTGGTAGGTTAGAGATAAAAGATGAAAGAGGTACGATATGGTATACGATATTATTTTTCCAATTTTAATCGCTTTTGTAATTACAGCGTCCATCGGACCATTTGTGATTCCGATGCTTAGAAGACTGAAGGTGGGACAGACTGAGCGCGAGGAACTGAAGTCTCATCTGACAAAGAGCGGAACCCCGACGATGGGTGGTATCATTATTATTGTAAGTGTAATTGTAACGTCCCTTTTGTATATGAGACGATATCCGAATATTATTCCGATTATGTTTTTAACGGTGGGATTCGGAATTATTGGATTCTTAGATGATTATTTGAAAGTAGTGCTTCGTCGTTCCGACGGACTTTTGGCATGGCAAAAGATGCTTTGTCAGATTGTGGTAACAGCCGTGTTTGCGGTTTATATGATTAAGGTATCCAAGATTTCCTTAACGATGCTGATTCCATTTTCCAACCTTATTTCTGAGGGAGGATTATATCTGGATATAGGTGTGCTGGCGATTCCGCTTTTGTTCTTTGCGGTCATCGGTACGGTAAACGGTGTGAACTTTACGGATGGTGTGGATGGTCTTGCATCCAGTGTTACCATTATGGTTGCAACTTTCTTTACGGTTGTGGCGGTTGCAACAAAGAGTGGTGTTTCCCCGATCTGCTGTGCGGTAATCGGCGCATTGTTAGGATTTTTATTGTTTAATGTTTTCCCGGCTAAGGTATTTATGGGAGACACCGGCTCTCTTGCGCTGGGTGGCTTTGTGGCCGGTACTGCCTATATGATGCAGATGCCACTCTTTATTCTGATTGTAGGTTTGATTTACCTGGTAGAAGTTTTATCTGTGGTAATTCAGGTAACCTATTTTAAAAAGACCGGTGGAAAACGGATTTTTAAAATGGCTCCGATTCATCATCACTTTGAGCTGAGCGGATGGTCAGAGACCAGAGTTGTGGCTGTATTTGCGATTGTAACAGCCCTTTTGTGTATGGTTGCATATCTTGGAATTTAAGTAGGAGAGAAGAAGGATGAAAATACTGGAACAATCATTTTTGGTAGTTGGTGCCGGTAAGAGTGGTATTGCAGCAATTACCCTGTTGAAAGAGAAACATTGTAAGGCGCGTCTTTATGACGGCAAAGAAGATTTGGATATTGCGCAGTTGCGCACAGAACATCCAATCCTTCAGGATATTGAGATTATCTGCGGTGATATGCCTACCGCCTGGATGGAAGAAGCTGATATTATGGTACTTTCTCCGGGGGTGCCTACAGATTTACCGTTTGTAGAACATATGCGTAAGCTTGGAAAACGAATCTGGGGTGAGATTGAACTTGCCTATACCTTTGGAAAAGGGGAAGTGATTGCCATTACCGGAACCAATGGTAAGACGACCACAACGACCTTGGTTAGTGAGATTATGAAGGCGCATTATGCACATACGGATGTGGTTGGTAACATTGGAATTCCGTACACTACGGTTGTTGCAAATCAGGAAGAAGATACGGTAACGACTGCAGAAATCAGTAGTTTTCAGTTGGAAACCATAGAAGAATTTCATCCGAAAGTTTCCGCAATTTTAAATATTACGCCGGATCATCTAAATCGCCATCACACTATGGAGAATTATGTGAAGGCAAAGGAAGACATTTGCATGAACCAAACAAAGGATGATGTCTGTGTATTGAATTATGATAATGAATATACGCATGCATTTATGAGTAAGTGCCCGGCAAGGGTTATTGCCTTTTCCTCTAAAGAGGAGATTTCGGACGGATATTATTATAAAGACGGTGTGATTTATGGTTACGGTAAAGCAATCATGAAAGAAACCGATATGAATCTGGTGGGTCTTTGCAACATTGAGAACGTAATGGCGGCATTGGCCATTGCTGAGGCTATGGATGTGCCACTTGAAACCACTTTATCCGTTATCCGTACTTTTAAGGCGGTTGAGCATCGTATTGAGTTCGTTGCCACGAAACGTGGTGTGGATTACTATAATGATTCTAAAGGAACCAATCCGGATGCGGCTATTCAGGGTATTCGTGCCATGACAAAACCGACCATTTTAATCGGAGGCGGATACGATAAGGGTAGCGAATACGATGAGTGGATTGAGAATTTTGATGGTAAGGTAAAACTGTTTGTTCTGCTTGGTCAAACACGTGATAAG
>SVEW01000065.1:9373-13319 GCA_015057205.1 Lachnospiraceae bacterium | reverse complement strand
GAAGCAGAAAGAGAAAATTGCCGCCAATGCCAAGGCGTATCGGGAGAAAATCATGCACGTGCGCTGGGAGGCGGAAGGATTACGTGATGTATTGATGAAAGAGAATTGGAATCATGTGATTCTGTTTTCGGAAGCCTACGAAGGATTGGCGGAAGAATTGCACCTTTCCGTTACGTATCTGATGGACTTAGACGAGGAACGCCAGATTAGTTCCGGCGAAGTGGCAGAGGTTATGGAAGCCGTAGCCAAGCAGGAGCGTGTGTTTATTTTGGCGGAAGATCCCTATGGAAAGAGCCTGGGGGATATGGTTCACAAGCAGACGCAAACGCCGGTGGTTTATATTGATACCCTGACCAGAGGAGCGTACGATAAACAGCGCTATCTGCATGGGATGAAGGAGAACCTTCGCAAAATAAAGGAGGCTTTTGATGAAGCTAATTAAGACACCTTGTGGTCTTCATTGTATAAAAATTATTGATTTTGGCGTGAAATTTGCCAGTGAGCCGGTTTTTGAGCATGTTAATCTTCATGTGCACTGCGGAACACTGACAGTACTGATTGGTCAGAACGGAGCGGGCAAATCCACGCTGGTGAGAGCGATTCTTGGGGATATTCCGCATGAAGGAAAACTGGAATTTCGTGATCGCAAAGATGGAGAATTACAGAAGATTCGCATAGGATATGTACCTCAGAAATTAAATATTGAGAAGAATACACCGGTGAGTGTGTATGATATGATGGCAAGTTATCATTCAAATGTACCGGTGTTTTTGTATAAAAGTCCGCGTCTGAAGAAGAAAATCCTTGAGGCGCTTTCGCAGTTTGAGGCAGAAGATTTGATTGATCAGCAGGTTTGTAATCTGTCCGGGGGACAGATGCAGCGTGTGTTATTGGCCATGGCAGTTATGGGCAGGCCGCATCTTTTGCTACTCGATGAGCCGATTTCCGGAATGGATGTAAACGGAAGTCAGCTGTTTTATAAAACAATCGACGAGATGAAACAGAAATTCGATATGGCAATTATCTTGATTTCTCACGACCTGAAGTATGTGGCGAAATATGCAGACCACGTAGTGCTTCTCGACCACGGTGTTGCAGCACAAGGCAAGGTGGGACAGGTGTTTGGAAGTCCGGAATTTCAGCAGATTTTTGGGAAAGGAGAGTGGGAGCATGACGTTTCTGACGTATGATTTTATGAAGTATGCCCTGGTGGCGATTTTGATTATAGCACCACTTTTCGGAATTTTGGGAACCATGATTGTTAGCAAAAAAATGGCGTTTTTCTCGGATGCACTGGGACATAGTGCTTTGACGGGAATTGCCATTGGTGTTTTGTTTGGCATGCGTAATGTAAATCTTTCCATGGTGGTGTTTGCAGTGGTGTTTGCGCTTTTATTAAATGAAATCAGTCGAAAGGTGATGGTTTCTAATGATACCATTATCTCTGTGTTTTCATCAGCCAGCCTGGCACTGGGACTAGCCATTTTGTCAAAAGGAGGTACGTTTAGCAAGTATTCTGCGCTTTTGGTGGGAGATGTGCTTAGTATTACGCCAAAGGAACTGTGGTTTTTAGCCGGTATTTTTGCCATTACGCTTTTGTTTTGGGTGCTGTTTTCCAATCAGCTGACAGCTATCAGCTTAAACAAGACGCTGGCTAGAAGTCGACATATGCCAATTCATCTTTTGGAAGATGCGTTTGCAGTGCTTGTGGCTTTGGTAGTTATGGTATCTATCAAATGGGTAGGGATTTTGATTATTAATGCAATGTTGATTCTGCCTGCAGCAGCGGCAGCGAATATTTCTCAAAACCTTAGAGAATACCATTTCTTTTCCGTGGTGTATGCTTTGTTTGCCGGATTGTTAGGACTTTGGAGCTCCTATTATACGAATGTTGCCACAGGGCCGATGATCGTCATTGTGGCAGCGGTGATTTATTTTGGAACGTATTTCTATGCGAAGCGATATCAGTAGCATGAAAGGGGGCTTATTCGCATGAAACGTATTATTCAGCTATTATTAAATTTATTGATGCCACTTGGAGGCATGTTGTTGGCATTGTGGCTTGTGCCGAAATTGCTGACGTTGTTTATGCCCTTTGTAATTGGTTACCTTATTTCACTTATGGCAAATCCGTTGGTGCGTTTTTTGGAGCATCGACTTAAGATTGTTAGAAAAACCGGTTCGGCCATTGTCATAGTGCTTGCTATCGGTGTTAGTGCACTGCTGGTTTATGGTATTTTTGCTGCAGTTGCTGACCAGGCAAATCGCCTGATTAATGACGTGCCGGCTATGACGCAGAATGCAAAAGTAGATTATGCTACCATTCAGGATTCGATAGGAAATCTTATTGAGCGATTGCCGGCAGGTCTGCAGAACAAGTTGACGAACGTGAACGAAAATGTAGGAGAATACGTGATGAATTGGTTCTCTAAGCTGGATGTAACGGATGTAACGGGCGGAGCATCAAAGGTGGTAAGCAACATACCGTCTATTTTGATTGGATTGATTGTGGGTCTTTTGGCATCCTACTTTTTCATTGCGCAAAAGCACGAATTCGAGGCTTTTCTTTCACGTCACACATCGGAGAGTGTGAAAGAGAAGTTTCACATGGTAAAAATACAGCTGTTTGATGTTCTTGGAGGCTATTTCAAGGCGCAGTTTAAAATCATGGCGGTTGTGTATGTGATTTTGGTAATCGGGTTAGGGTTACTGCGTACACGGTATTTCTTTTTATCTGCATTTGGCATTGCGTTTGTAGATATGCTGCCGTTTTTTGGAACCGGAACGATTTTAGGACCATGGTCCATTATTAAGATTCTTACCGGTGATTACAAAATGGCCATCGCGCTGATTGCGCTTTACGGTGTTACCCAGTTAGTGCGTCAGTTGATTCAGCCGAAGCTGCTTGGGGATTCCATTGGAATGAACCCGTTTGCAACCTTGTTTTTTATGTATGTGGGTTATTTGATGGGTAGCGTTCTGGGAATGATTCTGGCAGTTCCGATTGCTATGATCATTATTAATCTGTACGAAGCAGGGGTTTTCGACACAATGATATATGCAGGGAAAACTTTGTGGGAGTTGTTGATGAATTTTACGCATTTAGATATTCCACAAACCAAAAAATAGTGTTATACTTGTCATGTGGGTTAAAAAACAAACCAATATAGGTAAATAAAGAAGGAGAGGATTTATGGAAGAGAATATGAAGGGTTTTGCTTCGAAGGCGATTCACGCCGGAAAGACCAAGAGTCATGAATATCAGTCATTGGGGATGCCGATATATCAGACTTCGACATTTTATTTTGACTGCTGTGAGCAGGGAGGTAAATTGTTTGCAGGAGAAGAGGCTGGATTTATTTATACCAGACTTGGAAATCCTACAACGAACTTATTAGAAGAAAAGGTAGCTGCACTTGAAGGTGGCGAAGCTGCTGCAGCGGCTGCTTCCGGAATGGGTGCAATCAGTGCATGTTTATGGACAATTGCAGCAGCCGGCAAGCATATCGTAGCAGACAAGACCTTATATGGTTGTACGTTTGCACTTTTAAACCATGGACTTACACGCTATGGTGTGGACGTAACCTTCGTTGATACATCGAATTTAGATGAAGTGAAGGCAGCATTGAAAGATAACACCTGTTGTGTATATCTGGAAACACCTGCTAACCCAACGTTGAAGATTGTGGACATTGCAGAAATTGCAAAATTAGCCCATGGATTTAATAGCGAAATTAAGGTGGTTTGCGATAATACGTTTGCGACCCCGTATAATCAGAGACCGTTAGAACTTGGCGCAGATGTGGTTGTTCATTCCGCTACCAAGTATTTGAACGGACATGGCGATGTTATTGCGGGATTTGTTGTTGGTGATGCAGAGTTCATTACCAATGTTAAGATGTTCGGAATCAAGGATATGACCGGTTCTGTACTTGGACCACAGGAA
>SVEW01000065.1:0-9363 GCA_015057205.1 Lachnospiraceae bacterium | reverse complement strand
AAGCATTCCTGATTTTAAGAGGTCTGAAGACTTTACAGATTCGTATGGAGCGTCATTGCTACAATGCAGCGAAGCTTGCAGAATTCTTAGATGCTTCCGATAAGGTAGAGGCAGTTTACTATCCGGGACTTGCAAATCATCCGGGACATGATATTGCCAAGAAGCAGATGAAGGAATTTGGCGGCATGATTTCCATGATTGTAAAAGGTGGAAAGGCTGCCGGCATGAAGTTCTGTAACAGTTTGAAACTTGCAACCGTTGCAGTAAGCCTTGGTGATGCTGAGACATTGGTTGAGCATCCGGCATCCATGACACATTCTACTTACACAGCAGATGAGTTAAAGGTTGCAGGAATTGACGAAGGATTGGTTCGTATTTCCGTTGGTTTGGAAGACATCGATGATATCATCGCTGATTTCAAACAGGGACTTGACCAAATTTAATGCTTGATTTTTTAGCGGAGCGGGGAGTGTCTCGCTTCGCTATTTTTATATGGAGGTAATGAAATATGAGAAAGAATGCTTATTTTGCGGGGGGATGCTTTTGGTGCGTTACTCCGATTTATAAGATGTATGGTGTGGATGAGGTGATTTGCGGCTATGCCGGAGGCGACGAAATAAATCCCAGTTATGAGGAGGTAAAGGCACAGCGAACCGGGCACCGGGAGACAATCAAACTGAGTTATGATTCGGAAAAAGTGTCTTATAACCGTTTATTGGATATCTACTTTGCTAACGTAGACCCTTTCGACGGGGAAGGGCAATTTATTGATAAAGGCTTTTCCTATACGTTGGCAATTTTCTTTACTTCGGAGGAGGAAAAGGAAATTGCTGCAAAAAGAATTGCCGATTTAGAGGCGAAAGAAGGAAAGAAGGTGCAGGTGGCGCTTTTGCCCTATAAGAATTTCTATGAGGCGGAAGATGAGCACCAGGATTACTATTTGAAGAATCCGGAGGCATTTGAGAAGGAATTAGTAGAGTCCGGACGGAAGAAATAAGTTTAGGGAGGAGGCGTATATGGTGGGGATTTTGCGAAAAGGACCGAAATGGGTTTGGTCAGTGTGTATAGTAATTGCGGTGTGCGGTGTGGTGGCAGTGGGTATTTTATTTGCCATGAAGCCTTCTGCTCGTACAAAGGAGGTCTCGGTTCACGCGGTTTCGATGAAAGCTTCCGATTATTGGGATGAGAATCGCATGCGTTTGCTCTTTGCGGATAAAGAACGGATTCTTTTGTACGGATATTATGGAGAGGAACGATTCGGATTATTCTTTTTTGATAGAAAGACGCAGAATGTGGTGGAAGCGGCGGATCTTGCAGTACTTGGACTTTCGGAAAACGAGGCTTATGATGAGCTCGATATTCTGGCCAGCGCAGATGGAAAGCAGGTGTACATCCACAATCCGAAAAAAGAATCCAATCGTATGTACATCTGGGAAGCGGATAGTGGACAGATGCGTGTAGGTGATTTTTCGCTTAGCAAATCCATGCTGCATGAAGACGCAACCATGAAATTACTTAAGAATCCGGAGGTCATCGAGAACTACAATTTGTTTACGGGACAATTTGATGTGTGGAAAGATGGTGCGGATACCTATATTACGGAGCTTCGTGCAGGAAGTTCCGTTGGAGAGGTATGTGTGGTGGATATTAACATAGGTCAAGAGGATGAAGGAGAGAGTGTGCCGGTGTTTGCATCCTTTGTTAAATAGAAAAGCCCGAGCGGAGTGCCGCTCGGGTGTTTTTATAATGATATGTATTGACGAATACCTGTCTACGTGCTATGCTTGTATACAAGTATGCAATGCTTGAAATGATAGTCAATAAGATAGTTTTGAAGGAGGGATCATCATGCTTGAGATATCCAATAAAACCAACCTGCTAGAGCAGAGCAATTATAAGTATTCACTACAGGATGTGAAAGAACCGAATCTCTATCGGGAGATGTTTAATTACGAAGAGGTTCCGAAGATTGCATTCAACCATCGTCGTGTGCCGATTAATATGCCGGAGGACATCTGGATTACGGACACGTCTTTTCGGGACGGACAGCAGTCAAGAATGCCCTATACGGTAAAACAGATAGTGGATCTTTATAAGCTTATGGCAAGATTGGGAGGACCGTTTGGATTGATTCGTCAATCGGAATTTTTTATATATACCAAGAAAGACCGGGAAGCAGTGGAGAAATGTATGGAACTGGGCTACAAATTTCCGGAGATTACCACATGGATTCGTGCGAAGAAAGAAGATTTCAAATTGGTGAAGGATATGGAAATCAGGGAAACTGGGATACTTGTTTCCTGTAGTGATTATCATATTTTTAAGAAAATGAAGATGACCCGACGTCAGGCTGTGGACTACTATATGGCAAGTATCAAGGATGCTTTTGAGGCCGGTGTGGTGCCAAGATGTCATCTTGAGGATATCACGCGAGCAGATTTTTATGGGTTTGTGGTACCGTTTGTAAATGAAATAATGGACTTGTCACAGGAAGTGGGCGTACCGGTTAAAATTCGTGCCTGCGATACCATGGGGTACGGTGTTCCTTATACAGAAGCTGCGTTGCCGCGAAGTGTAGCAGGTATTATCTACGGGTTACAGCATTACTCCGGTGTGCCGAATGAAATGTTGGAGTGGCATGGGCACAACGATTTTTATAAAGGGGTTGCCAACGCGTCCACCGCATGGCTATACGGTGCCAGCGCAGTAAACTGCTCCCTGCTTGGAATCGGGGAGCGAACAGGAAATGTACCGTTAGAAGCCATGGTATTTGAATACGCATCACTACGCGGATCGTTAGACGGCATGGACACCACGGCCATTACGGAAATTGCCCGCTATTATCAGGATGAAATCGGATACGATATTCCGCCAATGACACCATTTGCAGGTGCCAATTTTAATGTGACCAGAGCCGGTATTCATGCAGACGGTTTGATGAAGGATGAAGAAATCTATACGATTTTTAACACCAAGAAGTTATTGAATCGGGATCCGGGCGTGGCAATCAGTGATACATCAGGCTTGGCCGGCATTGCGTATTGGATTAACGATAAGTATCACTTAAAAGGCGAAAAAAGGATAGCGAAAGAACATCCGGTGGTTGTAAAATTAAAGGAATGGGTAGATACCATTTATGCAGATGGACGTACCACCAGCCTTTCCGATGCGGAGATGGAAACCAAATTGAAGGAATTGAAGGAATGGGAGGAGTTTTGTAATGTATAAAAATGTATCCCTGGCAGACCAGGTGTATGAGGTAATAGAGCAAAAGATTTTAAACGGAGATTATCCGGTTGGAGAAGTGCTGAGTGAATCCAGGCTTACAGAGGAGTTGAGCGTTAGTAGGACTCCGATTCGCGAGGCTCTTGCCCGGTTACAAAATGAGCGATTGGTGGAGACGACAGCCATGGGAACCGTGGTACTTGGCATTACATATCAGGATGTAATGGACATGTACGAGATTAAAATGCGCCTAGAACCTGGTGTATGTGTGATGGCAGTGGAGAAAATGGATGCGGAATCTTTGCAAAAATTGGAAGAGATTGTGGAGCAACAGGAGTTTTTTGAAATGAAACATAACCTGGATCGATTGCGCAATTTGGATACGGATTTCCATGATATGATTTATATTTGCTGCAAAAGTCCTATTTATCAATCGGTGCTGTCGCCGATTCACCATAAACTTTTGAAGTATAGAAAAGCTTCTTTGGAAAACACGGATCGAAGCTTACACTCGGTGGAAGAACACCGTGCCATTTTTGAAGCAATCAAAGAAAGAGATAAAGACAAGGCGGAAAAGCTCATGTTAGAGCATATTCGCCACGCATACGAGAGTATTCGGAAGGGAGCGTAAGATGGGACTTAGCATAGCTGAAAAAATAATAAAAGAGCATCTGATTAGCGGAGAAATGATACCCGGAACGGAGATTGCCCTTCGTATCGATCAAACATTGACGCAGGACGCTACGGGAACGATGGCATATTTAGAATTTGAAACCATGGGAGTTAAGCGGGTTCGGACGGAGTGCTCTGTTGCCTATGTGGATCACAATACGTTGCAGTCCGGATTTGAAAATGCAGACGATCACAAGTTTATTCAGTCCATGGCGGAAAAATACGGCTTGTATTTTTCAAGACCGGGAAATGGTATTTGTCATCAGGTACATCTAGAGCGTTTTGGAAAACCTGGAAAGACCCTGATTGGATCCGATAGCCATACGCCAACCGGTGGCGGTATCGGCATGTTGGCCTTAGGGGCCGGTGGTCTGGACGTTGCGGTAGCCATGGGAGGCGGTGCGTACTACATCACCATGCCAAAGATGGTAAGAGTGAACCTTGTGGGACAACTGAGGGAGTTTGTGACGGCAAAAGATGTTAGTCTGGAAATTCTTCGTATCCTTTCGGTGAAAGGTGGTGTGGGTTCCATCATTGAATGGGGTGGCGAAGGCGTGAAAACCTTGTCTGTGCCGGAACGGGCCACCATCGCCAATATGGGAACAGAACTGGGAGCGACTACATCCATTTTTCCGTCGGATGAAGTGACGGAGGCATTTTTAAAAGCCCAGGGAAGACAGGAAGACTATGTAGAATTGGCCAGCGATCCGGACGCAACCTACGATCGCGTGATAGAGATAGATTTGTCTGCGTTAAAACCGATGATTGCGTGTCCCCACACCCCGGATAATGTGGTGGCGGTGGATAGCCTTAAGGGGACGAAGGTGGATCAGGTGTGCATCGGCTCTTGTACCAATTCTTCCTTATACGATATGCTGAAGGTAGCGGCCCTTTTGTAAGGAAAAGTGCTTTCACCGAAGGTTAGCTTGTCCATTTCACCGGGATCGAAACAGGTGCTGAGTATGTTGGCGGAATGTGGTGCCTTATCGGATATTCTTGCCAGTGGTGCAAGAGTACTTGAGTGTGCCTGCGGTCCATGTATCGGAATGGGATTTTCGCCAAATTCCGGTGGTGTGTCTTTGCGAACCTTTAACCGAAACTTTGAAGGTCGCTCCGGCGTTGCGGATGCACAGGTTTATCTGGTTTCCCCGGAAACAGCGGTGGCAGCAGCGCTTACGGGGAAAATTACGGATCCGACGTTACTGGGGACCATGCCAAAGGTGGAAATGCCGGAAACGTTCAAAATCGATGACAGTGCCATTATTCCACCGGCATCGGTAGAAGAAGCAGAGGGGCTGGAGATTTTCAGAGGACCGAATATCAAACCTTTCCCGGAGGGACATGCGTTAACGGATAGTTTGAAAGCTCCATTGGTGTTAAAAGTGGGAGACAACATCACCACAGATCACATTATGCCGGCTGGAGCGAAGATTTTGCCGTATCGTTCCAATATTCCATTTTTGTCAAAATTCTGTTTCGGTGTGTGCGACAAAACATTCCCGGAGCGGGCTAAGCAAGCGGGACAGAGTATTGTTATCGGCGGAAGCAACTATGGACAGGGTTCTTCCAGAGAGCATGCGGCTTTGGTGCCGATGTATCTTGGGGTGCGAGCTGTAATTGCTAAGAGCTTTGCAAGGATTCATGCGGCGAACCTGATTAATGTAGGTATTTTGCCGTTAACGTTTGCAAATCCGGAGGATTACGAGAAATTTACCAAGGGAGACAGCCTGGCCTTACAGGATATTTTGCAGGGACTGGAATGCGGAAAACTTACGTTGGTAAACGAAACTACGAAGGAATGCGCGGCATTGACCTGTGATTTTACCCAGCGCCAAAGAGGAATTCTGAAGGCCGGGGGATTGCTGAAATACATTGGTCAGGGGAATTTATAATGCGGAGGAAATAACCATGAATAAGGAAGCCTATATTCAGGATGCGATGGCGCAGTACGAAAAGGTACTGCGTCAGCAGATTGCCCGTTGTGAAAAAATGCAGGAAGCAACTATACCGAAGGATTTTAGTGCATTAACTACCATAACCATTGGTCTTTGCGGTGGGGACGGCATCGGTCCGGTGATTATGGAACAAGCGAGACGTTTGTTGGAAAAACTTTTGAAAAAGGAGCTGGATGAGGGAAAGGTTACCCTAAAGGAAATCCGGGGACTCACGATTGAGAATCGTATGGCCAAAGGAGAAGCGGTTCCTGCTGAGGTGCTTGAACAGATGAAGGCTTGCGATGTTATTTTAAAAGGACCGACCACCACGCCGAAGGGCGGCACCATGGAAAGTGCCAACGTTTTTTTGCGACGGGAACTGGATTTGTATGCCAATGTGCGCCCGGTTCGGGTACCGGAAGAAGGCATTGACTGGATGTTTTTCCGGGAAAATACCGAGGGTGAGTATGTGCTTGGAAGCAGCGGTGTGGAAATCCCGGGAGATTTGGCCATGGACTTTAAAGTAATCACTGATTGCGGAACGAAGCGAATTGCGCGTGCGGCCTTCGAGTTTGCCCGTAAAAACGGAAAAAATCAGGTTGCCATTGTTACCAAGGCTAATATTATGAAAAAAACTGACGGTAAGTTCTCAAAGATTTGTAATGAGGTGGCTAAGGCGTATCCGGAGGTGAATGCGGAGGACTGGTACATTGACATTATGACTGCGAATCTTGTGAACAAAGAGATGCGAAGACGATTCCAGGTGTTTGTTTTGCCAAATTTGTACGGAGATATCATTACCGATGAAGCGGCACAGATCCAAGGGGGCGTCGGAACGGCGGGCAGTGCAAATCTGGGCGATCAGTATGCGATGTTTGAAGCCATTCATGGTTCGGCACCGCGTATGGTGGAAGAAGGATTGGCAGAGTATGCGAATCCATCCAGCATTTTTAAGGCAGTGGAAATGATGCTTCGCCACATCGGTTTGGTAGAACATGCCGATAAGCTGGAACAGGTGTTACAGCTATGCTGTGAAACCGAGAAAAAACTGGTGGTTACCGGAACAAAGGAGGGCTCTACCTGCAAGGATTTTGCGGAGTATGTGCTGGGAAAAATCGACTAATTATGTTATAATAGGTTGATTGAAAAATTAGATTGCAAAGGACGAAGGTATTTATGAATAAAAACGAATTGTTCCGTAAAATTCCCAAAGTTGACGTACTAATGAGCGATCCCAAGTTACAGGGCGCTATCGAACGGTTCGGCAAGGAGCCGGTGGTCACAATTCTGAGGGATGCGTTAGAAGAATTGCGAAAGAAGTTAAATGAAAATCCCTCCGAGGAGATTCTTGAGAACTTTGTGCAGACCATACAAGAGCGGGTTCTTCATAAGGTGGAAGACCATAAGGAAGCAAATTTGAAGCATGTGGTAAACGCCACCGGCGTGATTTTGCACACCAATTTAGGACGTGCACCATTACCGCCCATTGCCCTTGAGAAGCTTATGGAGCAGATGAAAGGCTATATGAACCTCGAATATAATCTTTCGGAGGGGAAAAGAGGGGAACGCTATTCACATTTCGAAGAACTTTTATGTCGACTGACCGGTGCAGAGGCGGCCATGGCGGTGAACAATAATGCGGCGGCAGCACTTTTGATGGTCAGTGCGGTAGGCGATGGCAAGGAAGTCATTGTATCCCGTGGCGAGCAGATTGAGATTGGCGGAAAGTTCCGTATTCCTGATATCATTGACCAGAGCGGTTGTCAGCGCGTGGAAGTAGGAACCACGAACAAAACGAGGCTTGAAGATTACGAAGACGCCATTACGGAAGAGACGGGTGCATTCTTAAAAGTACATACCAGTAACTATAAACTAATTGGTTTTACCCAAAGCGTGGAGAGGGACGAATTGTGTGCCTTGGCGAAGAAGACAGGTATTCCGGTTATGGAAGACTTGGGAAGTGGTGTGTTAATTGACCTTTCCCGTTACGGTCTGCGTAAAGAGCCGACGGTGCAGGAAAGCATTGCAGCAGGCGTGGATGTGGTATGCTTTAGCGGAGATAAATTGCTTGGCGGACCACAGGCCGGTATTTTAGTGGGTAAAAAAGAGTGGATTGCGAAATGCAAGAAGCATCCGTTAACCAGAGCTATGCGTATTGACAAGTGCACAGCAGCGATGCTTGAGACGGTACTATCTATGTATGAGGATGAGCACTATGCGGTGGAACACATTCCGGTTTTGTCCCGTATGACGATGCCGGTGGAAGAATTAAAGGAAAAAGCGGATAGTTTGGCAGGAAAGCTGGTTGCAGCATTGCCGAAGGAAGTGAACGTGTCTATTGTGAAGACGGAAACTCCAATTGGCGGTGGCTCGTTACCGGGTGAGTTACTGAAAAGCTATGCCGTGATGCTTGGCAAAGAGGGCATGAATGCCGAGGCGTTTGCCGCAACCTTGCGGGAAGGCGAGTTGCCGATTATCGTGCGTGTCAGCGAGGAGAGCTTACTGCTGGATTTGCGTACCATGTACGAAGATGAGTTTGATGCAGTGGTGGCTACCATAAAAGCGAAGATGTAGGTTGGGCGGTGCGTGATGCACCGCTTTTGAATTATGTGGGGATTTTTACTAAAAATTTTAAAAATGGAAATAAAATACACCCCTAGGATTGTCTAAGATATAGAAAGGGTCATTAGAACCCAAAATAGAAAAGGGAGAAGACATGAAGGAGCAGGAATTTTTTGACAGAGTGGAGTCGGTTCGAAAGAAGTTGTATGCAATCGCTTATCCGTACTTTAACAGCGAGAGTATGGCGGTGGATGCAGTGGACGAAGCGATTTACAAAGGGTATCTAAAGAAAAAACAATTGAAACAGCCGCAGTTTTTCGAGACGTGGCTGGTAAGAATTCTGATGAATGTCTGCAACACAAAGTACAAGCATTACAAAAAGCAGGTGGGCATCGAGGAGTTGCCGGAGGATGCAAGTCCATCCGAAATTGAGAATCTTCCGCTAAAGGAAGCGCTTATGAAGTTGCCGGAGAAGTATCGACAGGTGATTTTGTTGAAATTCTTTGGTGGTTATACGATTGTAGAAATTGCAGAATTGACCGAGTGTCCGCAGGGAACGGTGGCGACAAGAATGCGAAAAGCGCTTGGGTTATTACGTATGGAACTTGAAGAGGAGGAAGTGGCATGAATCGATGGGATGAATTGAATCAGATGATGAATGAGGTAAAGGCGATGCCGGAAATGATGGAAATGCCGGTTGTTACCAAGCGTGTAAAGAAAAGAGTATGGCGTCATCGTGCACTGGTAAGCGTGCGTAATCTGGCAATTGCATGTGTAGTCTTGGTGGGAGGATTATCCATTGGCGTGAATACCTCGAAAAGTTTTGCCGATTCGATAAAGAATATACCGCTAATTGGAAGATTGGTGGAAGCTGTTGATTTTTCCGAAAGCTATCAGGAAGCAATTAACAAAGAATATTTAACCAAAATTGGCAAGGTTGCCCACACGAAGGTGGGAGATGTGGTATTAT
>SVEW01000064.1 GCA_015057205.1 Lachnospiraceae bacterium | reverse complement strand
GAATGAGCAGAACCTTATTGTTGAAGGCTGCTATATACCTTTTGATTGGAGGAATAGTTTTGGTGAGCAGTATCTTCAGTCGATAAGATTCATCTGCCTTGCTATGTCAGATGAATATATAGATTCGCATTTTGAAGAAATAAAATCACATGGCTCTGATATCGAAACAAGGCTTGATGATTCTAATTGTTCAGCTGAGCAACTGAAACAAGATAATCACCAAATCATAGAGGGGTACCAGTCTAACGGAGAACAGATTACTCTAATCACAGAAAGCTTCGATGATTCGATAAGGGGAGTATTGGATTAGCAAATATCCCTTTTCTGATTTATGGGGCTAAGCAATAGCATATAATGGAATGAAAGGGCTGGTATTATGAAAGAGATACTGATTGGAAATATTGATAAAGTTCATACAACGGAAATGGGGATAGACCGAATAAGAAAGAATCTTGGGCTTGGCGATATAGACGTTGTAACATGGTGCAAAGAAAGAATCCTAGATAAAAAATCTGTAATAGAAAAACACGGTAAAAACTGGTATGTACATATAGATGGATGTGTGATTACCGTTAATGCAAGTAGCTATACCATAATTACCTGTCATAAAGAATAATTTGCAGGTCATTAGGAACACTTTTCCGAAAAGGGTGTAGCAACTTCAAATTTGCAGGAGACATGATGAGATTATTATACTTGATACTACAGTGTGTATGGGGACTGCCACAGACACTGGTTGGACTTATCTATTTTATGGTTAACATGGGATGTATGCATTACTTTTATAAGGGGGCTGTTGTAACTATTTGGCATAGTAAATCCAGTTTATCATTAGGGTTATTTGTGTTTGTTTCAGATGATCCATTTTGCTATTACTCATCACAGATGGAGCGCTATTCGGAAGAGGAGTTCTCCCGAATGCTTTTGGTGCATGAATATGGACATACAATCCAGTCTTTGCTGTTTGGGCCAGCATATTTACTATTTATTGGAATCCCATCAATTGCGTGGAGCTTTGTTCCGGCATTTGTGAAGAAGCGAGAAAGGGAACAGATATCTTATTTTTCTGCATATCCAGAACGGTGGGCAAATAAACTCGGGGAGCGTGTGACAGGTGATAAATCGATAGGAGAGCCGGTGTAATGACTCCCCGTGACGGAAAAATCAGAGTAAGCGAAAAGAGCTTTAGCCAGAGATGGGTGGTTTTTCGGGAAATGACTATTATTGCAAAGCAAGGAGCTGTCGTACTAAATACTGAGTGTCCCACTCCCGCTAATTTCGCAGGTGATATGCGGAGAATAAACCATGGGATTTGATTTTTACGTGCAAATTTATGGATATACGTGAGTAGGAACGTAACTAAAAAATACCGTTTCCGCGCCAAATGGGCAAAATGATTTGTTTGGAAGGTAAAAGAAACTCTTGTTCTGGGTGGTTTTACGTGCTAATTTAGGAAATTAAGAAAAAAGAAGGTAAGGGAATGAGGCAAATGGCTAAAAGGTTACGTGCCAAAGCAAAAAAAACGGTAGTATTGACGGTAAAAATAAAATCCGGTAATTTCTGGTTACGTTCGAATTTGTGAAAAAGTTTGAAAAGGAATGTATGCTACGACTTTAAGCTCCATATTTGGCAACCCCAAGCGTAATATAGTGCAATAAAAGTGGGCTCGCGCTAAATACATAGTGCGACAGCCTCTTGTTTTGTAGGTTTGAAAAAAATATGATTTACGGAGATTATACCCATGGAAAATACACTTTTACCCCATTCGGATAAACTGAATATTGGCTATTTGAGCAGACTTTTTGACAACACGACCAATTGCTACAAATTCTTTTGGTTTCAAGCAATTCTTGGCAAATTGGACGGGAAGAATACGCGGTTTACGTTTGACGAACTGATCAACGAAATGATTGCGGATGCCTGGTATATGGTAACGGAGTATCATTTGCGGCTTGGACCGTTGGGCATCACGGATAATCTGGAAGAAGTGGTGAAGTATATTTTTGCGGAATATGGTTTTCGAAGCTCGGAGAAGAGGGAGCAGATAATCGATTTTTTGCAGAATACAGATGACAAAAAAATCGTGAAGTATAAATCCGATTTGACGTTGAACGTGCCTTATCGTTTGCAGGTTCCTTTTTATGATGAGGTTCAAATCGAAAGAAATATGTGGAATGGGTCGAAAAAGAATCTTACGGAAGCGATTAATCGCCAGAGAAGGTTGATGTATTATTTTGTCCTGGTATCGGGGCTGGGCACGGAAATTGAAGTGGACGCATTGTGGGCGGAGTATTTGTTCAGGCATAAGGAGATTTTGAAAGGCTGGGAACAGTTGAAGCTCATTCAGTATCTGCAGAATAAGAATCCGAGTGTTCCCGGAATTGCGGAGAAAATCGAGGCTCCTGTGGCCAGAGATATTGAGCGCGTCAGAAAGTATTGGAAACAGATTGTTCAAGTGGATCCTTCTTTGCGGGATATTTATGGGGCGGAACTTTTGAAGGACGTAACGATATCGGTGGATCATTTTGTGCCGTGGCAATATGTCGCACATGATGAATTGTGGAATTTGCATCCTACAACGCGGTCCATTAATAGTAGCAAGAGCAATTTACTGCCTTCGTGGAAGATGTATTTTGAACCCCTTGGCAATATAGAATATCGTGCGTACGAGTTGAAAGCAAAAAATGAGTCGATTGCGCGTGAATTTAAAAAAATAGCACCGTATCACCTGAACAACCAGGAGATACGGAATCAATTGTATGCGGATGGGCTTACGAGGGATGCGTTTTTGGAAAGGCTGGAGCATGTGATAAAACCTGTTTATGAAACGGCGCAGACGTTAGGATTTAAGGAGTGGATTTACGATGGCAGAAATAATGTATAACAAATTGGTCCGGGATAAAATTCCGGAAATAATTGAAGCGGATGGTAAGAAGTGCGAAATTGAAATTTTGTCTGATGAGAGATATTTAAAAGCACTTGATGCGAAGCTTAATGAGGAATTGGAGGAGTATCATAAAGATCAGAACATAGAAGAACTTGCGGATTTGTTGGAAGTGATTTATGCCTGCGCCGAGGCCAGGGGTTCTTCGAAGGAAGAACTGGAGCGTGTGAGAGCGGGAAAAGCTGAGAAACGCGGCGGGTTTGTGAAGAAGATATTGCTGAAGAAAGTTGTAGAGTGAGGGACTATATTAAAGGAGCAGACAGATGAAGAAAAAGAGAGAGAATAAAACAAAAGGGAAGGGAATTATGATTTTGATTTCCATATTGATAGGGGCAGCCTGTGGAGTGATGGGGGCCCACTTCCTTAACGTGAAAAAAATGTCCCTGCAGGAGCTGGGGAATACGATGGTATGGACGGTGTTGTTTTTTTATGCCGCAATTCTGATTCAAATTGTTATTCATGAGACCGGACATCTTGTTTTTGGACTTCTGACCGGATATAAGTTTTTGTCCTTTCGCATTTTAGGGATGATGTGGATGAAGCGGGATGGACGTATGGTTCTTCGGCACATGCGAATTCCGGGAACCGGTGGACAATGTTTAATGGGGCCGCCGGATATGAAGGATGGAAAAATTCCGGTGAAACTTTATCTTATGGGAGGTGCTATTTTTAACGCAGTTTCAGCACTTTTATTTCTGGTGCTTGCACTGGTTTGTCCCATTGTGCGGTTGGGAAAAGTGTTTTTGTTCTTCCTGGCTGCGTGTGGGGCGGGAACAGCTATCCTGAATGGTGTGCCGCTTCGTCTGGCAATGGTGAATAATGATGGAAAAAATGCGCTTGAACTGACCAAAAATCCGGAAGCTCAGCGGGCTTTATGGATACAGTTGAAGGTTTTAGAGCAGACGGCAAAGGGTGTTCGGGTGGCGCAGATGCCTGCGGACTGGTTTGTAGTGCCAAGTGATGAGGCAATGAAAAATGCGATCATAGCAACAATCGGTGTGCTTGCGGCCAATCGTCTTATGGATCAGCAGCGTTTTGAAGAAGCCGATGCACTGATGGCGCATTTGACCGCAATTGATAGCGGAATTGTGGGACTCCATCGGAATCTGATGCTGTGCGACCGGATTTACATTGCACTCGCCATGAAAAATGCGCCGGAAGAGGCGAAAGCACTGATGACGAAGGAAGTGGTGAAAATCATGAAAGTTATGCGAAATTATCCTTCGGCGCTCAGGACAGCGTATACATATGCACTTTTGGTTGAGAAGAATAAGGCAAAAGCGGATGAAATCTATTTGCGGTTTCAAAAGTGCATGAAGACCTATCCATATCCGGTGGAGCTTTTGACAGAACAGGAACTTGTGGAAAAAGTGGCAGCGCAAATTGTTCCGGAATAATCACCATTTGCAAATAACTAAATATGAATGGAAACATTGCAATTGGCCAGGTGGTAGTGTATAATGTATTGAGTTGTTTTGAAAATTTTTCTTAGTAAATTAATAAAATAAAGGAGATTTGATATATTATGAAACTAGGCATTGTGGGACTTCCAAACGTTGGAAAGAGTACCCTTTTTAATTCCTTGACAAAGGCTGGAGCGGAATCGGCCAACTATCCGTTTTGTACCATTGACCCGAATATCGGTGTGGTTGCGGTACCGGATGAGCGATTAACCAAGCTTGGTAATATGTATCAGTCCAAGAAGGTAACCCCAGCGGTTATTGAATTCGTAGATATTGCGGGGCTTGTAAAGGGAGCCAGCAAGGGTGAAGGACTGGGCAACCAGTTTTTGGCAAATATTCGTGAGGTAGATGCCATTGTACATGTGGTTCGCTGTTTTGAAGATTCCAATATTGTACATGTAGATGGAAGCATTGATCCGGTGCGTGATATTGAGACCATCAATTTGGAGCTTATTTTCTCTGATTTGGAGATTTTGGAAAGAAGACTTGCTAAGACGGCCAAATCTGCCAGAATGGACAAGGAAGCAGCAAAAGAGTTGCCAATCCTTGAGAAAATCAAAGCGCACCTTGAAAATGGCAAGTTAGCAAAGAGTTTGCAGTTTGACGATGAAGATGAAGAAACTTTTGTAAAATCATTGAATCTTTTAACCTATAAGCCGGTTATTTTTGCGGCAAATGTTTCCGAAGATCATTTGGCGGATGACGGTGCAAGTAATCCGTTTGTAGGTAAAGTGCGCGAATATGCAAAAGAGTATGATTGCGAGGTTTTCGTTATTTGTGCGCAGATTGAGCAGGAGATTGCGGAACTGGATGATGAAGAAAAGGCAATGTTCCTGGAGGATTTGGGACTTAAAGAATCCGGTCTTGAGAAATTAATCAAGGCAAGTTATAAATTGCTTGGACTTATCAGCTATTTGACTGCCGGAGAGGACGAGACAAGAGCTTGGACCATCAAGGTGGGAACCAAGGCACCACAGGCAGCAGGAAAGATTCATACGGATTTTGAACGTGGATTCATTAAAGCAGAGGTTGTGAACTATCAGGATTTATTGGATCTTGGAAGTTTGGCAGCAGCCAAAGAAAAAGGCTTGGTAGGTATTGAAGGTAAAGAATATGTTGTAAAAGACGGCGACGTTATTTTGTTCCGTTTTAATGTATAAGTGCATAGAATATGGTAAGGCCTGATAAAGTGTAGGCGGGTATGCGGTATTCTGAATTACGTAAAAAAGAAGTTATCAACGTGGCCACAGGCAAAAGTTTAGGATTTGTCTGTGACCTTACGTTTGATGAACGTACCGGGTGTATATGCGCGCTGGTTGTCCCGGAGCAGGAACGCTGGTGTGGCTTTTTTCTGAAAGAGAATACATATTGTATTGAGTTTAATAGGATTGTCCGGGTTGGGCCGGATTTTATTCTGATTAATGAGTGTGAATTGCATAAAGATAATAAATAATTGCAAATAAACACTAGATTTTTCGCTTCAAGTAGTGTATGATGAAATAGAATACAATTATTATGTAATACTATAAGGAGGTCTCTGGTAATGAAATGCCCGTTTTGCAGTAGCGAGAATACAAGAGTTATTGATTCACGACCGGCAGATGATAATAATTCCATCCGTCGACGTAGAATTTGTGATGACTGTAATAAACGTTTTACGACGTATGAGAAGGTGGAAACCATTCCGCTTATCGTCATCAAGAAGGACAACAATAGAGAACAGTATGATCGTGCGAAGATTGAGGCAGGAGTGCTGCGTGCATGTCATAAGCGACCGATTTCTGCGGAACAGATTAACAAGCTTGTAGACAGCGTGGAAACAGAGATTTTTAGTAGAGAAGAGAAGGAAATACCAAGTTCAGAGATTGGTGAGATAGTCATGAAGTATCTGAAAGACCTTGAGGCGGTTGCATATGTACGTTTTGCATCCGTATATAGAGAATTCAAGGATGTGAATACTTTCATGAATGAATTGAAGAAAATATTGGATAAATAGTTTTTTGCTTTTTTATTATATTAGACTAAAGAATGGGGCTGGATGATTCGATATAATAGGTGGAAACAATTGGTAAGCAAAGGAATGTGTGGAGACAAAGCCTATGAATATTTCAGGAATTCGACCATTTGAGGCGATTGGATATTATTCAAATCTGAATATAGGGTTAAGCAAGGATGCTGTTTCTGATGTGGTAACAAGTCAAGGTGCATATATTGATGAAGCACCGAAGGAGCAGCAGTTTGCAGGGCCGAGACCGGAGCAGAAAGAGAACGCTTTTGAATTTGCGAAGAAATACGACCCGAATGCTACATATGAGATGAAGGGTGCTGATAGCGATTTGAAAAACTTGGATAAAGTTTCTGAGTTGCCGAAGGTACATCGTGATGCTGCATTGCGTCAGTATCAGAGTTTTGTAGGAAGCAAGAAGAACGTGTCCGCAATTGAAGAAGCTACGAAAGAACTTGAGAATTTTAGCTTGTAATATTAGCTTGGAGAGAGTATAATAAAAGCTCATGCGTGAAGCATGGGCTTTTTTTAAGGAGTGAATAGGATGAAATTATTTCCAAATGCGTGGGAAAAGAGTACCTACGATATTGATTATGCCCATTTGTATGAGTTAGGGTATCGTGGGTTGATTTTTGATATCGATAATACATTGGTGTTTGATTGTGCTCCGGCGGATGAACGATCTATCCGTTTTCTGAAGGAAATTCAGGAGATGGGATTTAAAGTGTGCTTGCTTTCGAATAACAATGAACGCCGGGTAAAGATGTTTAACGAACAGATTGGCGTCGATTTTATTTATAAAGCCAGAAAACCGCGTCCGGATGGCTATGAGAAGGCCATGGAGATTCTTGGGACGAACCGGGAAAATACCGTGTTTATCGGAGATCAGGTGTTTACGGATGTGGTAGGTGCAAGGAATGCCAATGTAAAGGTGATTATGGTGAAGAAGTTAGGGCCGAAGGAAGAGAAGCACATTTTATTGAAACGTGTTTTCGAGATGCCGATTATGTTTCTCTTTTTTTTGTTTGGAGGAAAGAGAAAAAAATTCTATTAAAAACTTGAAATTATTGGCAAATTAGTATATAATTTTGAAAGAATGCTTATTGCAAAAGAAGATTAGGAGGAAATTACATGATTTCAGCAGGCGATTTCAGAAATGGTATGACCATTGAATATGAATCAAGTGTATATCAGATTATCGAATTTCAGCACGTGAAACCAGGAAAGGGTGCAGCGTTTGTTCGTACAAAGTTAAAAGATATTAAGAACGGAGGAGTTATTGAGAAATCTTTCCGTCCGACTGAGAAATGTCCACAGGCACGTATTGAGCGTAACGATATGCAGTACCTTTACAACGATGGTGATTTGTTCTACTTTATGAACTTAGAGACCTATGAGCAGATTGGTTTGAACCAGGATGCAATTGGTGATGCATTGAAGTTTGTTAAAGACAATGAGATGGTTAAGATTTGTTCTCACAATGGCAACGTATTTGCTGTAGAACCACCATTGTTTGTAGAATTACAGATTACAGAGACAGAACCGGGCTTCAAGGGCGATACCGCACAGGGTGCTACTAAGCCGGCTATTGTTGAGACAGGCGCAACAGTTAACGTTCCTTTGTTCGTTGAACAGGGTGACACAATCAAGATTGATACCAGAACAGGTGAGTATCTTTCTAGAGTTTAAGGAATCAGTAAGCGGCTGCGTTTGGTGGCCGCTTTTATGATTTACACAGGTTGCGGGGGTAGAATATTGCCTTTGTTTTTTGGGAGTATTTACCCTACACAAATAATTCAATCTGTGTTATAGTTTTAATTGTAAGTTAATGAAGAAATCAAATGTATTGGGGTGGTATATCCTTGAGAAGCTGTCCCAAGTATAAGATGGCTTCTAGGAGTTGTTTGACTGCAAGAAGTGACGCTACCAGAATGGACGAGAAGTATGAAACCCGATATTTCGAACCATGTCAATGAGCAATCAGATTACCACGGAGTAACTTTGTGGCTTACAATGCAGAGCATATTTTGAGAGTGAAAGCTTGGTGTACTTTCACTTGAAGGAGTGTGCTTTGGGATCCTCACATGTGTATGTGGGGATTTTTTTTGTAATATAGTATTACAAAAAGGTCCGCAAGGATTTTGTTGTTACCTTTCGAGGCTCTCATGTGTATGCTTGGTGAAGGAGGTTTATTATGGAGGATACGTGGAATACCGAAATGGATGAGCTGGTGAAGCAGTATCGTGATTCTTTGTTCGCGTCAGCATTTTCCGTCTGCAGAAATGCTTCGGATGCGGAGGATGTGGTACAGGACACCTTTTTAACCTTTTACTTAAGACGGGCTAAGTTCGAGAGCGAAGAACACAAGAAGGCATGGCTTTTGCGCGTGGCAATCAATAAAGCCAAAAATGTGCGAAGAACATTTTGGTGGCGGAACCGGGTTTCTTATGAGGAGTACATGGAATCAATGACATTTGAGACGCCGGAGAGTGCTGAACTGTTTGAAGATGTGATGAAATTACCGGAGAAATATCGTATTGTGATTCATCTGTTTTATTACGAGGATTATTCGGTGAAAGAGATCGCGCAGATTTTGAACGTTTCCGAAGGAAGCGTGAAAATGCGTTTGTCACGTGGCCGCGCCATGTTGAGAGTGAAATTGGAAGGAGCAACGATATGACGGAAAGAGAAGAGTATTTACAGGCATTTTCTGAAGTGAAAGCACCTAAGAATTTGACCTGGCAACGGATTTGCCGGAAGCGGGAAGAAGAAAAGAGGCGTGCACACCGGAATTTGGTTAGAATTGCAGTCGCAGTATTTGTGATTGTTTTGGTTGGGGGCGGCGGCGCTTATGCGGCCGGCGTTTTGAAGCCGGTTACAGAGATTTTTGCAAAGGTGTTTACCCTGTCACAGGGCGGAGAACAGCTTGCTGAGAATGTGGGACAAAGTATTGGTGAGACGGTTACGGCAAACGGCGTCTGCGTGACGCTTGATGGGGTGCTGCGTGATTCACAAAATTGCGCATTGTTATTCTCGTTAAAAAGTGAGGATGGAAAAGCCATTACCGGAAACGGTGAACAGGAGGTTGGCTTTGCGGACGTAGCGATTCTTGATGAGACGGGGACAGAGCTGACCTGCGGCGGAGAGGATCTTACTGTAAAACAAAAAGGACAGGGGTTACAGGTTGCGGTGATTCGGCATTGGCGGGCGGATATGACGCAGCCAAAGCAAGTGATGATTCGCCTTACCGATATCTGCAATTTGGGTGAAACGGTCTCGACGTTGGAAGAAGGCGAATGGGATTTTCGAATTCCATTTGCACAGGCGGAGGATGGAAGTCAAAGAATTGCCCATAATCAGATTGTGAAACTATGGGATAGCCGTAAAAATCGAAATGCAGAGGTTCTTATAGAGGAACTGACGGTTTCGCCCTTCGGTTTTCAAATGGTTTGTACAGGAACAGAGCGTAGCGGATTGCCTATGAAAAAAATGGCATCTCTTGGAAAGTGTTCCCTGGAGATTGCAGCTACAGGATGGCAGAAACGTGGAGTTGTCAATGCAGTCCTGTGTGTTTTCGGATGATGACAATGCGAAGCTTCATTGGCGGGCAGAAGGCTTTTATGGAAATGAAAAATTGTTTTTGGACGTAAAGGAAATAAAAGCTCTGTGCATTGGCGATATCGAGTTTTCGGTTCATAAATAAGGGAAAAAGAAGTATCCGATTGCTATGATGGTGGTAGCAAAAGGGTGCTTCTTTTTTACAAAAGAAAGTTGTTGACACGTGGTAAAAAGAGTGTTAAGATAAATCCGAGTAAAATAGTAGGAAATAAAATAGTAGGAATTAAAGCGAGGATAACGTATGAAACTTTCTACAAAAGGAAGATACGGTTTGCGTGCGTTTATAGATATTGCTATGTATTCGGAAGAAGAACCGGTATCGCTTGCCAGTGTTGCCAAGCGACAGGATTTGTCTATAAGTTATTTGGAACAGCTTATGACTAAGGTTAAGAAGGCCGGTTTGATTGAGAGCGTGCGAGGAGCCAGCGGTGGATACGTGTTAACGAAGCCGGCCAGTGAGATTTCTGTAGGCGATGTTTTGCGGGCCTTAGAAGGAGAATTGATGCCGGTGAACTGCGTAGGACAGGAACAACCAGGAGTGAGCGGATGTGAATCGCAACCGTGCTGCTCCAGCTGGATTGTATGGAAGCGAATCAACGATAGTATTAATGAAACCGTAAATAATATATTTATTAATGAGTTAGTAGAAGAAAGCCGGAAGGCGCAGAAGGAAGGAAAGTAATATGGGACAGAAAGTAATTTATTTGGACAATGCGGCAACGACGAAAGTTCGTCCGGAGGTTGTAGAAGCAATGCTTCCATTTTTTACGGAGCATTATGGGAATGCTTCAGCGGTTTATTCGGTGGGAGCCGAAGCGAAAGAAGCATTGACGAATGCAAGAGAGCAGGTTGCAAATGTAATCGGTGCTAAGCCGGAAGAGATTTATTTTACTGCAGGTGGAAGCGAATCAGATAACTGGGCGCTCAAAGCGACTGCAGAACTTATGAAGGAAAAAGGAAATCATATTATTACCTCTAAGATAGAACACCATGCAATTCTTCATACCTGTGAATATCTTGAGAAACAGGGATTTGAAGTAACCTATTTGGACGTGGATGAAGAAGGCGTAGTGGATTTAGAGCAGCTAAAAGCAGCTATTCGTCCAACCACAATATTGATTTCTGTGATGTTTGCCAACAACGAAATCGGAACCATTGAGCCGATTAAGGAAATTGGAGCTATTGCACGGGAACATGGTATTTTATTCCATACGGATGCAGTGCAGGCATTTGGTCAGGTGCCAATCAATGTGGATGAGATGAATATTGACATGCTGAGTGCCAGCGGACATAAATTGAACGGACCGAAGGGAATCGGAATGCTTTATATCCGTAAAGGAGTTAAGATTCGCTCCTTTGTTCATGGTGGTGCACAGGAAAGAAAGAGACGTGCCGGTACCGAGAATATTCCGGGAATTGTGGGCTTTGGAAAGGCATGTGAGCTTGCAAGGAAGTCGATGAAAGAGCGTATGCAAAAAGAGACGGAGCTGCGTGATTATTTGATGGCGCGTATTGAGAAGGAGATTCCACACGTTAAGATTAACGGTAGCAGAGTGCATCGGTTACCAAACAACGTGAATGTATGCTTCCGTTTTATCGAGGGAGAATCCATGCTGATTATGCTTGATCAGAAGGGAATTTGTGGATCTTCCGGATCAGCATGTACATCCGGTTCTTTGGACCCGTCTCATGTGCTTTTGGCAATTGGATTGCCTCATGAAATAGCACATGGATCATTGCGCTTAACATTGAGCGATGAAACAACCAGAGATGACATTGATTATACCGTAGATGAGCTTGTTAAAATAATTGAGCGCTTACGTCAGATGTCACCGCTCTACGAAGATTTTATAAAAAAACAGAAATAAAAGATATACTAGGAGGAATTTTTCATGTATAGTGAAAAGGTTATGGATCACTTTCAGAATCCAAGAAATGTTGGGGAAATTGAGAATGCCAGCGGCGTAGGAACTGTTGGAAATGCAAAATGTGGCGATATTATGCGTATGTATCTCGATATTGATGAGAATGGCATTATTCGTGATTGCAAATTTAAGACCTTTGGTTGCGGGGCGGCTGTTGCAACAAGCAGTATGGCAACGGAGCTTGTTATGGGTAAGACCATTCAGCAGGCGTTAGAGGTAACCAATAAGGCGGTTATGGAAGCACTTGATGGGCTTCCACCGGTAAAAGTGCATTGTTCCTTGCTTGCAGAAGAAGCAATTCACGCGGCTTTGTGGGATTATGCTGAGAAGAATGGCATTAAGATTGAAGGACTTGAGAAACCAAAGAATGATATCAGTGAAGGCGAAGAAGAAGAAGATTATTAATTTATGGATAAGAAAAAAGTAGTGGTGGGCATGTCCGGAGGAGTTGACTCCTCCGTGGCAGCCTTTTTATTAAAAGAACAAGGATACGATGTCATCGGCGTTACCATGCAGATCTGGCAGGATGAAGATGAGTTTGATATGGAAAGTAATGGCGGATGCTGTGGATTAAGCGCAGTGGAAGATGCCAGACGCGTTGCACAAGTATTAAAAATTCCATACTATGTTATGAATTTCAAAAAGGAGTTTAGGGAAGCGGTGATGGATTATTTTGTGGATGAATACATTCATGGAAGAACGCCTAATCCTTGTATTGCATGCAACCGGTATGTTAAGTGGGAGGCACTTTTAAAAAGAAGTCTGGACATCGGGGCCGACTATATTGCAACCGGACATTACGCAAGAATAAAGAAACTTCCAAATGGAAGACTGGCAATTGCTAATTCTAAGACGGCGGCGAAAGACCAAACCTATGCATTATATAACCTGACACAGGCGCAGTTGGCGCATACGCTGATGCCAATTGGTGATTACCCGAAGGAGGAAGTGCGTAAAATAGCAGAAAAGCAGGCACTTCCGGTGGCACATAAACCGGATAGTCAGGAGATTTGTTTTGTGCCGGATAATGATTATGCCGGCTTTATTGAGCGTGAGGCTAAAGAAAAAGTGCCGGGCCCGGGAAATTTTGTGGATCTCAATGGTAATGTGATTGGTAAACACAAGGGGATTACACATTATACCATTGGGCAGCGAAAGGGATTAAATCTTTCCATGGGACACCCAGTCTTTGTTGTGGACATATGTCCTGAAACCAATGAGGTAGTCATTGGTGAAGCAGAAGATGTATTCACTACGGAACTTTATGCAGAAAAAGTGAATTTTATGGGTGTGGAAAGAATTGATGGTGTCGAAGAGTTTGTAGGAAAAATACGGTATGCACACCAAGGTGAGAAATGCCGCGTTTCCATGGTCGGAACGGACCGCATACACGTTGTTTTTGATAAACCGGTTCGGGCAGTGACGAAAGGACAGGCAGTTGTGCTATATAGAGATGACTATGTGGCTCTCGGTGGGGTGATCGTGTAGTTATTTTGGTGA
>SVEW01000063.1 GCA_015057205.1 Lachnospiraceae bacterium | reverse complement strand
ATGTGAAAAGTGTGCAGGAAGGTAAATCGCGAATTGATAATTTTTTCGAAAAGCTGCGCGCTATTTACATACCGGAGCTGGGAGATTATAATATTGAGGTTAGCATGGGCGCAGTCCTTTATCAGGATGGGAAACCGGAGACGTTTGACGAATTGTATAAGATTGCAGACCGATGCGCCTATTTTAGTAAAACAAAACCAGGTAATGCGGTTACGTATCAGGAAGAGATAGGATGAGTGTATATGGGAAATGAGTTATTAAGAGAGACGATGCGATACTGGACTGACCGGGCTCGGAGCTATTCAGACTATAATCAAAAAGAGTTATTGGGCGAGCAAGGCGTGAAATGGATACGACTATTGCACCAGTTAATTAAGGAGCATCTTCCGGAACGGGATAGTCATAGTGTAGAAGTTCTGGATGTAGGTACCGGTCCCGGTTTTTTTGCAACGCTTTTGGCTGCTGCCGGATATCATGTAACCGGAATTGATTGTACCGAGGCGATGCTAGAAGAAGCCAGTCAGAATACCAAGAAATTTCGTGATCATGTTTCCTTGTGGAAAATGGAGGCAGATTCCATGTTTTTTCCGGATGAATCCTTTGATGTGATTGTATCTAGAAACGTGACCTGGAATTTGCAAAATCCAGAGAAAGCCTACCTCGAGTGGCATCGTGTGTTGAAAGAAGGCGGTCTTCTTTTGAATTTTGATGCGAATTGGTATCGGTATTTATTTGATAAACAGGAACGGATTGCTTACGAACAAGACCGGGCGGCCGTTGAAAGAAATGGAGTATACGATCATTATACTCATACGGATATTCCGGCAATGGAGGCAATTGCATTACAGATGCCGCTAAGTAAAGAAATACGTCCGGCGTGGGATGTTAAGGTATTGCAGCCATACTTTCGGTTAGACGTGAATGAAAATGTAGGAAAATTGGTATATTCTGCGGAGGAGTTGCTGAATTATCGTGCAACGCCAATGTTTATGATACATGGGATTAAGGAGAAGAAGGATGAATCAGATCATTAGGAAATAAAGGAGAAAAGGGATGAAGAAAAAGGGAATCATTTTTTGGGGAACATGCATCTGCATGATTCTGGTGGTTTTAGGCTTTCGGTTATATTTTTGGGCAACAGCAAATGATAGTACGGAAATGACGGATAAGTATAAGGGTAAGAAAGCCTTAGAAACGTATACATTTGGTGATTATACGGTTGCGTTGCTAGAACGGAAATACGAGAAGCGGACCTCGATGGGAGAAGCCGTTTTTTGTGTCACGAAAAAAGGTGGAAAACCGGAAGTATCAATTGAAAAAGATGGAAAAACAGAACCGATTGATGGAAGAAGAAATCGTTTTGGAGAAAATGGTGAGTTTAGTTTTCGCCTTACTATCCCGGGAAATTTGGAAGGATATTATAGTCTAGAGGGGGATAAGCTCTTCATCAAGGAGCGATTTGTAGGAATCTGGAGTGTTAGTGGGAAAGATGAAAAAAATGGAGATTATTTCTTGTTGGTGACACAAACTCCAGAACGAGAGGAAAAAGTATGGTTTGATGTGTCGGAACCTGAAACTGCGTATAAAGTGGCGGATGGAACCGTTTATGTTTCGTCGATGGGTGCGCGATTGCTTACAAAACATTCAATTCCTTCTCTCTATGTAGGATTTGTGGATGATGTAGGCAAAGAGAGAACGGCATTGGATGAGAAGCATAAAGTCGGAATCAATCGTTACGACAAAGAGACAAGAGTGTCAGACGGAACGTCGGAAATAATTTATACGATAGAATTTGATAAAAACATTTCAGTTAAAAAAATTAAAAAAGCAATTGTGGAATCGAGACCATAGGAAAAGTAGATATTAGTTAAGAAAAATTAAACGAAATGGGGCTACACACAGCCCCATTTCGTTTGTTCTATTCGTTTTCTTCTTCGACTTCTTCTCCCGGAAGTTCGATTCCGGCGAAGGTCTTTACATCTACGCCGTTTACCTGTAAATGGGAGTCCACGGCGATTACCAAACACTGGCGTCCGTCAATGATTTTCGTCTGAATCAGGTCAAGACGTTCCGGTTTCACTTTCACGGTGATATCCGGTGTTTCGATGGCAAAGGAGCGTGGTGAGGAGATATTGGTTGCCATAAGCGGTGTATCTTTGCCTGCATAGGCTTCATATTCTAAGTCGAAGTCCTCCATCTTCTCATCGGAAGCGCCGCTATCGTAGAAAATCTGCTTCATCTCATCCTTGGTTACGGTAACCGGATCCGGATTATCCTGGTTTAATTCAATCAGTTCCTGAATGTTCTCATGGATATTCTTAATTACGTCAAAATCACAATCTTCCTCTAGGGTCTCAATTACGAGATTCTGGAAAGCCTCCTTCTGGGAAACCGAAGACTGGGCCATGTAGCTTCCAAGGACGCCGTCAATAAATTCCGGATGAATTTCCTTCGGGTTTTTGCTGTAGTAAAGCACACTGTGTAAGTCTGTTGCGCGGTCGTTAAAGGATGGGAACAAAAATCCGGTAGCCGGTCTGTCCACAACCCAATCGCGAATACGCTCGGACATAATATTCTCTTCCGGGTTATAACCAAGTCCGGCTTTGGACAAGCCAACCGGGCAAATGGCACAATGAATGTACTCGAATACCGTATCGGAAGCATCCTCCATCTCCATGCCGTCTGAGGCCTTGCCGGGCACGTCATAGCAGCAGTGAATCAGAATGATGTAATAATTCTCGCCGTAATCGTAATTAGCGATGATGCGGTCGTAGAATTCGTCCAAAAGCACTTCGTCGTTTAACTTGCTTTCACGAAGGCGATAAAGAAATTCCTGGGTACCACCTTCTTCTTCCGCTTCCAATGGAAATTCCATGGAAAAAAGGTTAGTGCCAAGACCGCCGGAAAAGGTCTTTTTTAATAAATCAAAGTATTTAAATTCTTCTTCCTCCGGAAGAGAGAAGAAGGCCTGTTTCATTTTAAATTTAATATTCTTCTCGGCATCCACGTAGCAGCCGCAGATGCGGTCGATACTACTTTTCTGTGGGGTATATTGCTTGCGAAGTTCTGCGATTTCTTTCTTGTTCATAGTGACTCCTTTCAAATATCGTAACGAATATATTTTAGCAATCCATTGTTTTTTCGTCAAATGCTTTATATAATTTTAGAATTTACAACATGCGCTATTTTTTGACTATACAAATATTTGTGTCAATTTGCCCTGGTGCTTGAAAGAAAAATCAATTATGTTACGAAAATGCGTTGACTTTGCGCGATTTGTCGCGATATAATGGGTGCATGAACGCTACAAAGGGATGGCGGTAAAACAATTATACGAGGAGAGCATAAGAGTGAATAAATTCGCTAAGTTTACAAGCTCAAGAGAGGTTACATAAAGTTTTTGAAGTTGATAAAAAATTGGATTCTTTTCAGGGGAAGATTAAGTAATGGCAATTTGTAGAATATGTGGTTGGAACAGCCAGGAGGATTTATTACTCGGCGATATTTGTGAATGCTGCGGTAATGAATATGGTTTCGATGATGACATGAGTGTGCGGACCTTGTTGGAAGATTACCTAGATGGTAATCGGGAAGCACTTTGTCAAATGGTTCCGGAGATTGCTTCGTATACGATGGAGGACACGGTTCCGGAAGATGTTGCGTGGCGTTTTTTGCGCATTAAATGGGTGAAAAATGGTTGCATAAGCGATTTGAGTGTAAAACCAGATTATCAAGAGCAACTGAAACAAATTGGGTATGATTTGGATGCATTAAAGAAATTTAAACTGCCTGAATTTCCTTAAAAAAATAATGTTTTTTTTGAAAGTTAAGAAAGAACCAAAACTGTAGTAATTCCAGTAAATCTAATGGGTACTGCAGTTTTTTTGCTTTTACTTTTTCAACGGTAAAACAACGAATATATTTTAGCAATCCATTGTTTTTTCGTCAAATGCTTTATATAATAAAAGGGTGAGAAAACTATAAACAAGAGGTAACAAAAAATGGACTACAAGAAGAAAGCATTAGAAATGCACAGAACCCATCGGGGAAAACTGGAGGTTGTTAGCAAGGTTAAGGTGGAAAATAAAGATGACTTAAGCACCGCCTATACGCCGGGTGTGGCGCAGCCTTGCCTGGAAATTCATGACAACCCGGAGGATGTGTATACCTACACGGCCAAAGGCAATATGGTGGCTGTGGTTACAGACGGTACGGCCGTATTGGGACTTGGGGATATCGGTCCGAAGGCAGCTTTGCCGGTTATGGAGGGAAAGGCGATTTTGTTTAAAGAATTCGCCGGTGTGGATGCATTCCCAATATGCCTCGACACCAAAGATACCGAAGAAATTATCAAAGCTGTGAAGCTGATTGCACCGGGATTTGGCGGAATCAACTTAGAAGATATTTCCGCCCCACGTTGTTTAGAAATTGAAAAGCGCTTAGAAGAGGAGCTGGACATTCCGGTATTTCACGATGACCAGCACGGAACCGCCATTGTGGTGACAGCGGCGCTTTTGAATGCCCTTAAGGTGGTAGATAAGAACATTGAGGATATCAAGCTTGTGTTAAACGGTGCCGGCAGTGCCGGTGGCGCTATTTGCAGAATGTTACTGCATGCCGGCGTAAAGAACTTGATTGTATGTGATAAGGACGGCGTGCTTTATCGTGGAAAAGAGGGAATGCCGGCACATTTGGCCGCCATTGCTGAGATTACCAATCCGAATAATGAAACCGGATTATTGCAGGATGCCATCAAAGGGGCAGATGCCTTCATTGGTGTATCGGCACCGGGTGTGTTGACGGTGGACATGGCCAGAACCATGAATGAAAAGGCCATTTGTTTTGCCATGGCGAACCCGAATCCGGAAATCACCTACGAAGATGCCAAAGAGGCGGGTATTTATGTCATTGGTACCGGAAGAAGTGATTATCCGAACCAGATTAATAACGTGCTTTGTTTCCCAGGCTTATTCAAGGGTGCTTTGATGGCGCGAGCAAGGGATATTACTTACGATATGAAGTTGGCTGCGGCAAGAGCCATTGCCAGTTTAGTTTCGGATGAGGAGCGCAATCCGGAGTACATCATTCCATCGGCGTTTGATAAGCGGGTGGCTGACCGGGTGGCAGAATACGTTGCCAAAGCCTGGAGGGACGCTCATGTGTAGAGAAATTGAGACTTCGGTGATTGTAGAGACTGTGAAGCAGCTATGCATTAAGGCAACCCATGAACTTTCGCCGGATATGGAAAAAGCGCTAAATACCGCTGCCGAGAAGGAAACCGGTACGCTAGCCAAGGAGATTTTGGGTCAATTGCAGGAAAATCTTCGCATTGCCAAAGAAGAACGCATTCCCATTTGTCAGGATACGGGTATGGTGGTGCTTTTCGTAGAAGTGGGACAGGATGTACACGTGGTGGGCGGCAGCCTTACGGATGCCATCAACGAAGGGGTGCGCCAGGGTTACGTAGATGGATATTTGCGTAAATCCGTGGTGGCTGATCCGCTTTTGCGCGAGAATACCAAAGACAACACCCCGGCCATCATTCACTATGACATTGTGCCGGGAGACCAGGTACACATTACCTTTACCGCCAAGGGCTTTGGAAGCGAGAATATGAGTCGTATTTACATGTTGAAGCCGGCAGACGGCGAAGAAGGTGTCTTGGACAAAATTATCGAAACCGTGAAGTTAGCGGGGCCGAATGCCTGTCCACCGCTGGTTGTTGGCGTTGGTCTTGGCGGTGATTTTGAACTGGCTGCGAAGATGGCAAAACATGCCTTAACCCTTCCGGTGGATGCGAAGTCGGAAAAGCCACACATTCGCAAACTGGAAGAAGAGGCTTTTCGCCGGATTAACGCGTTGCAGATTGGACCGGCGGGCTTGTCGGGAGATACCACAGCTTTTGGACTACATATTGAAACGTATCCGACGCATATTGCAGGAATGCCCCTGGCGGTTAATATCTGTTGTCATGTAAATCGACATGAAAGTGTGTGCATATAGGAGGAGCCATGAGAAAAGAAATTACCTTTCCGCTAACGAAAGAAGAAGCGAAGATGCTTCGGGCAGGAGATATGTGCTATGCCTCCGGCACCCTTTATACCGCCAGAGATGCGGCACATAAACGAATGTATGAGAGTATGGAAAAAGGAGAAGACCTTCCGATTTCCTTAGAGAACACCGTGTTGTATTACTTAGGACCATCCCCGGCAAAACCGGGACAGGTGATTGGTTCGGCGGGACCTACCACCTCAAGTCGAATGGACAAGTATACGCCGAGGTTACTTGCAGCCGGCGTTACGGGGGTCATCGGAAAAGGAAAACGCTCGTCGGCCGTAAGGGAGAGTCTTGAAAAGGAAGGTGCTGTTTATTTTGCAGCCATTGGGGGAGCGGGCGCGCTTTTGTCAAAATGTATCAAAGAGGCAGAAGTGGTGGCCTACGAAGATTTGGGAACGGAAGCCATTCGCAAACTTCGTGTTGAGAAACTTCCGGTTGTGATTATTATGAAGAAGTAGAAGCTGAGGTATAAGCTATGAGAAGATGTGGGGTGTTGATGCCGATTTTTTCCCTGGCATCGGAGTATGGAATTGGATGCTTTTCCAAAGAAGCTTATCGTTTTATTGAATTTTGTGAACGTACGCAACTTCGTGTGTGGCAGATGCTGCCCCTTGGACCCACCAGTTATGGGGATTCGCCTTATCAGTCCTTTTCGGCCTTTGCCATGAATCCGTATTTTTTGGATTTGGAGGATCTGGTAAGCCGGGGCCTGTTAACGGAACAAGAGTGCGTCACTGCCTTGAAAGAGGATGTGTCGGTGATTCATTATGAGAAGCAGTATCGTACCCGATTCGGTGTTTTGAAAAAAGCCTTTGAGCGATTTATGCAACACCCCTACGATACCTATGATTCCTTTAAGAAGGAACAGGCGGACTGGATCTATGATTTTGCCTTGTATATGGCCATCAAGGATGCCCATGATGGTGCCAGCTGGCAGGAGTGGGAAAAGCCCCTTGCCATGCGTGAGGAGGCGGCCATGAAGGAGGCGAGACAAACCTACCGCACCGATGTAGAATTTCATTGCTTTTTGCAGTATTTTTGCTATCTGGAGTGGGAGACCCTGCATAACTATGCAAAAGAACACGGCGTCAGCCTCATGGGGGACATTCCTATCTATGTGGCCTATGACAGTGCCGATGTGTGGAGTCATCCGGAGTTGTTTTTCCTGGACGAAACGGGCAAACCGAAGCGGGTGGCCGGCTGTCCGCCGGATGCTTTTTCCGAAAACGGGCAGTTGTGGGGAAATCCGCTGTATGACTGGGAGAAGCACAAAGAGAATGGCTATGACTGGTGGATGAAACGCATTCGTCATAACTTCCAGCTGTTTGATGAATTGCGCATCGATCATTTCCGCGGATTTGAGGCCTATTTTGCCATCCCCTATGGCAGGGAAGATGCAAAGGAAGGTGCCTGGGAGGAAGGACCGGGTGAGGCATTCTTTGAAACCTTGAAGCAGACGGTCCCCCAGGCGAAGATTGTTGCGGAAGACTTAGGAACCTTGACGGATTCGGTTCGTCAGTTATTGAAAAAAACTGGATACCCCGGTATGAAGGTGTTGGAATTTGCTTTTTGCACCAATGAAAAAAGCGAGTACCTGCCACATCGCTACCAGACGAATTGTGTGGTATATACCGGAACCCACGATAACGATACGGTGAAGGGATGGTATGCAACCATGCCGGAGGATGAAAAGGAATTTTTGACCGATTATATCGGAAGGGACGTGGATGAGGAGTCTGTGACCTGGGAATTAATCCGTCTTGCCATGGCAAGCGTAGCGGATACCTGTATTATTCCCATACAGGACTTTTGTAACTTAGGAACCGATGCCCGGATTAATACGCCTTCTACCCTTGGTGGGAACTGGTTATGGCGCATCGGAAAAGAACAGTTTACGCCGGAATTAGAAAAACAGATTAAAACCATGATTGCGTTATACGAACGCTAAATTCGATTTGCGTTATTAGCACAATTGGGGTAAAATATCATCAGGAGGCTATTATGGCATGTATGATGAATTAACAAAAAGTGACATCGAAAAGATGGAAAAAGAAATTGAATATCGTAAGCTTGTTTTGCGAAAGGAATTAATCGGGGCGGTGAAAGAGGCACGCGCGCAGGGGGATTTGAGTGAGAACTTTGAGTATTATGCTGCAAAGCGTGAGAAGAATCAGAATGAAAGCCGTATCCGTTATCTGGAGCGCATGATTAAGACAGCACATATTATTTCGGATGATTCAAAGGAAGATGAGGTGGGCATTAATAACCGGGTTACGATTTTTTTGCCGGAAGACGACGAGGAAGAGACGTATCGTATTATTACCACCATACGCGGTAATTCGTTGCAAGGCCTCATTAGTATTGATTCCCCATTGGGTAAGGCGCTTATGGGACATAAAGTGGGAGAAGAAGTTATGGTGAAGGTGAATGAGGACTACAGCTATCCGGTAGTGATTCGCGCCATTGATAAATCAATCAATGATACCGAAGACACCATACGTAAATTTTAGAAAGGTTGTAGTAAATGGAGAAGCAGGAAAATAATTTTTTACTGGAAAATGAAATGCGGATTAATCATTCCATTGGAATGATTCTGTGTATGGGGTGCCTGGTTGGGCCTGTAATGTATATTCTGACGCAGTTTGGAATTTTTAAAGTGGAGTTGCGTTTTTGCGCGGTTTACACCCTTTATACCATCGTGTTTGGATTGATTCAGCAGTTTTTAACGCGGACAGAAAAGCTTCATACAGTTGCGAAGTATTTTGGGATGTTTGCTTTTGAAAGCATCATAGGTATGACGGCATCCCGTGCATCGGTGATGATTACGATCGGGTTTACGTTCGCCACACTACTTAGTTGTCTTTATGTGAGCCGCAGGCTGACGCGCGTGGTGTGGGCAAGCAGCTATATTGTGATGCTGATTGCGGTGTATGTGCGCGTGTTAGAACAGGCGAAACGGCATATGATTGTGGAGTCGGCACATGAGTATTTTCTTGGTACGGTGTTTGGATATACCATTGAATTTGCTTTTTTATATTTTATCAGTATGATGATAATTAAGTACGAGCAGCATCTTTTGCAGAGTCAGGAAGCGGAAGTGAACGAGCGAATAGAAGCGGAGCAGGCAAACCGGGCTAAGAGTGTGTTTTTGGCGCAGATGAGCCATGAAATTCGTACACCAATTAATGCTGTGCTTGGAATGAATGAGATGATTATGCGAGAGACCAATCAGGGGCAGATTGTGGGATATTCCAGAACCATTCAGAGTGCAGGAAAATCCTTGTTGAATATTGTGAATGATATTTTGGATTTTTCAAAAATTCAATCCGGTAAGATGGAAATAATGCATTTAGAGTACGATATTGCCCAAATGATTCGCGATTTGTTGGAGTTATATGGTGTACAAGCTATGAGCAAGGGCTTGGATTTTGAATACCAGATTTCCGAAGAGATTCCTCGCTTATTAGAGGGGGATGAATACCGCATCAAACAGGCTGCAGGTAATTTGATTAGCAATGCCATTAAATATACGGAAAAAGGGTTTGTAAATTTCCAGGCAGATTTTGTTCGGGATGATAAAGAAGCAAAAGAAGGTAAGTTGATTCTATCTGTTGTTGATTCCGGTATTGGAATTAAGTCCGAAGATATTCCAAAGCTATTTCAGGATTTTGGACGGTTGGATGTGCAGAAGAATCGTGCGATAGAGGGAACCGGTTTGGGATTGAATATTTCCAAACAGCTAATTGAGATGATGAATGGAACGATGTCTGTGCAGAGTGTGTACGGAGAGGGATCCATTTTTGCCATAACAATTCCGCAGAAGATAGTAAGCGAAGAAGTGGTAGGCGATTTTACAGAAGAAATGAAACGACGAGAGGAAGCAGGAATTAGGTTGGAAGTGGGTAAGACAGTTTTGGCAGAGTCAGCTGATATTTTAGTAGTTGACGATAATGAAATGAATCTTCAGGTGGTTGCAAGCCTTCTTAAGAAGTCACAAGCCAAGGTGGAGTGTGTATTGTCTGGTGAGAAGTGCTTAGAGGCTGTAGCAAAGAAAAAATATGATTTGATTCTATTAGATCACATGATGCCGCAAATGGATGGAATTGAAGTGCTGCACCGGTTGCGTGGTGAGGAGAAGTTGTGTGATGAGCACACTAAGATTGTAGTTTTGACGGCAAATGCTATTGCCGGAGCAAAAGAAAATTATTTGAATGAAGGATTTGATGACTATTTATCGAAACCGATTGTGCTTGATGAATTAGACCGGGTATTGTTAGAACATCTTCCGGCGAAAAAAGTACAGGTGGTAGATAGTGATTTAGAACAAGAGGTGGAAGAAAAACCGGCATATCCGAATCTAGAGGAGTTTGGCATTGATGTCAAGGCAGGTGTGGAGCTTTTAGACGGTGATTTTGATGTTTATTTGGAGATGGCACAGGTATTTTACAATGACTACGCTACGAAACATCAAAAGATGCAGGAAGCATTTTCACAGGAAGATATGGAAACCTATTCGATTTATGTACATGGGTTAAAGAGTAATGCGCGTACGTTAGGCGCTATGGAACTTGGCGAACTTGCTTATACAGAGGAACTAAAGAGTAAAGATGGAGATTTTGCTTTTATTCAATCTCATATTGCTACACTAGAGGCCGAATGGGACAAGGTTCGGCGAGGTTTTGAGATTTTATTTGTAAGTCAGGGAATTACTTCACAGCCGGCTGATAAAGAGGACGTAACGGTTACCGGAGAAGTATTGGATGAAACGGAGATTGTTGACCGATTGCTGATAACACTGGCCTGTCTGGAGGAATTTCAGGAGGATGAAGCAAGAGAAGGAATGAAAGAATTACTAAGTCATCCGTTACCAGAGGATTTGCAGGCGGCTCTTAAAGAAGCCCTTGATAACTTGTATCAATTTGATTATAAAAAGGCATTTGCGGTATTGAGTCCGTTTATAGCTGATAGAGAATAGTACTAGGAGAATAGAGGAAGAAGAAAATGGAACAAAAGAATCGAAAAGTTTTACTTATTACTACAGGAGGAACCATTGCTTCAACGCAGTCTGAGAATGGATTGAAACCGGGAATTTCATCGGATGAGATTCTTACATTCATTCCGGGGGTTAGGGCATATGCTGATGTAGAGGCGATTCAGGTATGCAGTGTAGATTCAACCAATATGAAACCGGAACTTTGGGCGTTGATTGTCGCAACCATTAAGGAACATTATTTTAATTACGATGGATTTGTAATTGCCCACGGTACAGACACCATGGCCTATACGGCTGCTGCATTGTCCTACATGATTCAGAATTCCAAGAAGCCGATTGTGTTGACGGGATCACAAAAACCAATTGAATTGGAAAATACGGATGGTAGAACGAATTTGATGGATGCCATTATTTATGCTGCAGATCCAAAGTCGCAAGGGGTTTGCATTGTGTTTGACGGTAAGGTAATTGCCGGAACCAGAGCCAAGAAGGTACGTTCTAAGAGTTACAATGCATTTGATAGCATTGATTTTCCATTTCTTGCACAGGTTCAGGGGGGACAGATTATGCGCTATTTGCCAATGCTGCCTTATGACAAGCCGGTGTCATTTTACGAGCATTTGGATGAGCGGGTATATCTGATGAAATTGATTCCGGGAATGCAAGTGTATGCATTAGAGGAAATTTTTGAATACTACGATGCCATTGTGGTGGAGAGCTTTGGTGTAGGCGGAATACCGGATTCTATTTCGGAAGATTTTTACGAACTGCATAAAAAATACCCTGAGACCGTTATTATTATGGCGACACAGGTATCTCATGAGGGAAGCGATATGACGGTGTATGAAGTGGGGCAGAAGATTAAGAAGGATTGTCATTTCCTTGAGTCTTATGACATGACGTTAGAATCGGTTATTGCAAAGATTATGTGGTTGCTTGGTAATTTTGAAGTGACACAGGAAAACTGCGAAGATCTGTTTTATGAACATATTAATTACGATTTAGTATTTGGAAAAAACAGAAAGGCGGATTAGTGCGAATAAGAAAGACTACATAAAAAGGGGGGCCTCGCTACGATGAATGAATCATCTAAAGCGACGCCCCCTTACTTATTTAAGACCAAGTAATGTTTCGATTAAGCGTGTGTTATCCTCCGGTTTCATGAAACAGAATCGTACAAAACGGTCACCCAAAAATGGGAAAGAACTGCAATCGCGAATCATGAGACCTTTTTTGATACAAGCTTCAAATACATCTGCAGATGTCAATTTTTCGTCCAAAATTTTTAATAAAATAAAGTTCGCATTGGCTTTATATGGTTTGAATTTGTGACTTTGGGCAAAGGCTTCGTAGCAACGCGTTTGCTCAGCATGCATAAATTCTTTGGTTGCTTTTTGGAACTCTGTATCTTGATACATCAGGATACCCGCAGCTTCCGCAAAGGAATTAACAGACCAGGGATTCTGTTTGCGATGAATCGTTTCTAATAAGTCTTTGTTACCGGTTACTGCGTAGCCTAAGCGGAGTCCCGGAGCTGCGTAAAACTTCGAAACACCTCGCAAACAAATAAAATTATCATGTTTAGCGGCTAATGGAACACAGGTAATCTGTTCCATATTCGGTGCAAATTCCACGTAGGTCTCATCCACCATAACGAAGGAATTGTGTTTTTTTGCTTCTGCAAAAATGGAATCCATCTGTGTTGCCGGGATGGCACCGGAGGTTGGGTTGTTTGGATTACAAATAACGATTAAATCGTAATGTTTAGCAAGGGCTTTTTTGAAATCTTCAAGCTGTAAAGCAAACTCATCGGATTCCTTTAATTCGTAGTAATCGATTTTGCCCCCGTTAAGGCCAATTTCCCGTTCGTATTCGGAGTAGGTGGGACCAAGAATTAAGGCACTTTCCGGCTTGATAAATTGTGCCATCATGGCAATTAGTTCTGTGGAACCGTTACCCACTACAATATAGTCCGGATCTACCTGGCAGTAGGAACCGATGCTTGCCCGGAGGGCTTTGTAGTCCCGATCCGGATAATGAGTGATAACATCAACCTGATTTGCCAACTCTTTTTTTAAAAATGGTGAAAGGCCAAACGGATTTACGTTGGCCGCAAAATTAATAATTTGATCTTTGGATATTCCATAGGTTGCCTCCACGCGTTCTAAGTCACTT
Source organism: Lachnospiraceae bacterium (assembly GCA_015057205.1). GTDB lineage: Bacteria > Bacillota > Clostridia > Lachnospirales > Lachnospiraceae > XBB1006. Next base: position 265 of record SVEW01000063.1, on the reverse strand, counting down.
CCGTGAAAAGCATTTTGTTTCTTCATTTCCCTTTTCCGTCCTTTCTATGCAAAGTATTGCATGTAGGTTTCAAATTGATTATAATTATAATATAAAGAAAATGCAATAAGTAAAGGATAAAGAATGCGACGTAAAATGCAGGAGTTAGCTGCAGGCGTTTACACACAAGAAGGACCGCATTTACGTTTGACGCCGGAAAGATTGAATTTGGCGGCATTAGAATCGGAGCGTATAGAGGGATCTTTTCATATCGAGAGTACCAATC
>SVEW01000062.1 GCA_015057205.1 Lachnospiraceae bacterium | reverse complement strand
GGAGGAACCTTTTGCGCCGATGGTGTCTGGCGAGAAAACGGTTGAGGACGCTAGAGAAGAGGCGGCTAAATCGGAAGAAGAGACCGTGAAGGTTGTGAAGGAATCCGAGTCGCAAAAAGAACCGGTGGAAGAGGAGTCGCTTCGTAGGGTAGATTCACTAACTGCGGAACAAAAAGAGCTATTTGCGTATTTCTTGAAAGTGGATGGTATGGAACAGCAGTTGTGCCAGGCCATGGATATGATTTTGCATAAGAAGCAGGCGATTAATTCTACAGAAGGAAACCTGCTTATAGAAGGCGGACGCGGTTCCGGTAAGACGGAACTTGCAGTAAAAATTATTAAGGCACTTCGTAACGAAAGTGGAAATAAGAATAAACGCGTCGGTAAGATTAAAGCAGACGTACTGAATAAGAAGAATGTACTTGACCTTTTGGCGAAGGTCAGCGGGGGATTTTTAATCATTGAGAAAGCGGGCGAACTAACTAAAGAAACAGCGGAAGGCCTGGCACTGGGACTGGAAGGAAATACGGAAGGTCTAACAGTGATTATGGAAGATACGGCTGAAGGTTTGAGACAGGCGCTGATGAAGTCGGCGTCTTTATCGGCGAAGTTTGACTATAAGATTAGCATTCCGGTGTTCACAATTGACGAATTGGTACATTTTGCAAAAAGTTATGCCAATGAAGCCGGATACGAGATTGAAGAAATTGCGATTTTGGCATTGTATAATCGAATCAGTACCATTCAGAAAGTAGACCGGGCAACGTATGTTGCGGAGGTGAAGGAACTGATTGATGCTGCCATGGAAAAAGCAGACAGAGGTGGTATCATGAAAGCTTTCATGAAACGTAAGACCGAGGATGGTAAGACCATCATCCATGAAAAAGATTTTCAATGATAGGAAGGTGCGGGAGCTATGGAACATATTACAGAAATGGACAGTTATTTATTCGGTAACGGGACACATTACGAGATATATAACAAGCTAGGTGCGCACCTGGGAAAAAGCAGCAATGAAGAGGGCTGCTTTTTTGCCGTTTGGGCACCGCATGCAGTGAAAGTGAGTGTGGTTGGGTCCTTTAACGGTTGGAATGAGAATGCCAACGATATGGGAACACCGAATGAAGGCGGTATTTATGAACTGTTCATTGCGGGCGTTAAGAGCGGTGATATGTATAAGTTCTGCATTACAACAAAAAGGGGTGAAGTGCTGTATAAGGCAGATCCATTCGCTCGTTATAATCAGAAAAGGCCGGAAACGGCATCGATTGTTGTGCCGGAACTTTCCTATGCCTGGAAAGACGAGAAGTGGCAGAAGGAAATGAAAAAGCGCCAGGATTTCGAATACCCTATGGCTGTTTACGAAGTGCACCCGGGATCATTTATGAAACATCCAGGGCGATGGGAGGACGATAGCCTGTACACTTATCGGGAGTTGGCACCGGTGCTGATTGACTATGTTAAGAAAATGGGGTATACCCATGTGGAATTTATGGGAATTTGTGAGTATCCGTATGATGGTTCCTGGGGATATCAGGTAACCGGTTATTATGCACCAACATCCCGGTATGGTACACCGGAGGATTTTGCTTTTTTGGTAGATGAATTGCATAAAGCAAGGATTGGCGTGATTCTTGACTGGGTACCGGCACATTTTCCAAAGGATGCTCATGGTCTTGCGGATTTTGACGGAGAACCGTTGTTTGAATATGCGGATCCACGTAAAGGAGAGCATCCGGATTGGGGAACCAAGATTTTTGATTATAGTAAGAATGAAGTTGTGAACTTTTTAATTGCCAGCGCATTGTTCTGGGTTGAGCAGTTTCACATTGATGGACTGCGTGTAGATGCAGTTGCGTCTATGCTATATTTAGATTATGGTAAGAAAAATGGCGAATGGGTTCCGAATAAATACGGTGATAATAAGAATCTAGAAGCGATTGAGTTTTGCAAACATTTGAATAGTATTATGAAAAAGCGCCATCCGGCGGTCATGATGATTGCAGAAGAGTCTACCGCATGGCCGAAGGTTACTGCGGCGCCGGAAGAAGGCGGACTGGGTTTTACGTATAAGTGGAACATGGGATGGATGCATGATTTTTTGGAATATATGAAATTGGATCCGCTTTTCCGTAAGTTTAATCATAATATGATGACTTTTGGCATGAGTTATAACGAAAGTGAGAAATTTATCCTTGTATTATCCCATGATGAAGTAGTACACTTAAAGTGTTCGATGATAAATAAGATGCCGGGACTCGGATATGACAAGTTTAAGAATCTGATGCTCGGGTATACTTTTTTCATCGCACATCCAGGTAAGAAGTTGTTGTTTATGGGACAGGATTTCGCACAGCTTCGGGAATGGAGCGAGTATCGGGAGATAGACTGGTTTTTATTGGATGAACCGGAACATCGTATGATGCAGGAGTTTATGCGGCAATTATTGGCGTTATATAATAAATTTCCGGCATTTTACAGCCACGACCATGATTGGCAAGGGTTTGAATGGATTAATAGTTCAGATAATGAGCGAAGCATTTTTAGTTTTGTGCGTAAGAGTCCGACGAAACGGAATAATTTTTTGTTTGTGTTGAATTTTACGCCGGTAGATCGCCCGGAGTATCGGGTAGGTGTACCAAAAGGTAAGAAATATACACGCGTTTTGTCAAGTGCCATGAAAGCGTTTGGGGGCACCGTGGAATCAGAGGAAGTTTCCTTTGAGGCAGTGAAGAGTGAGTGCGACGGAAGAGACTATTCCTTTGCGTATCCGCTAAAGGGATATGAAGCCGTTATATTTAAATATTAACTTATAGAAGGAGTGTAAGGGATGAAGAAAGAGTTTACAAGAATTTGGGATGAAGCTAAGAAGCTTGATACCAAAGTAATCAGTGTTGCAGTTGCACAGGATTCCGCTGTTTTGGAAGCAGTAGCAGGTGCGAAGAAAGCAGGGATAGCCGATGCAGTTTTGTTTGGTGATGCCGATGAAATTCGCAAAGCAGCCGAGGGAGTTGACATTAATTTGGATGAGTTCCAGATTGTGGATGTGAAGGACAAGGCTGAAGCTGCACGTCAGGCAGTAGAATTGGTACATAACAAGAAGGCAGATATGTATATGAAGGGTATTATTGATACCAAGACTGTATTACGTTGCGTACTTGATAAGGAAGTGGGATTGCGTACCGGTAAGCTGTTATCTCATGTGGGTGTTTTTGAAGTAGAAGGCTTGAATCGTTTGCTGTTTGTAACGGATGCTGCATTTAATATGTATCCGGAGTTAGAAGACAAGAAACAGATTCTTGAAAATGCCGTTGTAGTAGCACATGCCTGTGGTGTACCAAATCCAAAGGTAGCACCGATTGCAGCGGTAGAGGTGCTAAATCCGAAGATGCCGGCAACGGTTGATGCAGTAGAACTTACCAAGATGAATGAAGAAGGTCAAATTACAGGTTGTATTGTAGACGGACCGTTAGCATTTGATTTGGCTATCGATAGAGAGGCAGCAGAACACAAGGGAACAACAGACCGCAAGATTGTTGGTGATGCGGATGTTATTTTGGTTCCAAATATTGAAACCGGTAATGCATTATATAAGGCATTGGGACATGTTACAGATTCTGAGACAGGGGCGCTGTTAGTAGGAACGGCTGCACCGGTTGTTCTGACATCACGTTCTGATTCCTATGAAACGAAATTGAATTCCATTGTACTTGCAGCAATGGTAGCAGAACGTTTGAAACAGGAGGCATAGAAATGAAAAAGATTTTAACCATTAATCCGGGTTCTACATCCACCAAGATCGGTGTGTATGAGGACGAGAAAGAAGTATTTGTAAAGAATATTCATCATGAAACTGAGGAAGTATCCAAGTTTCCGACAATTATCGAGCAGAAAGATTTTCGCCAGGAAGTAATTCTTGAAACACTCAAAGAAGCCGGTATAACATTGGATGGATTTGATGCTATTGTTGGTCGTGGCGGATTGGTGAAGCCAATCGTTTCCGGTACCTATGCAACAACAGATTCGTTGCTTCGGGATTTAAGAGCCGGTGTTTCCGGACAGCATGCTAGTAACCTGGGTGGTATCCTTGCACATGATATCGCAGCACAGTGTGGCAATATTCCATCATTTATAGTTGATCCGGTAGTTGTAGATGAAATGGATGATGTTGCAAGAATCTCCGGACATCCGAAGGTACCAAGATGCAGTATTTTCCATGCATTGAATGCAAAAGCGATTGCAAAGCGTTACGCTAAGGATTGCGGAAAGAACTATGAAGAGTTGAATTTAATCGTAGCACACTTAGGTGGCGGTGTATCCGTAGGTGCACACAACCATGGTCGTGTTGTAGATGTATATAATGCGTTGGACGGAGACGGAGCTTTTGCGCCGGAGCGTTCCGGCGGACTTCCGGCAGGCGGATTGGTCAGAGTATTAACCAGTGGTGAAGTTGATGCAAAAACGGCAAATCGTATGGTTACCGGTGCAGGTGGTGTAGTTGCATATCTTGGAACCAACAATATGATTGAAGTTGAAAAACGTGCAAATAGCGGTGATAAAGAAGCTAAGTTGGTACGCGATGCATTTGCTTATCAGATTTGCAAAGACATCGGTGCTATGGCAACGGTGTTGGAAGGAAAGGTTGATCAGATTCTTATTACCGGTGGTGTTGCTAATGATAAGGGAATGATGGAAGATATTAAGAAACGTGTATCCTTTATTTGCCCGGTTAGCATTTATCCGGGTGAGGATGAACTTTTGGCATTGGCACAGGGTGCGCTTCGTGTATTAAATGGCGAAGAAGAGGCTAAGATTTACGAATAATTTGTAGGAGCAGTATGGAAGAACTAAGGAAACTGTTAGAATTACAGGTGAATTCGGAATTACAACAGATTGTCATTAGTAATCAGAAAATCAAGGGCGGAGTGAAGAAAATTCACATCCGCCCGATTCTGCTACAAAATCAGTTGTGGTTTCAATTTGCCAGTTATACGGAAAAGCAGGTTTTCCATGAAAATCTGTTGAAAGAAGATGCAATTAAAAAAATAGTAATGTTGATGGAGTGCTATAAGCAACTTCAGTTGGAATCTGTCAGTGTGGGCGCTACAGTGTTGGTAAGTAAGAAGAATACCGTTACCATAAAGCAAAAAAAGAAAAAAGATGGTGGAACGATGACAAATCTTTCGCACAATCGCAAAAAACGGTATGTGATTGAGCCGGAGGAAAAGGCGCCATTTTTGGTGGATTTGGGTGTTATTACGTCCCAGGGACAAATTGTGGCATCAAAGACAGATAAGTTTAAACAGATTAATCGCTTTCTGGAATTCGTGCGGGATGTGGAAGACCGTCTGCCGAAGGAGCGAGAAGCGGTGATTATAGATTTTGGATGTGGGAAATCGTATCTTACGTTTGCCATGTATTACTATTTACACGAAAAAAAGGGATATGACGTCCGCATGATTGGACTGGATTTGAAAGAAGACGTCATTGCCCATTGTAATAAATTGAGAGACAGCTATGGCTATGATAAACTGAATTTCCTGGTAGGAGATATTGCGGATTACAAGGACGTTGACCATGTGGATATGGTGGTGACGCTGCACGCATGCGATACAGCAACGGATTATGCGCTTTATAAGGCAGTGAGTTGGGGAGCGCGGATTATTCTGTCAGTACCGTGTTGCCAACACGAACTGAACCAGCAGATGAAGAAGGGGAAAAAAGATAACGCTTTGTCCGGACTTTTTTCCTATGGAATTATTCAGGAGCGAAGCGCGGCGCTGTTTACGGACGCCATGAGGGCGGAGATTTTGAAAGAACAGGGTTATCAGGTGCAGCTTCTTGAGTTTATAGACATGGAGCATACGCCAAAGAATATTCTGATTCGTGCCGTTAAGGGAAAAGCACAAATCGCAGTGGGAGAGCGGGCCAAAGCAGGATACCGCGAGGCCATGGAATATTTAGGAGTAAGCCCTATTCTTGCGAAGTTATTTGATGAGGTGCGATAGACATGAGTAGAGGTGTCATAAAAGCAATCAGCCTGGTAGTTACATTTTTAGTGGCTGTGATTGTGTTGGAATTTTTGTTTAACCGAAGTGGAGAGGATTTGACGTCAACCATGGGAGATGCTACGTTACCGGTTGTTTATTTTGAACAATCTACCGGAGAGGTGAATCCCCTATTTGGATATGCAAATGAAATGAATCCCGTACATACGCGGGATATGATTATGCCTTTGTATGATAATCTTTCTCTTCCAATTCGAATTGATGCATATGGACAGAAGATAACCGGACTTCGTTATGAGGTGCGGACATTGGATTCTAGCCGATTAATAGAAGACACGAAGGTGAAGGATTTCCGGACAAAAGATGGTAATGTATATGCTACACTGCCGATTCAGAACCTTTTGGATGTGAATGCAGAGTATCAATTGTGTATTCATTTGTATATGGGGAAAAAGCAGGTGTATTACTATACCCGAATTATTCAGGAAAAAGATATGCATGTGAAAGAGTGCGTTTCATTTGCAAAATCCTTCCATGCAAAAACGTTTAATCGGGATAATCAAAGAGAACTTTCAAAATATATGGAACCGGATAACAGTCGAACCAATGATAATCTGAACCGAACGAATATACATTCTTCTTTAGACGAATTGTTTTGGGGAAAGTTTGAGGCAAAAACAGCCAGCGAACTGCAGATTTCCATTAAAGAAGTAAAGAAGGAATATACGGTGGTGATTCTGTCGTATGTTTTGGCATCCAAGGGTGATAACGGAGAACCACAGCACTACAATGTACAGGAATATTACCGAATACGTTATGGTTCAGACCGAATGTATTTATTGGACTTCGAACGTACTGTAAACGAAATATTCCATCAGGATGGTAATCATTTTACGGATAACGTAGTTAATCTGGGAATACGTAACAACCAGGTGAACTACATGAGCAATGAGACCGGAACCATTGTGGGATTTGTTCAGGAAGGTGATTTGTGGCAGTATAACAATGTGAATCATAGTATTGTAAAGGTCTTTAGTTTCCGCGGTATGGAAGAAATAGATACACGAGAAAATAACAGCCAGCATAGTATTCGCATTATTCGAGTAGACGAGACCGGAAGCATGGATTTTATCGTCTATGGTTATATGAATCGTGGAGAGCACGAAGGTGAAGTGGGAATCTGTGCATATCATTATGATAGTATTGAGAATTCCATTGAAGAATTGGTGTGGATACCGTATACGAAATCCTATCAGATGATGGAACAGATTGTAGGCAAGGTGCTTTACGTTAATGACAAGGGCGAGTTGTATATTATGGCCGAGGGAGTCATTAATAGAATTCGAGTAGGTGTAAAGTCGAAACATGTTTTGGAAAAAGGAAGCGGCGAGGATTGGTTTGCTATTTCAGAAGATAAGAGTCATTTGGCATGGGTAGACGGAGGCGATGCAAATCGGGGAACCAAGCTTCATCTTTGCAACATGGCTTCAGGCAAAGCAAGTACCATAACTGCGGAAAGTGATGAATATATTCGCCCGTTAGGGTATTTGGAGGGTGATTTAATATATGGCGTAGCGAAAAAGAAGCAAGTTTCTACCGGTATTTCCGGTGTAACGGTTTTTCCAATGTATAGTGTGCGGATTGTAGGCGAAGATGGTACTGTAAAAAAAGAATATGCTAAGACGGGACGTTATGTAATTGGAGCAAAAGTCGATAATTACACGATTTACCTAAACCGCGTTAAGTATCAGAATGGAAGCTATGTTAGTACATCCGGAGATACCATTATGAATATGGCCTTAGACGAGAGGGATACGGTGAAGTTGACTACCATTCGGTCTGAGAAAAAGCAGATGCAGGTTGCAATTCAGCTGACATCTACAATTACGGATAAGAATCCCAATCTTTTGGCGGCAAAACTTGTAGATAATAAGGATGACCATACGGTAGAAATTGAGCAGGAAGGTGAGGCACACTATTTTTACACCTACGCTAAGGGATGCGTTACGAAAATTAGCCCTCAGGCTTCGGAGGCGGTTAAAGCTGCGGATGAAGAAAATGGAGTAGTAATTAATGATGAGGCTCAGTATATCTGGCAGCAGGCCAAGAGCGTTTATAAAGATACCATGGGCGGAATGCACGCGGATACTTCTAAAGTTGGAAAGAAAGCTGTGGAAAGAGCGTTAAGTGTTATTTTGCGAAGAGAAGGAGTAACGATTTCGGTAGGCGAACTTTTGGAAACAGGAAGTACAGCCAAGAAAATATTGGAGAATTCCTTGAAAAACGCAACGATACTGGATTTGACAGGGTGTGACTTGGACATCATGTTTTATTATGTCAGCCAGGGGTATCCGGTGTATGCAATGGCAAGTGCCACAAAACCGGTATTGATTTGTGGATACTCTAAGAATAATGTGGTTATTTATGACCCGTCCATTAACAATACCAAGAGTTATAGCCTGACGCATGCAAGGGAAATGTTCAAGAAAGCCGGAAATATTTTCCTGGCATATGTGATTGCAGAGGAACATTGAGTTAAGAAAACCATCCTTTTGTCCGAAATAACATGTAAGGACAAAAGGATGGTGTTTTTATGCAAATTAGACAAATCATAGTGGGGCAGGAAACAAAGATTGCGCCACACATTGCAACAGAAGGAATCATTCAGACAAATCAGGAAGAAAAAGCAGGCGGTTTTATGCTACCAATCGAGCCGGCGAGCGATATCGACGCCGGCGTGACCGGAATCGCACAGAAGGCGAAATCCATGACAGACAGCCATACCCAGAACAATGCAGAATACATTGCGGGGGTAATGAACGATGATTTGTGTGAAAAGGCAGAAGACAAGGGCGTCGATTTATCCAAGGAAGATGAGAAAAACATCGTTACCGTTGTTGATAAAATACAAATGGAATTGATAGAAGGTGGAAATGAAGATGTTATGGCAACTGCGAATTTAAGTCAGGAGCAGATGGTTGCCATGACTCCGGGTGCAAAAGCAGCATACGAAATGGCAGCGGAGCTTGTAACACCGCAGCCGGCAGAAATATCGTATCTGGTTGCCAACGACTTAGATCCCACCATTGGAAATTTATATCAGGCACAGAACGTAACGCAGACGGGTAAGGAACCGGAGGGGCTTAAGCTTTCTGCGCCATTGTCGCAGCAGATAGAAGAACGTATGAAGGAATTTGGCGTTGAAGTATCGGAAGAAATTTTGAATCGCGGCAAACATATTATTCGTTATGGTCTGACGTTGACCCAGCCAACCTACGAATATTACAGTCAGCTAGATGAGATGACCTTACCGCTTCCGGAAGAAGCAGTGACAGAAGCTATCAAAGAGGCGATATCTGTTGGAAAAGGTCCGGCAGAAGCAATTTTAATCCCGGAAATGGGCTACGTAAAACAGGCGCAGGAGACCGAGCAGGTGCTTGCAGATGTGACGGATGAAGAGCTAGCTTATATAACAGAAACTGGAAAAGAGCTAAACATTGCTAATCTGAAAGAAGCGAAAGCTTTTAGCTTAACGGTTACCCAGCGAAAAGAAATTACAATAACCTTGCAGTTGACAAAAGCACGTAAGACGATAGAAGAAGCAAGAGCATGTATGACCTTTGAGGCAAACATTTCTTTGATTAAGCGCGGTTTCCATCTGGAGACCGATAGCATAGAGTCTATGATAGAAGAATTGAAAGCCAAGGAAGAGGATTTGACCAAAATTTTGTGGAATGGTATCAAGGATGCGGAGAAAACCAACCGGGTTTTGGATGAAGTAAAACAGGCACCGGCGTATATGATGCAGTCCGTTCAGATGAGCTATACCCTGACAGAAGTGCAGGAAATGGCGGTAACCATTACGGAAGAAACCAAGGCTACGTATACCAAAGCCAATGGCGCCTACGAAGCTATGATGACGGAAGTCAGACCGGATCTTGGAGATTCTATTCAGAAAGCATTCCGCAACGTGGATGACATTTTGGAGGACTTAAATCTGGATGTCAATGAAAGCAATCAACGAGCAGTTCGTATTTTGGGATACAATGAGCAGGAAATTACCGTAGAGAATGTTATGCAGGTAAAAGCAAAGGACGAGCAGATGCAGTCTATTTTTATGAACATGACTCCGAAGGTAGTACTTGCTATGATTCGTGAAGGGTATAATCCTCTAGATGTTCCACTATCGGAGCTGAATGAAAAGGCTAAAGAAATGCAGGAACAGTTAGATCCTCTGAAGGTTGACCATTTTAGCAAATTCTTAGTGGAAATGGAAAGCCGTGGCGAGATTACTCAGGAAGAGCGGGATGGATTCGTGGGCATTTATCGTCTGCTTCGTCAGGTGGAAAAAACCGACGGTGCGGCTATTGGCGCAAATCTAATATCCGGCGCAGAAATGACTATGCGAAATCTGATGACGCAGGTTCGTAGCGGTCGTGCAGGGCGCATCAATGTGGTAGCGGATGATAAAGTTGGCGAGCTAAATAACGAGTATACGCCGGATTTGTCCATTACCCAGCAGATTGAAAAAGCATATCAGGCAGCCTGTGTGGGCAATGCTTTACACGAGTTGACACCTGGAAAATTGCATACCATCGCAGAGAAACAGGATGTGATGGATATGACACCTGAGCAGTTGTTAAACGCACTTCGTCAGGAAAACGAAGAGGTGCAGGAGGTAGAAGAGGCGAAGAGTCAGGAGATTCGAGATGCCTATCGTATGTTGAACACGAAAGAAGAACTGGCACAGTTTTTCGAAACCTTCGATGTACCGAAGAGTCCGGAAAACATATTAGCGATTCAGAATTTTTTACAAGACAGAAATCGTTTATATAGAACATTATACAAAAAACAAAAGGAACAGGAAAACGTTTTGGACACCCTGAAAGATATCAAGGAAGATATATGGGAAAAATTCAGTGAGCAGGTTAAGACACCTGAGGAAATGGCCAAGGCGCAGATGACACTTGCCGAAGTTGCGGAGCACGTAATGGATGGCATGATGGAAACGGAAGATGCCGGAACACTGGACTTGCGTCAGTTAAAGATGATGCATCGTCAAATGTCTATTTTAGGCCAAATGGGCAAAAAAGAAGAGTTTGCAGTACCGGTGCTTGTGGCAGATGAAATGGGCTGCGTGAACTTAAAAATTGTTCGTGGCAAGGAAGAAAAGGGCAAAGTGTCCATTGTTACCATGTCAGAAACGCTTGGAAAGATTGCAGCAGAAATTTCTATCACGAACCGTGGAATGCGTGGCTATATTGTATCCGACAAAACATCTACAACCCAGGCGTTGAAGGAAAAAGCGGATGCACTTACCGAAGGACTAAAAGCGGAAATTCCGGAAACGGAAGTGGAGCTCACTTATGTAACCAGCAGTCAGTTATCTCTTACACAGTTCTACCAAGGATCGGGAGTAAGTGAGGGAGAGGCGACGGAAGTACAGACCAAGACCTTATACTCCATGGCGAGGGTATTTTTGAAGTCTTTGGCAAACTAGAGGAGATGAAACAATATGAAGATTAATTACAATATGCCGGCTTATGTAGCCAATGGAAAGTTATTACAAAATGAAAATGCGTTGACCGCTTCTTTAGAGAAGCTGTCTTCCGGATATCGAATCAATCATGCGGCGGATGATCCGGCGGGAATGGCGATTTCCGCAAAAATGAGAACACAGATAAAAGGTTTGAACCAGGCATCTCGAAATGCATCCGATGGTATTTCGGTAATTGAAACAGCAGAGGGTGCGTTACAGGAAGTAACCAGCATCATTCAGCGTATGCGTGAATTGGCGGTTCAGTCCGGAAATGATACCTATGCGGATGAAGATAAGCAGGCTATGCAGGATGAAATTGCTGCGTTAAAAGAGGAAGTAGATCGTATTTCCACGGATACCGAGTTCAACAAAAAGACGTTGTTAGACGGTTCCCTTTGCAGTCGTATTTATGCGAACACCAGAAATGTCAGCCTGGTGGAAGTAAGTCAGGCGGTTGACAATACCAATTATCAGATTAAAATTACCGGATCTTCGGAACATGCGGTACAGGCAATCGGAACCACAGCGACACCGACCACAACGAATCCGGCAGGCGAGCCGGCTTGGACAGGTGCCGACCTTAACAAAATGGAATTGAGCATCAATGGCGTTCCGGTTCGTTTCGAAGAAGAAAATGCGATTTCCGGTGAAACCGTATATTATAATGCAACCCAGATGTACAACGTATTGCGTGACGCAGCGGAAAAAGCAGAAGTGAAATTGTACGCTACCGATGGAACCGTTCCGGATGCGAGCATGATTGGAAAATATCCGGAATCCCAGGGTTACGAAGGCGTTGCAAAACAGTTTAATTTCGGAGATCAGTTGGTTGGCGTTTCCCGCGATACGGGAAGCAATGAAGTCATTAAGATTAAATGGACGGATCCGTCGCCTACCGGTCAGAACATTTTGGGCTTGACTCCGGCAGCAGGATCAACCGAAACGGCAACCTATGCAGAAGGAAAAGATGTAAAGGTAGAACTGGGTAAGCCGTTTACCACTCAGGCAACGATTATGACAAAGGGAAATAAAGTAGAAATCAGTGATTTGGATGGATTTGCTATGAGTTTTGATGTTTCTGAGCGTGCGCTATATGAGACTGCAGATAATGGAGAAACTTATACGGAAATTGCATCCGGAGAGTTTGATCTAAATCTTCAGGTAACCAACATTGGAAATCTTTATCTGCAGGTAGGCGCGAACCAATACCAGACCATCGATGTAGACATACCATGTATGGATTGTAAGTCTTTGCGCATTGACAAAGTAGATGTGACCACTGTTTTTGGTACAGACAAAGCATTGATGGCATTAGATGATGCCCTTGCAAAAGTAACAGCTGTTCGAAGTAGCCTTGGTGCAGCAGAGAATCGTCTGGAAATGACCGTTAGCAGCTTAGGACAGACCGATGAGAACATGAACACCGCGCTTTCAAGAATTGAAGATGTGGATATGGCACAGGAAATGTCTACCTACACACAGATGAACGTATTGGTGCAGGCAGCAACTTCTGTTTTGGCGCAGGCCAATGACTTACCGGAGCAGACCTTACAGCTGATTCAGTAGTAGGAGGCAGCTATGAATAAGGAAAAAAAGCAGGAGTTTACCGCAAGAGTGGTAAATGCCAACCGAAGCGAACTAATAGTAATCATGTATGATTTGATTTTTACCTACATGGAAGATGCAAGAGCGGATTATGCTAAAGATGATTGGGAGGCCACGAAAGTTGATTTTGCCCATATGGAAATGGTGATACGCCGTCTGGTACGGGATTTGAACCATACCTACAAGGTGGCGGATGAATTGTACGCACTGTATCAGTTTTGCCTGCGACAGTTGGCACTTTGTAAAGTTCGCAAGAATTTAGAGGGCATGGAGCATGCAAAAGTCGTGTTGGATAACCTGTATGTGGGAATGAAGGGCATGGCCAAGGAAGACGCCAGCAGCCCGATGATGCGTAATTCACAGCAGGTTGTAGCCGGTTTGACCTATGGAAAAAGCAGCATCAGTGAGGTGCAACTGGGAGATACAAATCGAGGATTTTATGCATAAAACGAAAAAAGAAGTAGCTTGTTATTGGACAGGCTACTTCTTTTTGTG
>SVEW01000061.1 GCA_015057205.1 Lachnospiraceae bacterium | reverse complement strand
TGATTGGCGTAGGTATGGTGGCAGGATTGAAGTCCGAAGGAAACGGAACCTTGCAGTTGACCCGGCAGATTCAGGAAGGATTTAAGAACCGTTGCGGTGCCATAAAGTGTAAAGAATTGAAAGCCGTAACCGACGGAAAGCCACTGTGCGCTTGCGAAGATTGTGTGCGCAATGCAGTGCTTTTGTACGGAGAGGTTGTTGGAGTAGAAGAATAGAGAGGCAGGAGAAGAGACTATGGATTATGAAAAGCGGCAAACCACTGGCTTGTGAAGGATCAGGAGTCGGTGCACATGGAGCCGGAGGCGTTAAAAGAAAGAATTGAGCAATTTATCAAGGGGCATAATACCTGTGCTCTGGCGGTGGCGTCGGGGACGTTTGTGCGCTGTACACCAATCGAATACAATTATGTGGATAAGTGCTTTTATCTGTTTTCGGAAGGTGGATTGAAGTTCAAGGCGCTTAAGGATAATAAGCAGGTTTCCTTGGCGATTTACGAGCCTTACGGCGGGTTTGGAGAATTGAAAAGCCTTCAGGTTCAGGGTGAGGCGGCGATGGTGGAGCCTTTTGATGCGGAATATTTGAAGATTATGGAGTATAAGAAAATTCCGCTTGAAGCCATGAAGAAGCTTCCGCAACCGATGAATTTAATTAAAATCACACCCACAAGCTACGACTATTTGGATTCGGATTTGAAAAAAGCCGGATTTGGCGTGCGACAGCATGTATAAAGAAGAGGTCTCGTGCGAATATTCGCGCGAGACCTCTTCTGCAATGGTGCGGAAAGGCACCGGATTTTAAATTTCCGCGCAAAACGCCTAATATGAATGGGATGGCATGTAGACAGAAAAAGTCGGTTCCGCGCATATGGCACAGAAATTGCGAATTGGGATGTAAGTGTGAGTGTCGGGAGGACGGGAATTACGTACCGTATAAGGAAAAGTGTGGAATTGGAAGGTAGAGGGAAAAGGGTTTAAACAGAGAGACTACGTGCGACTAGGCAAAAAAAGAGGGGTGCGTACGTAAAATTGAAATCCGGAAGATTCGAGTTACGTGCGGGAAGGTTTAAAAGAGGAAAAAGGTACGTAAGAAGGGCCTCGCCCAGATGATTTCTCATCTAAAGCGGGGCCTATTTAAGTTCCGGTCGAATATAAACCATAAATAATCCGGCAGCAATGAGGATGGACACCACATCCGCAACCAGCTGGGCGCTGATGACGCCATAGTACCCGAAGGTGGCGGACAAAACCACGATGACCGCGGCATAGACCACACCTTGGCGACAAAGCGACAGGATGAGGGCAGGAAGACCTTTGCCCATGGATTGGAAGGTACAGATGGTCACGAGTCCAAGCCCCATGAGAATCATGCCCGGAAGCTGAAGCCACAGCATGGTGACACCCTGGGTAATCAATGCCTCCTCTTTCAAAAACGCGGCAATCAGAGGATGTGCCACAAGGGCAACCACAATCGCCATAACGGCTGCAGAACAACCGACAATGCGATAGGCAAATGTCAACACCTTACGTAGGCGTGCACGATTGCCCGAGCCGTAAACGAAACCGGTGAGTGGCTGGCCGCCGAAAGCAAGGCCGACAATAATCAGCATGACGATGTTTACAATTTTCAAAACAATGCCCATAACGGCAATGGAGTCGCTTCCGTAGGCGCCTAAGTGGCGATTGGTCAGGGTCATACCGATGGTCTGCATAAAATTGGTGACGGAAGCCGGCAAACCGACTGCCAGAATGAGAGAAATCTCCCCTTTTTGCAAACCGTAATCCTTCGGAAGAAGGGATAAACCATCGCATTTATGAGGAAAAAGTCAAGAAGGAACTTTTGCGGGTGTTTGTAACAATCTGCACTCTGTGTTATAATCAGAAGTAGATTTTGTAGAAAGGGATAGGGCGCTATGAAAAGCATCGGAACGATTATCAGAGAGACGCGGGAAAGTGCAAATATAACATTACAGGAACTTGGCGACGGACTGTGCACGTTTCAGACATTGAGTCGGATGGAACGCGATGAACGGGATGTGGATAAGTTCCTGTTTGACGTTTTAGTGGAGCGCCTGGGAAGAAATCCGGATCGCCTTGAGTGTGTATTATCGAAGCAACAATATGAACGGATTGCGTATTACGATGAGGCAGAAGAAGGGATTGTGGAAGGAAATAGTAACAAGGCCTTGCGCGGAATGCGGAATTTTCGAAAGCGTCGAGATGAAGAAGGCTTGTTGGATGATATGCTGTATTATCGCATGAAAGGGTTTTACTGGTTAGAGCGAAAGCGGAAGCCCCGTAGAGCATTAGGATATTTTGAGCAGGCCCTAAGGATTATAATGCCCAATTTAACGTTGCAACCCGGTAATTTGTATTCTACCTGGGAATTGGAAACCTTTATGGGCTATGCAAAGACGCGATTTGCCCTAGGGGAAAAGGAGGAGGCCATTGTCGGCCTGTTTGCATGCTATGAGTTTGCAAAAAAGTGGGAAGATGCAGAATTGCGAGCGCGAATCCAACCCAAATGCGCTTACTACATAGCTTTGTGGAAAGCAGGGTCGTTGGAGCAACGTATCTCATTATGTGAAGAGGCAGTAGAACTATTGCGGAGAAGTTCTGTCAGCTACCTTTTGGAGCCGTTACTTGCAGAACTTAGCATATTGTATCAGGAAACGGCCAACAGAGATGGATTGAACCGGGTGCGCTATTTTCGGGAACCCTTAGCAGAGGAAATTAAGGAATATGCACCAAAGCGGTTACAGGATGCCATGGTTTTTCGCTGGAAGCAATGCGATTACCACATTGACTATGAATTGATTCGTGGCGAACGAATCCGTCAGGGAATGACCCAAGAGGATTTGGCGGAAGATATCTACAAAAGTCCTATCAGCATTTCTAATATAGAATGTGGAAAGGCGGCACCGAACAGACGAGGATTCGGCAAAATAATGGAAAAATTGGGGGTAAACCGGGGAAGAATAGCAACCTTTGTTGCAGTGAATTCCTTTACGGAATTAGAGCGCCTGTGGGAAATTCGAAAGGAAGTGGGATTGGGAAATCACCAAAAAGCACTGCAATTACTGGAGTCTTCTGATTTTGATGCAAAAGAACAGGTAATGCTTTACCGGTTTTTGATAGACTTTAAAGAAGGGAAAACCGATGGCGAAACCTACATCAAAGAAATTGAAGATATGTTGAAGGAAACCTATTCATTAGGGGGTAAAAAATTTTGCAGAACCCCATTCCAGTGGGAGATGGACGCCATCATTACTTGGGGAGGCATGATGGAAGATAAGAATGTAACCCGGGTATTGGAGGTGTTGCGTAATATTAATAGAGAATATAGTAAGAGTGAGCGTGACGAAAAGCATTGTTATCGCATCTATAGCGAGTTGTTGGCAAGAGAAATTACTTGTTTGGCAATGGAACATGAAGGAAAGCAACTAAAACGATTCGTTCAGCAGGCGGAACGCTATGAGTTTGTATGTGGAAAAGGCGGCGGCTTAAGTGGTATTTGCTGTGGGCGGATACGGCAGATGAATCGAAATTTAGACCAGATTACAAAAGATGCATACAAAGGAATGGTGTTTGCAGAGTTGTTTTATGATCGTTCCGTGGAAGAAAAACAGGCATATTATGTCTATTATGAGAGGAGACAGCACTCTGCCGAAGTGTAGGCAGAATGCTGTATGAAGAGATTATTTCTGGATGGTAACAGAACTGTTTATTAAATAGCCACCTTTAGGAAACGGAACTTCCTCTTCCTGTTTTAAGACGCTGAAAGATGGCACCATCCAACAAAGACATAGAACTAACGCTAATGCACGTTTCAAATTCTTTCTCATTTTCATACGAAAACCCTCCATTTGTGTTTTTTGTGTGTTTGTAAGCATATGGTAGCGGATATTTGATGGAAAGTCCATATATTTTTTGGAGAAAAAGTGTAAAAATACAGTTTTCTCCAAAAAATATATGGACGTTTTTGCTTGGATAAAATATACTGAGGGTATTATAATATAGAGGAAACGCACTCGATGGAGGGGACACAATGAGAAGGTACAAATTAATTATTGTTGCGATTGCACTTACGGCTTTTTTGGTAGGGGGACAGTTGTATTGTTTGAAAGTCTTGAATTATGGGGCAGGAAGACGTAGTAGTAAAGATGGATTGACAGTGGAAACTTACGAAATGCATATGTCGGAAAAGGGACATATGACGCTGACGTTGGCGATAAATGAATGTAGGGAAAATGAGGAATACAGACTTATGTTGGTGTCGGAGGGGAAAACTAGAACGTATACGGTAAACGTGAATTCGGAAGGCCTCATTAGCCAGAATATTCCGTTGCAGGACGGCACCTATAGCGCGGTGGTTCAATGCAAACGAATTGATGGTGAGATTCAGAACGCCCGGATTTTTACGGGGGTGCATATAGCAGGAGGAAATCTTGTGCTTAACTAGAAAGAGGCTGTATTGCCAATCTTCATGGCAATTTCGCTTGCAATGGGCGCTGTCTTGGTATTCTATTCCCATGGCAAGCTGATAAAGGGTCTAGAAGAAGCAAACCACACGAGGGGGCCTTTGATAATGTGATTTTGTTGGAAAAAGACGAAAAGAAAATAAAAAGCAAAGCAATTATGAAATTTGCGGCATGTAAAATACAATGAAGGTAAAACCGGAGATGGAAATTTGGTAAATGATATTGTAAGTATTCCTATGGAGGACTTAGTGCAAAATGAAGAATAAACGGATAGATAAGCGTGTATTGCTAGGAGTTGTTTTAGTTCTTTGCATTGCGGGCGGTGCATTTGCGAAAGTTATGTTAACAAATAAGGTGGAAATGAATTCCATGGTGAAGAACATGAAGTTTTATCGTAATGGAAAAGAAGTGGTCGGTGAGAGAAATACGATGTGTAACTTATCTCATGTGGTAGTAAAGATGGCTAAAGAAGGTTTTTCAATGGACGATATTGTAGATTCTTTAATGATATTGGACAAGAAAGAAAAGGAACTAACCGCGAAGGTTCCGGGGTATAATATTGTCGTGGACTTTAAAAAGCCAATGGATATGGAAGCGGGAGGAAGGTTGCCGAAGATTAAATGTGTGGTTTTGCGTATTGATGAAGGGGAAGAGAATATTTATTGTTTTCAAGAGAAGTATGCGAAGCGCCCACAAGATTCGGTAGTGGCATATCGAATTCATGAGGATTCCGAGAAAGAAATTTGTAAGTTGTGTGAATAATGCATGTATGATTAATCTAAAGGAGGGCAAGACATGGTTATTAACAAACGGAAGGCAGTGTATTATACACTTAATGTAGTTTGTATCGTTTTGGCAATTATGCCGTTGTTACCGGTTCAAATGGCAAGTGCTGTAGTGCCAATTATCATGGCAATTTCCCTTGCAATGGGCGCTGTCTTGGTGGCGTTGCTCGTTGGAAAAATTGGACGTCGAAGATTTGCATGGGATAGCGGAGAGGTGATAGTACTCTTTATTATCAATGTGTTCGTTATTGCAAGAAATGTAATTGGGTTGCTGTTTTGGTATTCTATTCCCATGGCAAGCTGATAAAGGGTCTAGAAGAATAAAAGGTAAATTACGCACCTTTCTGGGAGATGGTGGAAGACACAATTTAGGAGAGATTTCTGAAGGAGGAACATATGGCAGGATTAGAAGATAAGAGAAATTTGGTTATTAGAAGGATTATCCCTATGATAATGGCGGGGGTGCTTTGCGTGATGAGAGTATTTACATTCTACGCAGGTTTGGATGAGGAAATATCCGGTATGGTTATTTTTGAACACTATGGACATGTTGTACTTTGGCTTCCGTTTGCGGTGTTCCTGCTTGCGACAGTAATAGGAAAAAATAGCTTGTTTGTATTGCCGCTACAGTTGGGGGCAATAGCGACAATTCTGTTTTTTGATTGGCAATATTGGCAGTATAGCGAGCTGTCAGTGACAGGAAGTTTCTGGGCAGCAAAGTTACTTGATTTAATTCTCATACTATATTGTGTGGGAGTTGCATTGAAGTATAGAAGGAAATGGGAATACAAAACTATACGTAATTAGAATACACCCTATCGGGTATAAAAAGCGAAAAACGCTTGCGAGTATACCCGATGGGGTGTATCACCGTTTAAAGACTGAAGTATATCGCATATTCCTTATAAATTCAACGTTTATGTACACATGCTGAACGAAATGACGATTCATTGCTTTTGCAATGGAGTTTCTTGCAGTCTAAATTTATACGTGCTATAATGGTCGCATAAGTGTTTTTTCGTTTCATAATGTACATTATAAATCATAAAGAGGATCAAACATGAAAACATTATCACTACATCAACCGTATTTTTTCCCATATATTGGCTATTTTTCCATAATGAAACATGTAGATATTCACGTGTATGCAGATTCTTTGCAATATACACGACATGGATGGATGAATCGGAACCGCATATTGTCCTGTGAAAATGCGCCATTGACAATTACGGTTCCCTTGAAGCGTGCGGCAAGGGATACGGCCATTAATCAGATGGAAATTGCGTATGAACGGACATGGGAGCAGGATATTTATAATAAATTGCTGGCCTACAAGAAACGTGCACCTTATTATAATGAGGTTTTGGACATGTTGGACGAGCTGTTTGCGGGAAAATATGAGAATCTGGCTGAATTAAACATTCGTTCTAATCAATTGGTTTGTCAGAGGTTGGGGATACAGACACCCACCTATCGGTTGTCTGAGCTAGGGCTTGCGGAAAAGGAAAACATGGAACCGGATGATTGGGGAATCGTGGTATGTAAGCAATTTGAAGGGGTGGACACTTATCGGAATGCACCCCTGGGCAAGACCTTTTATAATGCGGAGAAGTATCGGGCAAATGGATTGAATATTGAGTTTGCGCAGAATCGGTTGCGTCCGTATGAACAGGGGGCGGCAGAGTTTGTGCCGGCATTGTCGATTTTGGATGTTATGATGTTTAACTCCGTAGATGCAGTGAATGAAATGTTAGATGATTATGACTTGTTATAGGAGGGGGAAAGGTGAACGAAGTTAAGGTAAGTGTGGTTACGGCAACGTATAATCACGAGAAGTTTTTGCCACATACGCTTCAAAGCATTGTGGAGCAGAAGGTGAATTTTAAATATGAGGTTTTGGTAGGTGAGGATTGTTCCACCGACAATACGGCAGCGGTTGTACGGGAATATGCGGAAAAATATCCGGATATTATTGTGCCTTATATTCGCGAGAAGAACCTGGGAATGACAGGGAATGCTATGGATTTGGTTGCGAGAGCCAAGGGGGAGTACGTTGCTTTTATTGAAGGCGATGACTATTGGATTGATGAGGATAAGCTTCAGAAACAGGTTGATTTTTTGGATACACACCCGGATTATATTGCGGTGTTTGGAAAGTGTATTATCGTGGACGAAGAGGAGAGGCGACATCCGGAAGTGGAGCAATACAGTGGATTTGTGAAAACGGGTGGTGAATATACCATCAAAGAATTCAAGGATTACCTTTTGCCTGGACAGACGGCAACGGCGGTTTATCGAAAGGTTGCATATGGGGAATTGATGAAGAAGATGCAGAGTATTCAGATTGATGCCAGCCAGATGATTGATCGTATGCTGGTTTTATGCATGCTTTCCTTGGGGAAAATGCACGTAATGGATGAAGAGGTAGCAGCTTATCGGCGGATGATGAACGTGGAAAGCGGTTCCTGGTCGTCGAAGAATGATTTCTATAGTGTAGAGAATCTGATGCAGTATCTTAAAGGGTTGCAGATTTTAGAACAGGTTGCGCAGATGCTAGGATTGCCCCTTTGTTTCGACAAGCGTAGGAATTATGAATTGAAAAAATTGTACGATAATCGAAATCATTTTTCGGCAAACGAGTTTGTAAAACTCCAAAGGGCGATACAAGCTGATTACAAATCGAAGTTAGCGTTTTTTTGCACAAAGATTAAATTACTGCTAAGGAGAAGCTGAGGGGGATGGAAAAACTATTAATTCTAGGAAACAACTACCATGTTGATTGTTTAATTCATCAGGCAAAAGAAAGAAATATATACACCATTGTAGCGGATTATTTGCCAAAGAGCGAATCCCCGGTTAAGCTGTTAGCGGATGAGAGTTGGGATATTAGCGTGACGGATTATGATGCGTTGGAAGAGATGGCAAAAAAAAGTGGGGTTACAGGTGTGGTTTGCGGAGCGGGTGAATTATGTATGGCTACCTGTCGCGAACTGTCAAAACGACTTGGCTTTCCATTTTACGTACCGGACAAGGCGTGGGAAATAACGAATGATAAGCAAGCATTTAAAAAAACTTGCAGAAAACATGGGCTTCCTGTTGCAGAAGATTATTTGGCAGAAGGGGATTCTTTAGAGGATGCTTTGCAGAGAATAGCTTATCCGGTGGTGGTGAAGCCTGTAGATGGATGTAGTAGTTTGGGAATGCACATATGTCAAAATGAGCAGGAACTCAGGTTTGGTTATCAGGACGCATTGTTGCATTCACCTTCAAAGCGGGTTGTGGTAGAGAAATTTTGTCAAGGAGTGCAAATCTTTTTGTTAATTATGTTCGAAGATGGAGAAGCACAGCTTATTGAGTCAATAGAGAGCATGAGAAGTAGTACGGATTCGCTACCATTTATTTTTGGAATGGTTCCATCCTTGCAACTAGAGAAGTATAAAAATAAATTGATGCAGCCTTTACAAGCATTGTTTCGTGACCTTGGGTGCGAAAGCGGCGCTGGAAGCGTGCAGGCAATTGCTGGGGAGGATGAAATAACAATTATTGAAATGAATTATCGGCTTCCGGGAGGGAGAATGTCTCCGCTGACACAGGAACGGTTATGTCTAAATGTTCTGCGAAGTGTTTTTCCGAATGTGATTGGAAAAGTGGAGGAAAAAAAGAACATAGTAAACGCGAAAGTGTATGTTATTTGGTTAAACCCGGGTAGAATTTCAAAGATAGATGGAATCGACGAAATTATGGGAAGATACGCAAATTTGGTAGTTACTTCTGAAAAGAAGCTTGGCGATACCATATTGCCGAATTCCGGAATGCGACAGATTTTTGGATACATGTATGTTGTAGAAACGGAAGAAGGTAAGGAGGCTTTGTGGACATTTGTAGAAACTGTAAATGAGTATCTCGTAATTTTAGACGAGAATGGCAATGATATGGTTCGTCGCTATGATTACATAGATGGTCAGGCGGTTTTGCGAGGATAAAGTATGGATGAGAAGATTTTTGTGACCAAACCATCGCTGCCACCTATGGAAGAGTATATGGAGATGGTGAAGGACATTTGGAAAAGCAGATATTTGACGAATTGGGGAAAATATGTGCGACAGTTTATGGAGGAATTGAAGGCTTATTTTGGAATGGAATATTGCATGCCGATGTGTAATGGACATATGGCGTTGGAGATGGTTTTGCAGGCTATGGAGTTACATGGTGAAATCATTACAACCCCCTTTACCTTCGCCTCTACAACCCATGCCATTGTGCGAAGCGGCTGTACGCCGGTATTCTGTGATATTAAGGAAAGCGACGGTACTATAGACGAGGAGAAAATTGAAGCATTGATTACGGAAAAGACCGTGGCGATATTGCCGGTTCATGTGTATGGTTTTCCCTGTAATGTGGAACGAATCGAAGCCATTGCCAAAAAGCATGGGCTGAAGGTGATTTATGATGCGGCGCATGCTTTTGGCATGACAGTAGGGGGCAAAAGTATTGCAACCTACGGGGATGCATCTATGTTTTCCTTTCATGCAACGAAAGCCTTTCACACCATTGAGGGTGGTTGCGTAGCACTTCATGACAAAGAAGAGGCTTTGCGGGTTTATCAGTTGTCCAATTTCGGAATTATGAATGAGGAAGAGGTTGCATTCGTGGGCGCAAATGCCAAAATGAACGAATTTGAAGCGGCCATGGGACTTTGCAATCTGAAACATTTTGAGGAATACCGGACTGGAAGAAAAGAGGCTTACGATATATACCGGACAGAGTTGTCCGGCATACCGGGTGTGCGGATGCTGACGGCATATCGGGAAGATGTGGTAAGCAATTATGCCTATTGTCCGGTGCTGTTTGATGCGCAGACATTAGGGGTGACCCGGGATGATGTGAAGAAACATTTAGAAGAGCATAATGTATTTACGCGGAAATACTTTTACCCGCTTACCAATTCCTTTGATTGCTACAAAGAAGCGGGCTTTCAGGGAAAGACGCCGGTGGCTGAGAGAGTGGCTTCGCAGGTACTTACCTTACCGTTGTATTCGGATTTGGCAGAAACCGATGTATTTCGCATTTGCGAGCTGATAAAAGAAGCGATGGGTATAAGGAGATAGAGGGGATGTTAAAAAAGGAAAAAAGAAGGATTTTTATAAACATTGGCAAAACCTTAAAATGGAGTCTTACGGAGTTAAAGGAATATCGAGGTAAGGTCTGCCTTTATGTGGTCTTTTTAATTATTCATGCCTTGTACGGCATTTTTATGACCACAAAGGTTGGAAATGTGGTGGATTTGGCGCTTATGGATAATACCACACAGTTAGTGCGGGCAGGAATCGTTCTGATAGCATTGTTTATCGGAAATACGGCGCTTAGTATTACGGCTAATCGTGTGTCGGCCAGAACCTTTAATTCCATGTTTAACAGTCTGGAAATGAAGGTGTACCGAAAGATTATGGATTCCTCCTGGGAAGAACTTACGGAGTATCATTCCGGCGACTTGATTACCAGATTGACATCGGATATCAAAACCGTGGCACAGAATACAAGTAGTCTTGTGCCGACTATGATTGCAAAGATTACGTTGATAATCTGCGCTGGACTTTACATTGTATATCTGGATTATTCCATGGTGCTGGTAGCGGTACTTATTGGTCCCGTTATGTTGATTGCTTCCCGTCTTTTTATGGGAAAAGTGTATGATTCCCATCGGGAGATTCGTGAAATTGAATCCCGTATAACGTCTTTTAATAAAGAGACCTTTAATAACATTCAAGCGATTAAAGCATTCAATCTGGGAAATTTGTTTTACGATAAAATGGATGGATTCGAGTCCCATAGAAAAGCGGTGGATTTGCAGTCTAACAAGTATTCCCTGTTGTCCTGGGGAACCACGTATTTAACCGGAATTATAGGTGCCATTGCCTGTGTAGGATGGATGTTTTATCGTGTGCACAGCGGTGTAATATCCTTTGGTGCTCTTTCTGTTTTGGCATTTTTAGCATTGCAGGTAGGGGATGCGCTAAAAGCGCTTCTCAATATGATACCGACAATTATGGAGTATGTGGCCTCGGCGGAGCGTGTTAAAAAGCTGATTTTTTTGCATGATGAGGAAGAGGAGATAGAGGATTCCAAGATAAGTGCTTTTGCGATGGAAGCAAAGGAGCATGGTGTTTCGGTGCGGATTAAAGATATGTTTTTCCGCTATCGGAACGGGTACAGTGTGTTTGAGGGTGCCTCCCTTTATGCAAATCCGGGTGAGATTATTGCCCTGGTGGGTCCCTCCGGGGAAGGCAAGACAACTATGTTGCGCATTATTCTCGGAATTGTAACGGCTTTGCAGGGGGATGTGAGTGCGTCCGGTGAGAGCGGTCAAGTGCCTCTGGGAAAGCAGACCAGACAATTGATTTCTTATGTTCCTCAAGGAAACACCATGATGGCAGGTTCTATTTTGGAAAATATGCGGTTGATAAAAGCAGATGTTAGCGAAGAAGAACTGGAAGAAGTGCTGGAAACTACCTGCATTCTTGATTTTGTAAAAAAACTGCCGGAAGGGCTTGCCCATGAGTTGGGAGAAAATGGCCTCGGCTTTTCCGAAGGGCAGAATCAGCGTTTATCCATTGCCCGGGCATTGTTAAAGGATGCGCCGGTTTTGTTGATGGATGAGGCGACATCGGCATTGGATGTATCTACGGAACGAAGGATTTTGAATAATATTATGAAAAAAAATCCTAAGAAAACCGTAATCTTAACGACGCACCGACCATCGGTTCTTTCCATGTGTGATCGCATTTACCGAATTGCGGATAAAAAGGTGACGGTGATTGGGCAGGAAGAAGTACAAAAGTTAATAGATGAATTTTAGTGAAAGAGGCATCCCTTGGGGTGCCTTATTTTTGTATAACGAAAACAGTATGATGGGCAGGTGTATTGGGAAAATTGCACAAAAACAAGGACATCGATTTGTGAAACCGGATTCTTGTGTATAGTTTCCAAAACGTGCTACAATGGAGGAAACTAGGAAGAGGAGAAAGGTTTCCGAAGAGTCGGTAACCGGTGGAATGAATGATGAATGGAAAAGATATTCAGGCTGCTAAGAGCAAAGTATTAGATGCGACACTTCGGGTTTTTAACGCGAAGGGATTAAAGTTTACCATGGACGATATTGCATCCGAAGTTTCCATGAGCAAGAAAACGATTTATGTGTTATTTGAGGATAAACAGAGCATGTTTATGGAAATGGTGGATTATTGTTTTGACGGAATCAAGAACGAGGAACAGAAGGTTCTTGATAATAAGAACCTTACAACAATAGAGAAAATTCGTGCCATTTTGGGTGTATTGCCGGAGGGGTATAAAGATGTTAACTTCTCGCTTTTGTATCAATTGCGTGCGAAATATCCAACGATTTATGCTGCGGTCGAGAGAAGGTTAGAGACCGGATGGGAGAGTACCATTGCTTTGCTGGAACAGGGAATCCGGGAAGGCGTTGTCCGTCCTATTAATGTTCAGTTGTTTAAAGCCGTTTTCGAGGCAACGGTAGAGCAGTTTTTCAGAAGAGATGTGTTGGTGCGAAATAACATAACCTATGCAGATGCGCTGCAGGAAGTTGTGGATATTTTGGTGGATGGCATTCGTGCCTAGAAAGAGGGGAACATGAAACGACAGTACTTTAATGAAGGATGGCGATTTTGTCCGGCGGAAGATGATTTGACAGAATGGGAATCGGTAAGACTTCCACACACGGTGAAAGAACTGCCTTTTCATTATTTTTCGGAGAAGGACTACCAGATGGTGGCCTTGTATGAGAAGACATTTGTAGCGAAGGAAGCGTGGAAAGGCAAGCGTGTGCTTTTAACCTTTGAAGGCGTGGCTCATAAGGCGAAAGTATATTGCAATGACCAATTGGTGGGACAGCATGCCTGCGGATATACGGCCTTTACCGTAGATTTGTCTGGGGCGCTTTTGTTTGGAGGCGAGAACCTTTTACGGGTAGAAGTGGATAGCAGAGAGTCGTTGAACGTGCCGCCGTTTGGCTATGTGGTGGATTACCTGACTTACGGTGGGATATATCGGGATGTGTACTTAGAGGTCAAGGAACCGGTACATATTACGGATGTATTTGTTCGAACGAAGAAATTAGATACAGAAGCGAAATGCGCCACACTTATGGTGGATGTAACCATAAGTGAGGCAGTGGCAGAGGATGAATTGCTTCTTGAGGTAATGGATGAGATGAAGTCCATAGCTTCCGAGAGAATAAAGGTGACAAAGGGGCAGCAGTTTTATCAGACGGTAATTGTCTTGAACAATATAGAAGCATGGGATATAAACCATCCGAAATTATATACCTTACAGGGAACGTTGCAAGGAAATGGTGAAAGCAAGTGTATGCGTTTTGGAATTCGAAATGTGGCATTTCAGGCAGATGGCTTTT